>CAZUGP010000001.1:0-54672 GCA_964619965.1 uncultured Acidobacteriota bacterium
GTCGCCGCGCTGAATCGGGTGCTCACGAAGCTAGGGTTGTCACGGGTGACCCGCGACGAACTTGCTCCACTGCTGGCGGCCTGAGTCACGGGCACTGTCGAACAACCGGCTGAAGCTGGCGGCGCGCGGGCGGCCCGTGGCGGAGTGAGATGCTGCGAACGCGCGCCGCAGCTTAGCCGGGGCGTCTAGGCACCAAGGAGTATTCATGGCTCATCTTCCTGCGTCTAAACAGATCCTCGGTCTTACCGGATGGCTCGTCGTCACGTTTGTTGCCGCCGCGATCGGCGCCGCCGCGTCAGTCAATGCCGGCTTGTTCTACACGCAGCTTGTGCTGCCGAAATGGGCCCCGCCATCATGGGTGTTCGGCCCCGTCTGGACTGTGCTCTACGTTGCGATAGGCATCGCCGCGTGGCTCGTCTGGCGCGCTGACGGGTTTCGTACAGCGCGTGGGGCGCTATCGTTGTTTCTGGCCCAGCTTGCGCTGAATGCGCTATGGAGCTGGCTGTTCTTCGGCTGGCATCTCGGTGCGCTGGCTTTCGCTGACATACTGCTCTTGTGGGTCTTGATCATCGCGACCCTGATCGCCTTCTGGCGCGTGCGGGCGCTGGCCGGTTGGTTGCTGGTCCCATATCTGCTGTGGGTGAGCTTCGCCTCCGCTCTGAACTATGCGGTCTGGCAACTCAATCCCCAGAGCCTGGGCTGATGTCGCCAGGCCAGTCCTCGGCACTGGTGCCTAACGAAGCCGATGAAGCTGACGTGCTGACCCGCGCGTGGATGCGCAACGCTAGGCGGCCCAACAGGCAGGAGGCTACGATGGCGAAGATTACCGGAGTCGGCGGCGTCTTCTTCAAGAGCAGGGGCGACAGCGCTGCGCTGGCAGCGTGGTATCGGAAGCACTTGGGCCTGCCGCTGGAAGATTTTGGCGGCGCTATCCTCAGATGGCCGGACGACAAGGCCGAGGATCGAGGCCTCACGGTGTGGCATGTCGCGGAGAAAGACAGCCAGTGGTTCAGCCCAAGCAATTCTTCCTTCATGATCAACTACCGGGTGGACAACCTCGGCGAGCTGCTGGAGCAGCTGCGTGCGGGGGGTGTGGAAGTCGTCCAGGGACCCGAGTCGCACGAAAACGGCAAGTTTGCATGGATCATGGACCCAGACGAAAACAAGGTCGAGCTCTGGGAGCCGAAGGTCTGGGACGACAAGAACAAAGGCGCCTGAGAGTGCCGCCTCGCTGAGGGTGTTGGTTGTGTACGCGAGAAGGACCGTGCTCTAAACGTTCGGAGGGTCGCACCCATGTCCCACAAGACCGCGCACGATTTCGATCAGGAGCTGCTCGCCCTATTCGACGCCTACGTCCACGGCGCCATCGACCGTCGCACGTTCCTCGACAAGGCCGCCAAGTTCGCCGTCGGTGGAGTCACGGCGATGATGTTGCTCGATCAGCTGAGCCCGAACTTCGCGGCGGGGCAGGTGGTCGGCGCCGACGACAAGCGAATCGCGGCGAAGATCATCGAGTACGACTCGCCCAAGGGCTACGGCAAGGCGCGCGGGTACTTCGTCCATCCGGGGGCGGCGAAGGGGAAGCTCCCCGGCGTCCTCGTGATCCACGAAAACCGGGGCCTCAACCCGCATATCGAAGACGTCGCACGGCGCCTCGCCCTCGACGGCTTCGTCGCCTTCGCACCCGACGCGCTCTTCTCTTTGGGGGGCTACCCCGGCGACGAGGACAAGGCCCGCGAGCTGTTCCCGAAGCTCGACCAGGCCAAGATCCGCGAGGACTTCATCGCCGCCGCAGCGTTCCTGAAGGGGCGCCCGGAGTGCAGCGGAAGAATCGGCGCGGTGGGCTTCTGCTACGGCGGAGGCATGGTGAACTACCTGGCCACGCGCTTAGGCAGCGATCTCTCAGCCGCCATCTGCTTCTACGGCTCCGCCCCGGACACGGGGGACGTGCCGAAGATCAAAGCACCGCTGATGGTGCACTCGGCGGAGAAGGACGATCGCATCAACGCTAGCTGGCCGGAGTTCGAGCGGGCTCTTACGGCGGCGAACGTCAAGTACGAGCGCTTCTTGTATCCCGGCACGCAGCACGGCTTCAACAACGACACCACGCCGCGGTACGACGCGGACGCGGCCAAGCTCGCCTGGGGGAGGACGCTCGCCTTCTTCGAGAAGCACGGGAGAGACGCGCCGTCCGCTACCCCCCGCTCTTCGCCATGAAGTCGGACCGAAGGCGGTCGAACATCGCCTCGCGCTTGTCGTAAAGGCGGCGCAGCGGGCGAGGTGCGTGGCGCGTCAAGGCGTACGCGGTCAGAAGCGGCGCGATGATCGTCGAGTCGCCGTAGACGACGACGGTGCCGGGGAGCTTCTCGGGATCGACCTTGCCCCAAGACACGGCCTCGCCCGGCGTGGCCCCGGAGAGCCCGCCGGTGTCGGGACGCGCGTCGGTCACCTGGACGAAGTAGTCGTGCCCGGCTTCGTCTAAGCCCAACACCTCTTGGATCTGCGGCTCGGTCTGGAGCATGAAATTCTTCGGCGAGCCACCGCCGAAGATCAGAACGCCGGAGGCTCCGCCGCTTTTTTTCGCCTCGTAGACGATCGCGGCCGTCTCGTTCACGTCGCGGCAGACGTCAAGCCGCGGCCCGCGGTTTCTCAGCCACAGCTCGGCGATGTTCATGCCGATCGACGAGTCGCCTGGGGACGACGTGTAGCACGGCACGCCGCAGCGGTACGCGGTCGCCAGGACGCACGAGTCTTCGACCCTGAGCTCGTCCTCGCGCGCGGCTAGATACTTCCCGAGCAGGAAGTGGAGCTCGGCCGTCGACATGTCGCGTTGGAACTCGGGCTCCTCCATGACCCGGCGAAGGTATGCGTCGGTTTCGAGCAGGACCTTGTAGTCGAAAAGGATGTCGTAGATCCGGACGACCCCTTCCGCGCGGAGGACGCGGTCGTCGACTTCGTGCGTCCCCTGGTGCATCGCCAACCCCAGGCCGAAGTGGGCGTCGTGGTAGAGATTCGCTCCGGTCGAGACGATCCAGTCGACGAATCCCGCGCGGATCAGCGGGATGATCACCGACCTCCCCAAACCCGCAGGCGTCAACGCACCCGTGAGACTCAAGCCCACGAACGTCTCTTCGGCGAGCATCTTCTCGACGTAGAGCCGCGCGGCCTTCTGCAGCCGACCGGCGTTGTAGGCCAGAAACGCCCCGTCGATCAGGTCGGCGGCGGTGACCCCCTTCGCGATCGGCTCGGGGTTGATGCGCGGACCGGACAACCATTTGGACTTCGACACGTCAGAACCTCCGCGGCGTCACGACTCGTCCGCAAGGAGCGGCCAGAAACCGGAATCGAGCGCGAAATGAAGATGAGAGAACAACCCCGAGGCGGCGAGCCGCGCCACGGACTCTCCCGCACGATCGGCGAGATCGGGGAGCGCCCACGGGAATGCGGCGCATGCGAGAAGCGACGCTTGCGAAAGCACGCCGGATGGATGCTCCACGCGGTGGCGTTCGGCCTTGAAGAGCCTCAACACGCCGGCGAGCGGCGTCAAGCCGCGCACCGGGGCCCGGGGCGCGACCTCCGCGTTGTCGAACGGGAGCGCCGGCGCCGCCCAGCCCCCCTCGATAGGCAAGACGACGGCAAGGTCGTCGCCCAAGCTCACAGCCGGAGCCGACAGGCGCACCGCGGTGGATTTCCCGGCGCCCGAGGGCCCCGCGAAGACCCACGCGCGTCCGCCACGCCGCACGCCCGCGCCGTGGAGCGCAAGACCGCCCTTTTCGATCGCAAGTCGCGCGACGAGATAGCGCGCGGCATTGTCGAGGACGCGCCCGAGCGGTTCCCCGCCGTCCGCTTCGACGGCCAGGCGCCATGCGCCCGTTGGCTCCGGGCCGAGGGCGAAATGATACGAGCGCACCACGAGCGGCCCTGCTTCTGCATCGGCCTCGAGCCGGTAGCTCTCCCCGGGTCGCCACCGCGGCAGCCAGTCCGCTCCGTCCCCGCGCACCGCGCGCACCACGATCCTGGGTTCGGCCGTGCCGGCGGCCGCTACGAACCCTCCCCAGCGCGCATCGAGGGCCGCCGCGAACGCGTCGCTCAAGTCGATGAAACGGATCGTCTCGACGCCGATCGTGAGATCGCGCGCGGCGCTCCCTTCGGGGCGGTTGAGGCCTGCGAGCCGGGCTCGCACTTCGTCGATACTGTGCACGGCGAAAGTCTAACAGCGCGGAGACCCTCCTCGTTCGCTTACAATCGCCGGGCCTCCGAGGGAGCTTCGATGCCGCGCACCCAGAGATTCAAGCTGACCTGCCCGCAGCTGGCCGACTACTTCCGGCAGGCATTCCGGCCGCGCGACGAGTGGCTGGTCGGCGTCGAGGTCGAGATGATGGGGCGGAGCGTGTCGACGTCCCGCCCGCTCGCCTACGAAGGCGAGGCTCCCAACGTGCGCCGCGTCATCGAAGCCTACGCTGCCGCGCGCGGCGGCGCCCTGGTCTTCGAGGGAGACCGTCCGGTCGGCATCGACGCGGCGTGGGGAGGGATCACGCTCGAGCCCGGCGGCCAAGTCGAGTGGTCGTCCCGCCCCGTGAGCGACTTGACCGAGCTTTCAAACGCGCTCGACGGCCACTTGGGCGCCATGCGCGGGATCGCCCGCGAGCTGGGCGTCCTCTGGCTCGACGTCGCCGTCGAGCCCGACACGCCGCTCGCCGAGATGCCTTGGATGCCGAAGGCGCGCTACGGGATCATGCGCGAGATCATGGGCCGCCGCGGGCGGCTCGCCCACCGGATGATGACGCAGACCGCCAGCGTCCAGTGCGCGTTCGACTACGCCTCGGACGAGGATTGGAAGCGCAAGTTCCGCGCGGCCGCGCTGACGACACCGATCGCGGTCGCCCTCTTCGCGAACTCATCCCGCGTCGATGGGAAAGATTCGGGCTGGGCCTCGTACCGCCAGGCGATCTGGCGCGAGACGGATACCGACCGCTGCGATCTTCCGGACGTCGTGTTCGATCCGGGCTTCGGGATCGACTCGTGGGTCGAATGGGTCTGCGACGTCCCGACGCTGTTCCTGCGCCGGGAGCGGGGGTTGATCGCCTCGGGCGGCACGCCGCTGCGCGCGTTGCTCACGCTTTGCGGGTGCGATGCGGTCACCATGGAAGACTGGGAGCTGCACCTGTCGTCGATCTTCACCGAAGTGCGCTCCTACGGCTACATCGAGGTCCGGAGCGCCGACCTGCAGCCGGGCCCGTTGCTCCTCGCGGTGCCTGCGTTCTGGACCGGCCTTCTCTACGACGACGACGCGATAGACGAGCTGCTCGCGATGGGACAGCCCTTCGACGATCCTGCCGCGTGGCGGCGCGGGATGGACGAAGCGTCGCGCCGGGGGCTCACAGGTGTGTTCGACGGGACCCCGTTCGCCCAGCTCGCGGCAGCCGCTGTGGCGCGATCGTGCCGGGCGCTAGGCAGGGGAGCGGCGTGCGCGGGGTCGGGTGCGGGGCTCGAAGCGCTCTTGCGCTTGGCGCGCGCCAAGGGCCTTCCCGAGGGCGCGCGATGATCGGCGCGGTCGTTCTCGCCGCGGGATCGTCGACCCGCATGGGGCGACCCAAATCAGAGATGACGATCGGGCCGCATGGGCCGGCGTTTATCGACACGATCCTGGCGATTCTCGATGCTTCCGGAATCTCCGCGGTGCGCGTGGTCGTGGCGCCCGGGCACGAGCGGCGCGACGTGCACCACGTTTTGAACCCCGATCCCGCCGCCGGGATGCTGTCCTCGATACTGTGCGGCCTGCGCGCGCTTCCCGAAGGACTCGATGCGGTATTCGTGTGGCCGGTCGATCATCCGCTCGTGGCGCGGGAAACCGTCGTCGCGATGATCGCTGCGTTTCGTACCGGCGACGCACCCCTCGTCGTCCCGACGCACGAAGGCCGGCGCGGACATCCGGTGCTCTTCGCCGCGCGCCTCCTCCCCGCGCTGCGGAGGGCGGATCCGTCTCGCGGGGCGGTCGCCGTCGTGAAGGCGCACGACGACCGGCTCGAGCTCGCAGTCGACGATCCCGGCGTCCTTTGCGACATCGATACCCCGGAGGACTACAGGAGTCATTGCGGGACGCCTACCCCGTCGTCGCCCAGGGCTTCGTGAACTACCGCGCCTTGACGTTTGCCGCCGGGTCGTTATTGCTGGCCGCCGCGTGCGGGGCACCTCTTGCGAAGACGGAGCTCGAGCGAACGGTCCTAGACCGCGCTCGTGGCGTCCGCTACGTCGTCCCCCCCGGGTGGAAATCGTTCGAGGGAGAGATCCGCTCGCCCGCCGGAAGCCTTCTGACGTTGCGGGTGTACGATCTCGTCGAGGCGGAAAAGAAGTTCGTCGCCCGGCTCCCCGACTCGTTGATCCCTCAGCTTTTAGAGTGGGCCCAGCTGTATTACATCGTGGACGGTCCGCCGGTTCGGACGGCGACGACCGTGGCCGGGGTAACTGCGACGGAGCTCGTCTATCCGATCCACGTCTTGAAGAAGGATCCACCGTCCAAGGTCATCTACTGGGTCGTGGTCCGGAAGACCCGCTTGTTCCTGCTGCGCGCCGCCTTCCCGCCGGGCTCGCTCGCAACCGAGGAACCGGTCCTCCGCAAGGTCGTCGAGGGTTTTGCGTTTCTCGATCCGGTAGGCGAGGCAGGGAGCTAGGATCCAAAACTTGCCCCTCGTCCCCCTACGCCTACCTTAAAGGCTGTAGGCGTAGGTCCCGGAGGGCTAAGAGATGTCGTCGATGACCGGCGAGCAGATCTGTGAGGACCTGGATTCCTACAGGGACGGCGGCGCGGCGTTCGAGGCGATACTCGATCGCGCGGTCCAGAGGCTCCACGACTCCCATCCGAATTTTCATTGGACGGGGATCTACGAGTTGTTCGCGGACGACGTGCTGAGGCTCGGCACGTTCATCGGCGCGCCGACGGACCATGTCTTCATCGGGGTGGGCCAAGGCGTCTGCGGAACGGCGGTCGCGGAGAAGCGAAACATCAACGTGCCCGACGTTTCGAAAGTATCGAACTATCTGGCCTGCTCGACCGCGACGAAATCGGAGCTCGTGGTGCTCATCCGGATGGGCGACACGATCTTCGCCCAGATCGACGTCGACTCTCACGAATGCAACGCGTTCGACGCGACGACGGTCGAGCACGTCGAGCGTGTCGCCGCTTGGCTCGCGCGGGAGTACGCGCGGCAACGCGCAACCGTCTGTGGACCCGCCGCCCTAGGTCGGACCTGACCAGGGCCGGACCCCACCATCGTGGAAGTATCGCCGCTAGCGAACGGCACCGAGACGATCGAGTCGCTCAGGCGCCGGCTCGAAGAATCCCAACGATTGGTCCGGATGCTCGATGCTCAGGTTCGCGTCTTGGAGCGCGAGCGTCAGAAGCTGTCCGCGGTCGTGGGTCACGGCGACGTCGGGTTCTTGGTCGTCGATGCGTCGCTCCGGATCGTCTGGACGAACGAGTTCTTCGCGCAGCACCTGAAGGGAACAACCGGCCTGTCGAGCGTCGCCGGAGCGCTCTGCCATCGGGCCCTGTGCCGCCAAAACGTCGTCTGCGAAGGGTGTCCCGCCGCCGCCGCCTTCGAGTCCGAGACCACCGCGCATCGCGAGCTGAACCTAGACGTCGACGGAACGCCTCGAATCCTCTACGTGACCGCTATTCCGGTTCGCTCACCGAAGGGCAGCGTCGAACAGCTGATGATCATGGTCCAGGACGTCTCGGACCTCGAAGTCCTTCGTCACTCGGAGCGCAAGCTCAGAGACAGCGAGAGCCGGCTCCGGATCCTGGTCGAGCAGATGCCCGCGGTGATGTGGAGCACGGACCTAGACCTACGTTTCACCTCGTCGGTGGGATCCGCGTTGGCGCATCTCGGCCTGAAGCCCGACGAGGCGGTGGGCAAGACTCTCTACGAGTACTTTCAGACCGACGACCCGACGTTTGCGCCGATCGCGGCCCACCTGCGCGCCGTGGCGGGGACGTCGGTTACGTACGAGATGAGCTGGAACGGACGCTCGTTCGACACTTACGTCGAGCCGCTGTTCGGCCAGCATCGAGAGATCATCGGTAGCGTCGGCCTCGCGCTGGACGTCACCGAACGCCGGACGGCTGAGGACGCTCAAACGCAGAGCGAGGCGCGCAAGCGCGCGATTCTGGAGACGGCCTTGGACGCGATCGTGATCATGGATCACGAGGGACGCGTCGTCGAATTCAATCCCGCCGCGGAGAAAACGTTCGGCTACGAACGGTCCGAGGTCCTGGGCCGATTCCTCGCGGAGGTCATCATTCCGCCCCATCTTCGGTCGGCCCACCAGGAAGGGTTCACCCGTTTCTTGGCGACGGGCGACGGGCGCGTCGTCGGACGCCGCATCGAGAGCGTCGCGATGAGGAAGGACGGGTCGGAGCTGCCCGTCGAGCTCGCCATAACGAGGATCCCTCTCGGCGGCCCGCCCAGCTTCGCCGGGCACATACGGGACCTCACCGATCGAAAGCACGCCGAGAGCGAGCTAAGGGAGCTGGACGACCAGCTTCGGCAGTCGCAGCGGATGGAGGCCGTCGGGACCCTTGCCGGAGGAGTGGCCCACGATTTCAACAACATCCTGACCGCCATCCTCGGCTACACGGGCCTCTTGAAGCGGATGGAGCCGCAGGTCGACGCCGTCCACAAGGCTGCGGACGTCATGGAAAAGGCCGCGAAGCGCGGGGCGGTCCTGACGCAGCAGCTGCTCGGGTTCGCGCGAAAGGGAAAGAACGAAAGCGCGGCGGTGGACCTGGACGCGATCGTCGAGGAAGTCATCGGGCTGCTCCAACGGACGATCGACAAGAACATCGTCATTCATCGAGAGTGCGTGCCGGGATCGGCGGTCGTCATCGGCGACCCGGGGCAGCTTCACCAGGTCATCTTGAATCTCGCCGTCAACGCGCGCGACGCGATGCCGGAAGGCGGCGCGCTGACGCTCGACACCTCGATCGTCGTCCTGGACATGGAGGAGAGCCGGCGCCATCCGGGGGCGAGTCCGGGAAGCTACGTCCGACTCGCGGTCAAAGACTCCGGCTGCGGCATTTCGGAGGCGGTCCGCGAGCGGATCTTCGAGCCGTTCTTCACGACGAAGGAACTGGGAAAAGGCACCGGAATGGGTCTGGCCATGGTTTACGGAATCGTCCGGAACCACGGGGGTACGATCGGAGTCAAAAGCGAGCTCGGGCGCGGGACCACGATCGAGATCCATCTGCCTCATGCATCGGGGGTCGTAGCGACCGAGGCTCCCCACCGCACCGGGCGCGCAGTCCCGGGAACCGGACGCATCCTGGTCGTCGACGACGAAGACGGCGTGCGGGAGGTTGCGGCGGATCTGTTGAGCAGCCTCGGCTACCAGGTGTCGACCGCAGCGGATGGCGCCGCGGCTGTCAGTCACTACCGGGAGTCCGGCGAGGAGATCGACGTCGTCCTGCTCGACCTCGCCATGCCCGGCATGGGCGGTCGCGAGTGCTTCCTGGCCCTGAAGGCGCTCGATCGCGATGTGAAGGCGGTGCTCTGCACCGGATACGGGTTCAACGTCGCCGCGCAGCAGCTGCTCGACGAAGGCGTGCTCGGGGTCGTCGCGAAACCGTACGCGCTCGAGCAACTCTCGGACGCGATCGAACAGGCTCTCGCTGCGAAATAGGGGACACGAAAAAGGGGACACTCCCCTTTTCTTTCAAAGCTCCCCGGATGCCGCTTTGATAAGAAAAGGGGAGTGTCCCCTTTTTCGCGTTACATCATCGCGGCGGGTGGTGCGGGTTCGTTGGGGTCACCGGCGTTCGCGAGCGGGACCTTCACGAGCAACCACGTGATGAACCCGATCACGACCAGGCTGATGAAGTACGAAGGATGGTTGAAGTAGTTCTCGTGCCCTTCGGCCCCTTGAAAGAACTTGCCGATATCGATGGGCTCGCCGCTGCTCGTCGGCACGAGGGAGATTCCAGAAATGACGAGTCCCATCAGCGCCTCGCCGGCGATGAGTCCCGAGGCGATGAGCACACCGACGTTGCCGAAGCGCGCCATCTGCGGCTCGTTGTAGCCCCTCTTTTCGGCGATCGTGTCGGCGAGCCAGCGAATCATACCGCCGACGAAGATCGCGGAGGTCGTGCCGAACGGGAGGTACATTCCCACCGAGACGAGCATGGGGCTTTTCACCTGGAGCAGGATCATCGTCAGCCCCAGACAGATGCCGACGATGACGAGCGGCCAGGCCATGTCACCGCCGACGATTCCCTTCGCGAGGAACGCCATCAAGCTCGCCTGCGGAGCTGAGAGTGCCGGGTCGCCGAATCCGGTGCCGCCGTGTGCGATGTTCGACTTGTAGAGGATGAGCAGCGGGAAGTACATGACAAGGGCCGCGACGACGACGGCGACCAGCTCGACGAGCTGAATGGTGCGCGGCGTGCCGCCGAGTATGTATCCGACCTTGAAGTCCTGGAGCAGCTCGCCCGCCACCGCAGCGGCGACGCAGACTACGGCTGCGACCCCGAGTACGGCGATCACGCCGCTCTGGCCTGAGACGCCGAGCGCCACCATCAGCAGCGCGGCAACGATCAAGGTGGACAACGTGATGCCCGAGATCGGGTTGTTGGTCGAGCCGATCATCCCGACCAGGTAACCGGAAACGACGCAGAAGAAGAAGCCCGCGATCAGCATCACGATCGCCGCCACGAGCCCGGCTTTCACGCCGGCGAAGCTGATGTACAGCGCCGCCATGGCGATGAACGTGACCCCGATCAGCATGAAGACCGATTTCGACGCCATGTAGCGCTCGGTGCGGGCCATCTTGGACGCCTCCGTCGGCTTGACCGAAAGCTCACGCACGGCGCGCGCGAGGCCCGCCCCGATCTTTTCCCGCATGCGGAACATGGTGTACACCGCGCCGACGAGCATCCCTCCCACCGCGATCGGCCGGACGATGAATCTCCAAACGCTCACCGCCGTGGCATCCCACGATGACATCGGCGCGTCCGGGGGAAGGAAATTCACGAGTTGCGGCCCCAGGAAGTACATGAGCAACGGCACCATGAAGCCCCACGCGAACAGCGACCCCGCGAAATTCAGCGAGGCCACGCTCGGTCCCAGGATGTAGCCGACGCCGATGTAGGCGGGGCTCGTGTCCGGAGTGGAGAGCTTCGTGATACCGCCGGTTCCGAGCGCGTTCGCGGCGGCGCCGGCGCCCAGCCGCACCTTGCTCAGCCCGATCTGCCCGATGTGCACCAGGAAGTCTTTCGAGAACGCGAAAAAGTTGAGCGTGCTCCCCAGGATGATGACGCCCCCGGTGATCATGTTCATGAACAGGTGCTTCGCCGCCCCACCACCACGCTGTCCGGCCTTGTGAATCTCGGCAGCCGCCGTCGATTCGGGAAACGGAAGCGTCTGGTCCTCGACCATCGCGCGCCGCACCAGAGAGACGAACAGCACGCCGAGCACCGACCCGATGATCATGAGGACGGTCGATCGCAGGTAGGCGCCCGGCCCCTCGAACGACGGCCACGCGCCGGCGATGATGAACGCCGGCAGCGTGAAAACAGCGCCCGCGGCCACCGACTCGCCGATCGAGCCGGCCGTCCGCGCCAGGTTTTCTTGCAGGATCGTGCCCTTGCGCAGCCGCAGCCACGCCATGCTGATGACCGCGGCCGGATACGTTGCAGCGATCGTCTGCCCCGCTTTGAGGCCGAGATACGCGTTGGCGGCGCCGAGCACGACCGTCATGACCAGACCGAGAACGACAGTGCCGACTGTGAATTCCCTCATCTCGACGTTTTGAGGGACAAACGGCTTGTACTGGCCTGGCTCAGCGCCGCTCGGCTTTTGAGGCTCGTGACCCATGTTGCTCCTCCGCCCTCTCGTGACCGGGGCGGCGGGAGCATAGGGAGAGAACGCCCGCCACGTCAACGAATAAGGGAAACCGAGGCTAGAATGACCGCCCTTCGAACGTCCGATGTCCGTCGAGGAGGCCCGAAACCACATGAGTGCAGCCGCCACCTACGTCCGCGAGAACCGTGACCGCCACCTCAACGAGCTGATGGAGGTCCTTCGCATCCCGTCGGTTTCGACCGACCCGGCCCGCGCGGGAGAGGTGAAACGGGCCGCGGCCTGGGTCAAGGCGCGCTTGGATCGCGCCGGCTGCACGAAGACCGAGATCTTCGAGACCAAGCGCCACCCGATCGTTTACGGAGAGTGGCTCGGCGCTCCGGGCCTGCCGACGATCCTGGTCTATGGCCACTACGACGTGCAGCCGGAGGACCCGATCGATCTCTGGACGAGCCCCGCGTTCTTACCCACGATTCGCGATGGGCGCCTCTACGCGCGCGGCGCCTGCGACGACAAGGGCCAGTTCATCATCCACGTCAACGCGTTCGAAGCGTATCTGAAGACGGGCCGAACGTGTCCGGTGAACGTGAAGTTCCTCATCGAAGGGGAAGAGGAGATCGGCTCCCCCAACCTCGAGCCGTTCATCGCATCCCGCAAGGATCTCCTTTCGTGCGACGCGGTCGTCGTCTCCGATACGGCGATGTTCGACAAGAAGACGCCGTCGATCGTGCACGGCCTGCGCGGCCTTTCGTACATTCAAGTCGACGTTCGCGGAACGGCCAGGGACCTGCACTCGGGGACGTTCGGCGGTGCGGTCATCAACCCGGCCTTCGCGCTGGCGCACATCATCGCGGGGCTCAAGGATGCCAAGGGAAGGGTCAAGGTCCCCGGCTTCTACGACAAGGTGCGCAAGCTGACCGCCAAAGAGCGCAAGGCCTTTCGAACGCTCCCGCATTCGGACGCGCAGTTTCGAAAGTCGATCGGCGCGAAGGTGTTGTTCGGCGAGCCGGGATACACGACCCTCGAACGGGTTTGGGCGCGGCCCACGCTCGAGATCAACGGGATCTGGGGCGGCTTCACGGGCGACGGCGCGAAGACGGTGATCCCCGCCGAAGCGCACGCGAAGATCTCGATGCGGCTCGTTCCCGACCAGCGGCCGAAGGAGATCGTCGCGAGGGTGACGAGCGCCATCAAGAGACTCTCACCCAAGTCGGTGACGGTGACGGTGACGCACATTCACTCAGGCGAAGGCTGGCTGGCCGACACCGGTCACGTCGCGCTGCGGGCCGCGGCAGCCGCCGTCAAGAAGGCGTTCGGGAAGGCTCCGGTCTTCACGCGCGAGGGAGGCTCGATCCCTGTGGTGGCCACGTTCGATCGCATCCTCAAGGTCCCCTCCGTCTTGATGGGGATCGGCCTCCACGACGACAACCTTCACGCGCCCAACGAGAAGATCGACCTCGACAATTTCTTCAACGGGAACGAGGCCGCGGTCTATCTCATGGACGAGCTGGGGAGGGCCACGGGGCATTGAACGCCCGTCGCCTTGGGGAGTAGACTCTTCCTGTTGAGCGCCCAGCGGCCTCCCAACCGCGGTGGCTGACACGCTGCCGAGGAACGACCGTTGGGCGCTCAAGCCGCTCCACCGCGCGAACCTCTTCAGGAATCACCTGCGTTCACGCTAGGATTCCCGGCATGCTGCAGGTCCCGCTCGACGTCTTCATCGCCCGCTGGTCCGCGTCCGCTGCCGCCGAGCGCGCAAACAAGGACATGTTTCTCGCGGAACTTTGCGACGCGTTGGGGGTCGAGCGGCCCGAACCGGCCACCGGCGAAGGCGAGCGCGACCGGTACGTCTTCGAAAAGGGCGCCCTCCTCCTGAAGGACGGCCAGAGGACCACGACCGGTCACGTCGATCTCTACAAGGCCGGATGCTTCGTCCTGGAAGCCAAGCAGGGGTCGCGCGACGGCGGAACCAAGACCGGCACCGCGCGTCGCGGTACCGGCACGTGGTCAAACGCGATGCAGGAGGCGTTCGGACAGGCGCTCCAATACGCCCGGACGCTCGACGATCCGCCGCCATTCGTCATCGTCTGCGACATCGGGCATTGCTTCGATCTCTACGCGACCTTCGACGGCTCCCTCGACTACCGACCATTCCCCGACCCTCGGCGCTCGCGTCTGTTCCTGGCCGACCTGGCCCAACACCTCGACACCCTACGAGCGATCTTCGAAAGGCCGAAAGACCTCGATCCCTCCAAGCACGCGGCGAAGGTCACACGTGAGATCGCCGGACACCTGGCCGACCTGGCACGCGGCCTCGAAGCCGAAGGCCACGACGCCGAACGGAGCGCACGGTTCCTGATGCGTTGCCTGTTCACGATGTTCGCCGAAGACGCGCGGCTGCTTCCTGAGCGGATATTCACAAACGAGTTGGAGAAAAACTGGATCAGGGATCCCGCGAAGTTCGTCGCGGGGTGCGAGTCGCTGTGGCGCGCTATGGAAGCAGGCCACGATTTCGGCTATCTGGGCAAATTGCTTCGATTCAACGGCGGCCTGTTCGAGGACCCGACAGCGTTGCCGTTATCGAAGGCTGATCTCGAACGCCTGCTCGAAGCGGCCCGTGCGAGCTGGGTGGACGTCGAGCCGGCGATCTTTGGAACGCTCTTGGAGCGCGCGCTCGACCCGCGGGAGCGCCATCGCCTGGGGGCGCATTACACCCCCCGCGCCTATGTAGAACGCCTCGTGAAGCCGACGATTGAGGATCCTGTGCGCGCCGAGTGGGACAACGTCCGGACGCAGGTGTACCAGCTCGTGGCCCAGGGGAAGGAACAGGACGCCCGTGAAGCGGTGAAAGCCTTCCTACGGCAACTCTGCTCGATCCGCGTCCTCGACCCGGCGTGCGGTACCGGGAACTTCCTCTACGTCACCCTCGATCTCTTCAAGCGGCTCGAAGGCGAGGTAGTCAGGCTCTTGTTCGATCTCGGCGAGAAGCAGGAATCACTCACCATGGCCGGCGGATTCACCGTCACGCCCGCGCAGTTCCTCGGCATCGAGGTCAAGCCCTGGGCGCGCGAGATCGCAAACCTCGTGCTCTGGATCGGCTATTTGCAGTGGCAGCTTCGCGCGCGCGGCGACGCGTCGCACTTCCCCGAGCCTGTGCTTCACGAGTACGGCAACATTGAGTGTCGCGACGCCGTCCTGGCCTGGGACCGCATCGAGCCGGTGCTCGACGATGCGGGCAGTCCCGTCACTCGGTGGGACGGCGTGACGACGAAGACGAGCCCCGTGACCGGTGAGGAAATTCCCGACGACACCGCACGCGTCGCGGTCGTTCGCTATGTGAATCCGACGAAGGCGGAATGGCCGCAGGCGGATTTTGTCGTGGGCAATCCGCCATACGTCGGCAATAAGCGGATGCGGCTCGCAATGGGCGATGGGTACGTGGAGGCGCTGCGCGCTGCGCACGATGCCGTCCCTGAAACCGCAGATCTCGTCATGTACTGGTGGAATCACGCGGCGTCGCTCACATCCAACGGGACACTCAGGCGATTCGGGCTGATTACGACGAACAGCATCACCCAGACGTTCAACCGCAAGATCGTCCACAAGTGGCTGTCCGCGAGCGAGCCTGTCTCGGTCGCCTTTGCAATCCCCGACCACCCGTGGGTGGACACCGCGAATGGGGCGGCGGTGCGAGTCGCCATGACGGTCGCCGGCGCTGGCGCGTCGATAGGCGGTCTTCTCGAAGTGGTGTCGGAGCGACCGGGGGTTGATGACGCGGCTGAGATCATCTTTCGGAAGCGAATCGGCAGAATCCACGCCGATCTGACCGTCGGCCCCGCGGTTCACTCGGCGGTGAAGCTCAATGCCAACGAAGATCTTTCGTTTCAGGGCCCGATCCTCGTAGGTGAGGGGTTCCGCTTGACATCGGACGATCTCTCCGCCCTTGGGCTCGACAAGGCGGCACTCCCGCCGGTCGTTCGGCGCTACTTGATTGGCCGCGACATCGTCCAAGTGCGCGAGGAACGCTACGTCATCGACTTCTTCGGGTTGAGCGAGGACGAGGCCCGAACGCGGCACCCACAACTGTTTCAGCGTCTCCTCACGCGGGTTAAGCCTGAACGGGATCAGAATCAGATGGATTTGCGTCGAATCAAGTGGTGGTTGTTTGGTGCAAGTGCGCCAAAACTTCGTCAAGCCGTGACGGGTCTCTCACGATTTGTTGTCACCGTCGAAACCTCGAAGCACAAGCCCTTTGTCTTCCTTCCTGGAGACGTATGCCCCGACCACAAACTTTACGTCGTCGCGTCGGACGATCCGTGGATACTCGGGGTGCTGTCGTCACGGATTCACGGCGCATGGGCGCTCGCTGCGGGCGGCCATCTTGGAGTTGGGAATGACCCGACCTGGACGAACACGACCTGCTTCCTCCCGTTTCCATTTCCCGCATGCGCCGACGCTCGCCAGGCCCGCATCCGCGAACTAGGAGAAGCGCTCGACGCGCACCGCAAGCAACAACAGGCGTTGCACCCGACTCTGACACTCACCGCCATGTACAACGTGCTCGAAAAACTTCGCGGGGGCGAGGCGCTGAACGCGAAGGACAAAGCGATCCACGAACACGGCCTCGTCTCGGTCCTGAAACAGATCCACGACGACATGGACGCCGCCGTCTTCGACGCCTACGGATGGCCCCACGATCTAACCGACGAGCAAATTTTGGAACTCCTTGTCGCGCTCAACGCGGAACGCGCTGACGAAGAGCGGAACGGCCTGGTTCGTTGGTTGCGGCCCGAACTCCAGAATCCGCACGGTGACAAGACAGGCCAGCGCGCGCTCATTAAGGCTGGGGGCAAGAAGGCCGTCAAGGGGAAAGAGGCCAAATCGCAGCCGGCGGCTTGGCCGAAGGATCTCCCCTCGCGCATCAGCGCTGTTCGCGCGACGATCGAGGCGCGTCGCGGTGGCTTGAGCATCGATGACGTCGCGAGTGCGTTCAAGGGGGCGCGCCGCACCGACGTCGAATCGATTCTCGAAAGCCTCTCCCGGTTAGGGCTCGCGTGTTCGTACCGGGACGGCAATGCGACGCTCTGGAGTGCCGTGCGGATCGCGTGATGAACCGAGGATCGCGTCCCGTCGTGTGCTTTCGGCGCTACACCTTCGAACAAGCATTGCGCACGATTGTCGATAGAAGCCCTACCCGGCCTCCACCCGAAGAACCTTGACGGCTCCCATAGAGGACACGATCACGGCTACCACGTCTCTAGGTGATAGGCCCCGCCCAGCAAAAACAGCTCGCGTTTCGCCAACCCCTCCAATTTCATTGTGTGAAGAGCCGGTCTGCCTGATGCCATCCGGGAGTTCGAAGCTTACAGACGCGGACTTGTCATTGACATACACCGTCAGACTGAATGCTGGTCCACTTGGCGATATCAAAGCGTCAATCTTCGCCGTTGGCCGCACGAGCACTCTTAGGCCGTAAGGAAGATTCCCGAACTTGCCAGGCTCCGCCGCTTCACTAAGGATTTCCATTACCTGACCCCTAACGGGCGGCAAACCCCGAGCTTCGGCCGACCGCGATCTCTCAATCGCCTCGGACTGGCGAAGATGGAGCCGGTACGCAGCCTCGAATCCAATGCCAACGGTCAAGGCGAGTCCCAATATCAACCACGCCTGTAGACTCATCGGACGAATCCAATCGAGGAGCCTTGCCTCTGCCCACGGCGACTTTCTCTCGACCAATTCCGACTTGATAAGCGAAATAAAGCCGATGACACCGTAGAGCCAGAGCCCTGCGGATACGAAGGGGCCACTCCTGGCTTCCGATACGACGGCCAGGAGGTAAGACCATCGCGACATGCCCGGACTCTATCAAAGAAAGCCTTGGTGTTAAGCTCACCAGAATCGCCTATGTGAGGGTCAAGCATGGACATTGGACGCAACGACCCCTGCCCCTGCGGCAGCGGAAAGAAGTACAAGCGGTGCTGTGGAGCGCCGAAGACCGATCCCCTGGCACTGGCTGCGGGAGCGGTCCGGGCCGCCCAGGACTCCGGCGAGGGAAAGGTCATCCGTCTCCTCCGCGATGACTTCGGCGATGACGCCTTCGACGCCGCGTGGGACGAGTTCGACTTCACCGAAGGGAGCCTCGATCGCGCTCGTGATGAAACGGACCTTTTCGTCCCCTGGGTTTTCTACGACTGGGAGCCGTGGGATGCTGATCGCCACAGTCGGCGCCCGCGCGAAGTACGGTTGACGCCGGCGGGAATGTCTGTGGCGGGACGCGGGCTCGCCCTCTCGCCCGCAGAGTCCGACTTTTTGATGAGCGTGGCGACGACGCCGACGAGCTTCCATGACGTCATCGCGTCCGAACCGGGACGAACGACGACGCTGCGGGACATTTTTCTCGGCACTGAGGTCACTGTGTTCGAGAGGCTCGGGTCGACGGACGTCCGGCCGGGAGACATCCTGTACGGGCGGGTCGTGGAATTCGATGACGTCGCGCTCATGATCGGCTCGGGGCAGATCGTCATCCCGCCTCGCGACAAGGGGATCGTTCTCGATGCGAAGGCGGCCCTTCGCCGACGACCGGGGAAGCTCACGGCGGAAAAGCTCTGCCGCGAGGAGCCGATACTCCGAAGCGTCTACATCGAATTGAGGGAGCGGATCGTCCACCCGCCGCCGCCCGTGATGTGTAACACCGACGGCGATCTCATCGAATTCCACACGCTGACGTACCGCATCGACGACGTGGAAGCTGCGTTCACCTCGCTGGCGCCGCTGGCCGTAGACATCGATCGCGAGGAGCTTTTGGTCGACGCCAAACGCGATCGCGGCGGGGCGCTCCGTCACGTCACGTTTCCATGGACGCGCATCGGCAACGCGAAACACGGAGGTCTGCCGAGCACGACCCTCGCCAACTTCACGATCGACGGGACGACCCTGACCGTGAGCGTGAACTCCGCCAAGCGCGCGAAGGCCGCGCGGGCTGAGATCACAAGGCGCCTCGAAGAGGGGGCAACATTCCTGCGCGACGAGGTGCAATCTTTCGACAAGGCGATGGCCGAGCGCGCCGGCAAGCCGGAGACCGCGAAGGATCGCGCGGCGCGCCGACGAAATGAGGAGCTGCAGGCGGAGCCCGAAGTCCAGGCCCTGATCGCGAAAATGAACGCCGACCACTACGTGACGTGGCCGGACGTGCCGCTCCCCGCCCTGAAGGGAAAGACTCCGCGGGTCGCGATGCGAACAGCCGATGGTCGCCAACGCATCGAGGCGCTCATCACGGACTTCGAACGCACTCAGGACAACGGTAGGCTCGCGACGCCGCACTACGACTTCAATCAGCTGCGCATCGCGCTCGGTCTGCCACGGAGACAGCAGCGGGGCCGTCGGTCGATCGTTCCGCCGTTGGAGGCGTGAGAACCTCGAATCGCCGCAGAGTGTCAGATTTCCGACGTTTTTTTCGCGGCTGGCTGGTATTGGCGACTCTCGAGGCGTTTCCTGGAAAAAACGACCGCGCACGCTGAGCCAGGATCCACGATCGACACCCTCTACGGGCTTCCGGTCGACTGGATTTATCGAAAGTATGACGAAACACGTGGCTCGAGGTGCGTCTGTTCTGGCGCCCCGGACAAGACGGAGTCGAAGTCTTCCCTCAAGCGTTCATGTTCAGTGGCGAGCGCGGCGATAACCTGCTTACCCGTCGGTCGGGGCAAGCATGTCATGAAGCGAGGGTGATTTTCTGAATGCCGATGAAGTCGAGCGTCGCTGCGGCGTCCCCTTCTGCCTCGAGACACACTTCGATCGCTTCCTTGACCCGGCCCATCAACTCGTCGAGCGAGCGTGCCCGCGTGTGGCAACCTCGAAGTTCTGGCACGGTGGCCACGTAGAAGCCCTCGGCATCGCGTTCGATAATCACGCTAAAGTCTCGGGTCATCGAGGGACCTCCCGCGACAGATTGTACGGCGACCGCCTCGAGACGTCCGTCGTCATCAAACGTCCGCGCCAGGACTCGAGCCGACGATCTTCGGACTCACCATCTAACGGCCGGCTTTTTTCCGCGCCTTCCGCTCCGCCGAATAGGCCCACCACGGCCGCGCAGGGGCGCCGTTCGCGTAGTCGACGAGTGAGGCGAAGACATCCCTGACGCACGGGTCGTGACGGACGCCGTCAAGCTCGCACAGCGCTTCAAACATCTTTTCCGGGTTCCGCCTCTTCAAAGTCTTCGGCTCGAGGATGCCCAGCCTGACCAGATCGAGCGCGGTCGCGGGGCCGACGTTCGGGAGATCGAGCAAGGCCCTCGCTTGAGCCGGAACGTCTGCGGCGCGAGGCGCGCGTTTTCTTGTTCGGGGCACGGCCCGCTACCCCACCCACCGGTAGACCGCATCGAACGGCGTCTTGCCCGGCGCCTTCACGATGCCGCGCCCTGGGTTCGCAGCGAGGTGCTCGAGGATCGCGAACACGGTCTCGTCCTCGCCGGGCGCGGCGGTTGAAGCCAACTGTTCGCACGTGGCGCCGGCGTCGCCGAGCGATCTCAATGCGCCGACGACCTTCTGCTGCAGATCGAGCACGCTCGCCGCGGCCTTCTTTCCCGCCTCGACGCCCGGCTGGTGATAGGCGTTGACGTTGACGAGCGTCGCGTAGAAGCCGACCGCCCGCTCGTAGAGCGCGATCAACATGCCGACGGTCCGCGGGCCGACCTCGGGGACGGTGATGGTCACGGAGGCGCGGCCGTTCTCGTAGAGGGCGCGGCGCGTGCCCTGCATCAGGCCTTTGAGGTAGTCGCCCGAGGTCACGCCGGGCTCGACCTCGAGTACTGCGCCTTCGCGGTCCTTCGTCACCTCGATGAAGGTGGCGAAGAAGTTCGGCACCCCCTCGCGCAGCTGTTGCACGTAGGCGTGCTGATCGGTCGAACCCTTGTTGCCGTAGACCGCGATCCCCTGATGGACGACTTTCCCATCGAGGTCGCGCTCCTTGCCGAGCGATTCCATCACCAGCTGCTGGAGATACCGCGAGAACAGGGAAAGGCGGTCTTTGTAAGGGAGGATCACCATGTCCTTCGCGCCGCGCCCGCCGCTCCCGGCATGCCACGCCAGAGCGAGCAGCGCCGCCGGGTTGCGGCGCACCTCCGGAACGCGCGTCAACCGGTCCATCGTGGCAGCTCCAAAGAGCATGGCGGTCACGTCGATCCCTTGCAGCGCGGCGGGGAGAAGGCCGACCGCCGACAGCTCCGACGTCCGTCCTCCGATCCAGTCCCACATCGGGAAACGATCGAGGAAAGCGTGCTCGACGGCGTATTGGTCGAGCTTGCTCCCCTCCTGGGTGACCGCGACGGCGTGCGGCCCCAAGGTCGATCCCAGCCTGCCATAGGCCGCGGCCGCCTCCAGCATCCCGTTGCGGGTTTCCGGCGTGCCGCCGGATTTCGAGATGACGATCGTAAGTGTCGTGGCCAGACGCGCGCCGAGCCGGTGGAAGACGCGGTCGATCCCGTCGGGATCCGTGTTGTCGAGGAAGTGCGGTACGAGCTTGTCTGTGGCGGCACCCAACGCGTCGGCGACGAACTGCGGGCCCAGCGCCGAGCCGCCGATGCCGATCGTCAAGACCTCCGTGAATTTCCCGCCCGCATGGGGACGAATGCGCCCCTGATGCACGCCGCCGGCGAACGCGAGGATGCGCCGCAGCGTCTCCTCGATCGCGCCGCTGATCGCAGGGCTCGGCGCGCGCTCCGGAGCCCGCAGCCAGTAGTGCCCAACCATGCGGTTCTCGTCCGGGTTCGCGATGGCACCCTTCTCGAGCGCGTCCATGGCTTTGAACGCCTTCGCGAATGCGGGCGCCATCGCCCGGTCGCCATCTACGGCCAGGCCCATCCGGCTGATGTCGAGTCGAAAGCCGGACGACGGATCGTCGTACAGCCACTCCTTGTAGCTTTTCCAAAGTGAGCGAGAGTCCATGGCGTCGTCTCCAACACGCCGTCAGCGCGTCTCGATTCCGGGAGCGATCGTAACCTCGATCGATTGCTTCGAGGTCGCCTTGCCGTACGTGAGGGTCGCCTCGTACGTGCCGGGACGCACGAAGAGGATTCCCTCGCCTCCGTACTCGACCAGGACGTCCTTCGTCGGCTTCAAGTCCCATGCGGTCCGATTGATCCCGGAGACCGACGGGGCCGTCAGGTTGGCGACCGTTTGGCCCTGCCCGTTCTTGATCTCGATCTTGACGGGCTCGGGGCCACCGTCCTTGATCCAGAACGAAAGGAGAGCGCCCTCCGGCGGGTTGGTGCCGCGGTACACGGCCGACCCGGACCACTCCTCGAAGCCCGGAAGGAGGACTCGTCCCGACGCCTTGCGTACCGGGAAGAGATACGCCTCCTTCGTCCGCGTCTCCGCCGTCAATTCCTGGATCGGCGTCATGTCGTCAATCACGAACAGACTGCGGCCGTGAGTCGCGATCACGAGATCGCGCTCTCTCTTGTGGACGAGGATGTCGTCGACCGCGACCGTCGGGAGGGCGCCGAGCCTCGTCCAGTGCTTCCCCCGGTCGAGGCTGAGGAACATCGCGAACTCGGTGCCCGCGTAGAGCACGTTCGGGTTCACAGGATCCTCGCGCACGACCTTCACCGGATGATCGACGGGAAGATCGCCGGCGATCGACGTCCAGCTCTTCCCGCGATCTTGGGTCAGCCACGCGAGCGGCAGGAAGCGCCCCGAGCGGTGCGCGTCGACCGCGAGATAGGCAATGGCAGCGTCCATGTGCCCCGCCTCGACCCGCGAGATCCACTCCCCCTTCGCTGCGGCTGGAAGCCTCGAAGTCAGGTCGGACCAGTCCTTTCCGCCGTTTTCGGTGACCCACAGCTTCCCATCGTCCGTCCCCGCCCATAGCATGCCCTTCTTGACGGTGGATTCGGCGAGCGTGTAGACAACGCCGTAGGTTTCGGCGCCGCTACCCGTCGCCTGGATACGATCGCCGATCTTCTCGGAGAGGTCGGGGCTGATCGTCGACCACTGTTCTCCCTTCTCCGCGAAGCGGAAGACCCGGTTGCCGCCCAAGTACAAGATCCCGGGCTCATGGAGGCTTCCGATCAGGGGTGCGTTCCAATGGAAGCGGAATCGAGGCTGCCCTTCGTTCGGCTCGGGCTTCAAGACCTTCGCCGCGCCGCTTGCGAGGTTGAAGCGGTGCAGCTCACCTTCCTGCGATTCCGCATAGACCAGGTTCGGGTCGTTCGGATCGAACACGCACGAAAACCCGTCGCCGCCGCCGATGTTGATCCAGTCGCCGTTGACGATCCCCTCCTTCGAGAAGGTCCGCGAAGGTCCTACCCAGTTGAGGTTGTCCTGCAGGCCCCCGCAAATCCGATAGGGCGTGCTCTGATCGACGTTGACGCGATAGAACTCTCCGGCTGCGAACCGATTGAGGAAGTCCCAGGACTTCCCCGCGTCGAAAGACTGGTAGAGACCCCCATCGGTCCCGAGCAGAAGCCTGTCGCGCTTTCCCGGGTCGATGACCATCGCGTGGCAGTCGGGGTGGACCTTCTTGAAGGCGTCCTCGCGGAACGACTTGCCGCCGTCGTCCGAGACGTGCACGAGGTAGCCGAGCACGTAAACCCTCTGATCGTTCTCCGGGTCGACGCGAATCTGGCTGAAGTAGAACGGCCGTGGGTTCAAGGGATTGACGCGCGTGAAGCTCGCCCCCGCATCGTCCGACCGGAACACGCCTCCGGTCTTCACGCGCACCGCCCATCCCGCTGCCCCTTCCGGGTCCGCCTGCACGATCGCATAGACGACCTTCGGGTTCTTCGCGAACACCGCAAGGCCGATCCGTCCCGTCTCCTTCGGGAGCCCCACGGTCAGCTTCGACCAGCTCGCGCCGCCGTCGACCGACTTGAAGACGCCGCCTAAGTCCTTACCGTCCGTCACCGCAGGACCGAACGAGAACGACCACGGTGTGCGGCGCCGCGCGTACAGGGCCGCGTAGAGCACGTTCGCGTTCGAAGGGTCGATCGCGACGTCGCCGCAGCCGACGCGGTCGTCGAAGGGAGCGGGCGCCGCGAGGACACGCTTGAAGGAGGCGCCGGCGTCCGTCGTCTTGAACAGGCCGCGGCCGGCGGAGGGCGTCCACAGATCCCCCATGACGGCAACAAAGGCCGTCTTTGCGTCTTTGGGATCGACGACGATGCGCGCGATCGCCTTGGCATCGTCCAGGCCGACGTGCGTGAAGTTGGCGCCCGCGTCCTCCGACCGGTAGACCCCGTTCCCCCACGACGAGCTGTTTCGATCGTTCGCCTCGCCGGTTCCCACCCAGACGATCTTCGGGTCCGAAGGCGCGACCGCGATTGCGCCGATTGCGGCGACCTTCTCCTTTTCGAAGATCGCGGTGAACGACCCACCGGCGTTCGTCGTCTTCATGATTCCGCCGGTCCCCAATCCGACGTAGAACGTCGACGCATCGGCCGGGTCGAGCGCGATCGTCGAAACGCGGCCCCCCATCGTCGCCGGCCCGATCGAGCGCGCCTTGAGCGCGGCCAACGCCTTCTCTCCGAGCGGGACTTCGGCCAAAGGCTGCGCGGCGATCGCGAGAAAGGGGGCGCACATGGCGGCGACGAAGAGGAGGGCTAGGCGCATCGGGAAACCTCCTGAGGTGCGGACTCCGTGCGAAAGCCGCCATCATACGCGAGCGCCTGGTAGACTCGGCCCGCGATGAAGGGGTTTGTCTCGTTCCACCCGATCGACCTCGCCTTCTTCGACGGGCTCATCGCTCCGCTCGTCTTAGGCCGCAAGGTCAATCCCGAGGAGTTCCTCCAGCGGGCGCCCGTCCTGCGGCGTAACGGCTGGGTCGCGCGCCGTTTCGCCGCCGCGATCGCGGATCTCGCCGCGGGCGCAGAGGCGCCCGCGGCCGATCCGACTGCTAGCCCATGGCGGCGGCTGCGCGCCAATCTCGAGCGGATCGACTTCCGCCCCGACGCGATGGCGAGCAAGGCCGCCCGTGGGTTCGACCCCGAGCTCCACCTCGACGGGCGCCCCTTCTTCATCGTCGAGGGCGCCACGGAAAAAGTCGTCAATACGGTCGAGGCGTACGCCGCCGCCGACTCCGAGTCAGCCGTCGAACGCATCGCGCGCAGCCAGGTCGCGCTCTTAGACCCCGAGCTCGCGCGCGAGCTCGAGCCAGCAGACATCGCCGAGCTCTCCTCCGATCTCGGCTATCGAAGCGATCTCCTGAGCCTCTTGACGAAGATCCACGACCTGGCCCGGTTGGCGCGGGAGGGCCGTGATTGGGTCGATCCAGACGAGAAGCCTCGCCCGGCGGCCGACGCCCTACGCGACGAGCTGCCCTGGCGCGCACTGTCGATGCACGCGCGCGTCACTCCCTTCTGGATCGCCCGCGAGGTCGACGGGCTGGAGACGATCTGCCGGGCCGCGGGAGTACGCGCGCCCGACTGCCTGGCTCCCGCGTGGCGGGTGTTCGCCGAGGCGTGCGAAGCGTTTCCGCCGCTCAAGGAATCGCTCGGCCTCGAGTTGAAACGGCCGCGGGACGTGGGCGCCTTCGTGGCGCCCGGCGAGATCGGCCAGCTCCTCCAGTTCCTTGCCGAGCAGGGCGCGCGGATCATCGGCGCGGCGACACGCGGGGGCGAAGGCGCGATGGCGACCGCTCTCTTGCGCAAGATCAAGGAGTGCGCCGTCTACGCGCAGCGCCGCGGCTTCGGCTACCTAGAGGCCTCGGGCCTCCTCCCACCGGAGAGGGAATAGGGAAAGGGGACTCCCCTTTCCCTATTCCCTCTCCGGCGCGCCGACGCCGTAACCGGCGACGAAGCCGGAGGCCCAGGCCCACTGGAAGTTGAAGCCGCCGATGCGGCCGTCGACGTCCAGGATCTCGCCCACGAGATGAAGCCCGTCGCACACTCGCGACTCGAGCGTCTTCAGCTTGAGCTCCGACAACGGAACGCCGCCTGCGGTGACCTCGGCGTGCGCGAATCCGCGGTCGCCCATCACCGGGAGACGGAAGGAGCAAACCGTTTGCGCGAGCAACCGCCGCGCGTCACGCCCTAACCGGTCGAAGCTCGCGTCCAGGTCGATACCCGCCGCGAGGCAGAGCGCTTCCGCCAAGCGCTCGGGTAGCAAGGAGCGCAGCACGGCGCGAACCGGTGTCCCCCGCCGATTCGCCAGCTCTTCTTGAAGGCGCCGTTCTCCTGGCTGGGGAAGCCAATCGACGCACAGATACGCGGCGGGATCGTCGACCTTCGCCTCGAGCCAATATCGGCTGATGTCGAGAACGGGAGGGCCCGAGACTCCGAAGTGCGTGCACAACGTCGATCCCGTAAACGCGCGGAGCTTCTTCCCCGTCCCCGAATGGAGCGTGATCGAGGTTTGAAGCGTCACCCCCGCGAGGCGTCGAACGAAGCAGCTCTCCGCCAGGACGAGCGGGACCAACCCCGGGAGGATCCGCGAGGTCGTCGTATGCCCGAGCCGCCGCGCGAGCTCGAAACCGTGGCCGTCGGAGCCGGACTTCGGCAGGCTCCGCCCGCCGGTCGCGAGGATCACGCGAGTTGCCGTGATCTCCCCGGCGGGGCCTCGCAGCACGAAGCCTCCTGGCTCGCGGGAGACGTCTAGGACGCGCCATGGATGAACGATTTCGACTCCCGCATCCCGCGCGGCCGTCAGGAGTGCATCGAGCACCGTGCGCGCCCGGTCGGTCACCGGGAACAGCTTCCCCGTTTCCTCCCGCTTGAGCGAAACGCCAAGCTCCGCGAAAAAGCGGATCGTCTCGTCGACGCCGAAGCGGCGCAGGACGTTGCGAATCGCCGGGGGCGTCGACCCCGCGAACGCCTTCTCGTCGACGACGTCGTGCGTGACGTTGCAGCGGCCGCCGCCGGCGATGAGGATCTTCGCGCCGATCGTCGTCGCGCCGTCGAGCGCGACGATCGAGGGTCGCGCCCCGCGCGTCTGCGCCACGCGGCCCGCTTGGAGCGCCGCCATGAGACCGGCCGCTCCCGCACCGACGACGGCGAGTTCGACGGCTCTATCGGTTCCGCGCATGCGGCGTCTTGTAGCATGGCCCGGCTTTGACGCGAACTGGAGCGGATGCTACAAGTCGTGGCGATGAGCACGCGTCCGGCTTCCGTCGTTGCCGAGCGCGCCGTCCGCTATCTCCACGGTGCGGGGAAACCGGCGTCGTCCGTGAAGCTCGCGCGCGAAGTGTTGTCGCTCGCCGTCCTCGACGAAGAGCAGGCGACGCGTGTGCTCGGGGCGGCGTTTGCGGACGATCCGCGACTCACCTACGACAACGGCGCGTGGCGCGAGCACGCCCCCGTGATCGACAACTCGTCGCGTGCGGCCTCTAGGCTCCACCTCGAGCCGGACGTCGCGTTCGTGCTCGTTCTCGGTGTGCGCGACGCCGCACGCGCTCCCCTCAGGCTGACCGCGGTCGCCGCCGCAAGGCGGCGGGGCGACGAGGTCATCGCGGCCTGCGGAGGCGATCTTGCGTCCTTGGCGCCGGCTGTTGCGCTCAAGGCGGAGCTGCGCGCCATCGTCGACGGGGCGCGTATCGTGCTGCACGCGCCTCCCGGAGGCTTGGGCGCGCTCGAGCGCTGGATCGAGGATCCCCTCGTCGATCCTCTGCCGTTGGCGCTTCTTGCACGCCGGCGCTTGCACCGGCTTGCGCTCCACACGGTGGAAGACATCGCGGCGGCTCTCGACTTGGCGGTTTGCGTCGACGACGATCCCTTGCGCCGGATCGAGCTGCTCCCCGCCTGCTTCGACGCGCTCCGCAAGCCGGGCGAGACCTGGGACGAAACGGCCGCGGTCTGCCGCACCGGGGACGCCGGACTTCCGTGGCCGCGCTACGCATTCTCTCGCGACGATTTGCGCGCGCTCCCGCCGGCCCCCGGCACGTACCGCTTCTACGACCTGGACGGTAAGCTCCTCTACGTCGGCAAGTCCAACAACCTTAAACGGCGCCTGGCCGCTTGGTTCGGCGATGAATCGCCCCGCGGCGCGCGTGAGAAGGCGATCGTCGACGCAGTGCATCGCTTCGAGGTCCGCTCGACGGGCTCCGATCTCACGGCGCTCTTACGCGAAGCGGCGCAGATCCGTAGCGAACGGCCGGAGCACAACGTTCAGCGCGCGGTCCACCCCCGCCCGGGGCGCGCGCCGCGACTGCGGTCGATTCTGATCTTGGAGCCCGCGGAAGAGCCGTGGGTCTTGAGGGCCTGGCTGATACGCGAGGGGTGCCTCGTAGACTCCGTCCCGCTGGGCCCGCGCGGAGGCGGTCTACGGCGGATCGAGCGGGTCTTGCGGGACGAGTTCTTCGATCCCCGCGAAGGGCCCCGCTCCTCACGGTCGAAGCCGATCGACGTCGAGATCGTCGCGCGATGGCTCGCCGAGCATCGCGACAAGGCCGTCGCGTTCGACCCCACACATCTCAAGACCACCGACGAAGTCGTTTCGCGTCTGCGCTGGTTCTTGGAGCGGGGAGCGCTTCACGATCCGGAGGGGTCGCCTATACTCCCGCGCTGATGGACGTCGTCCTCGTTCTTGTCGCGCTCGCCGTCGTCGCGATCAACGCGTTTTTCGTCGCCGCCGAGTTCGCGATCGTCAGGGTGCGCGTGACGCGCATCGAAGAGCTCGTGCAGCGCGGCGTGCGGCGCGCCGCCGCGGCGCGTGAGGTCCTCCGTCACCTCGATGCGATGATCTCCGCGTGCCAGCTCGGCATCACCCTGGCGTCCCTGGCGCTGGGCTGGATCGGCGAGCCGGCGTTCGCGCACCTGCTGGAGCCCTGGTTCGCCCCTCTCGGACGATTCGGAACCGGCGCGGCGCACACGGTCGCGATCGCGGCGTCCTTCCTTCTGATCACCTTTCTCCACGTCGTCGTGGGCGAGCTCGTGCCCAAGACCGTGGCGATCAGCCATGCGGAGTCCACGGCGCTTGCGGTTTCGTGGCCACTGCGGTTCTTCCGCTTCCTCTTCTACCCGTTGATCGCGATCATGAACCGTGCCGCGAACCTCCTGGTGAAGGCGATGCGCCTGACGCCGCCGACCGACGCGAGCCTTGCCCACAGCGAAGCCGAGCTGCGCATGATCCTCGCGGTGAGCCGGAAGAGCGGCGTGCTCTCGGAGTCGCACGGTCGACTGCTCGCGAACGCTCTCGACTTCGCGGACCGCGCCGTCCGTCAGATCATGGTCCCTCGCGGCGACGTGCTGTGGCTCGACCTGAACCGCTCCTACGCGGAAAACTCCGCCCGCGCCCGCGAGTTCGGGCACACGAGACTTCCGCTGTGCGACGGGACGATCGACCATGTCGTCGGAATCGTCCACGTCAAGGACCTGTTCGGCGCTCCGCCGCCGTCGGCCGATCCCAAGAAACTCCAGACCCTCGCGCGGCCGCCGCTCTACGTCCCGGAGAACGCGAAGATCCAGCAAGCGCTCGCTTTGTTCCAGCGGCAGAAGTTCCACCTAGGCATCGTCGTCGACGAATACGGAGGGACGGCGGGGCTGGTCACCTTGGAGGACATCCTCGAGGAGCTGATCGGCGACATCCAGGACGAGTTCGACCAGGAGTCGCCGAAGGTGCAAACGCAGACGGACGGGCGCCTCCTGCTCGACGCGGCGTTGACCATCGCCGAGCTCGAAGCTGTGACGGGAGCCCACGAGGTGATCGACGAGGACGTGGACACGATCGGCGGTCTCGTGCAGGCGAGGTTGGGCCGGCTCGCCCGTGTCGGGGACGCGATCCCCTTCGGCGGCCGCACCCTCGAAGTGATCCGCGTGAAGGGACGGCGCATCCTTCGCGTGGCCGTTTCGAAGCCGAAGGCGCCGGTGCGGACGACGTGAGGCGCCGCACGCTTCCCGACGACGGACTGGTTACGCGCATGAAGGCGCGGGGCTTGCGCCTGACCGGGCAGCGCAGGATCGTCGCGAGCCTGCTCGAAGCCGCCGAAGAGCACTTGGACGCCGAATCGGTCTACAGGCTTGCGAAGGCCCAAGACGGAACCGTCCACCGCGCGACGGTCTACCGCACCCTAAACAAGCTGAAGAAGCTCGGGCTGGTGGACGAGCTGGACCTGATGCACGTCAGCGGC
The DNA here is from genome assembly GCA_964619965.1 of uncultured Acidobacteriota bacterium. Taxonomy (GTDB): domain Bacteria; phylum Acidobacteriota; class Polarisedimenticolia; order Polarisedimenticolales; family DASRJG01; genus DASRJG01. The sequence goes on from CAZUGP010000001.1 coordinate 29,907, forward strand.
GAGCGGCACTACTACGAAATCCGCCCGGAGAGGCTCCACATCCACCTCGTCTGCACGACGTGCAAGGGGGTCGACGAGCCGGGCGAGGCGTTCTGGGACGACCTGAAGCGTCGCGTGGAGAACGAGAACGGGTTCCGGCCCGAGGTCGTGCGCATCGAAATGGCCGGCGTGTGCGCCGCGTGCCTGCGCAAACGCACGCGCCGATCCTGACGCCTTGGTCCCCGACCTCTTCGCGCGCTTCGGACTCTGGGTCCGTCCCTACCGGCGGAGCTACGTCCTCGGGCTCTTTTGGTTGATCGCGACGAACGCGCTCGCCCTGGGCATCCCCTGGCTGCTGCGCGGCGCGGTCCACGAGCTGACGGCCGGGACGAGCCCGCGGCGACTGGCCGCGTTCGCGGGCGGCATGATCGGCCTTGCGATCGCTCAGGCGTGGGCCCGCACGATCTCGCGTCTCCTGATCTTGGGCGCTTCCCGAAAGATCGCCTTCGACGTGCGCGAGGCGTTTTTCGCGAAGCTGCTGCAGCTCGACGCAGGCTTCTACGACCGCCAACGGACGGGCGACCTCATGTCGCGCGGCGTCAACGATCTGCAGCTGCTCCAGGCGTTCTACGGCCCCGGGTTGTTGAACGCGCTGAACACGGCCATCGTGTACGTGGGCGTCCTCGGCGCGATGCTGACGCTCGACGTGCCGCTCACGCTCGTCGCCCTCTTGTGGTTCCCATTGCTCTACGTCTCCGTGAATCGCCTCAGCAAGAAGGTCTACGCGCGCTCTTTGGCCGTGCAGGAGCAGCTCGCCGCGATCAGCGACCGGACGCAGGAAAACCTCGCAGGAATTCAGCAGGTGAAGATCTACGCGCAAGAGGACCAGGAGATCGCCCGGTTCGTCGCGCTTTGCGACGTCTTCAGGCGGAAACAGCTCTCGCTCGCCCGCGTGCGCGGCGCGATGGTCTCCTTGATCGGCGTCTTCACGGGGTTAGGCACCGTGCTCGTGTTGTTCGTCGGTGGGCTCCACGTGATCCACGGCCGGATCACGCTCGGGGACTTCGTCGCGTTCAACGCCTACTTGGCCCAGCTCGCCTGGCCGACCGTCGCCTTGGGCTGGATCGTCAACGTGTTCCAGCGGGCATCCGGGGCGATGCGCCGTTTGGACGAGGTCATGACGACGACTCCCGCGGTCGCGCCGCCTGAAGCCCACCCTCGGAGCGTCGTGCCGATCGACGGCGACATCGAGGTGCGCGGTCTGACGTTCGCGTACGAGGGGGCGGCGGAGCGGCCCGCCCTCTCCGACGTTACCTTGAAGATCCCGAAGGGATCGCGCGTCGCGATCGTCGGCGCGGTGGGTTCCGGGAAATCGACGCTCGCCCACCTGATCGCCAAGATCTACCCGACGCCACCGGGCACTCTCTTCGTCGGCGGCCTCGACCTGGCGGGAGTCGGAGTCGAGCGCGTCCGAGGTGCGGTGGCGTTCGTGCCGCAAGAGGCTTTTCTGTTCTCGCGCTCGCTCCGCGACAACGTCGCGTTCGGCCTTCCTTCGGCCACCGAGGAAGCGATTCAGGAGGCCGTCCGGGTGGCGCGGCTCGACGCCGATCTTCACGCGCTGCCTCACGGCTTGGAGACGATCGTGGGCGAGCGCGGATTTACGCTTTCCGGGGGACAGCGCCAAAGGGCGACTTTAGCGCGCGCGATCGTGGCCGATCCGAACATCCTCCTCTTGGACGATGCGCTCTCCTCGGTGGACGCCACGACGGAGCGGGCGATCTTGGACGCGCTGGGACGGGAGCGGCGCGGGCGGACGCTGATCCTCATCACGCACCGGCTTAGCACGTTGCGCGCCGTCGACCGGATCGTCGTGCTCGCGGGCGGACGCGTCGTGGAGGACGGCACACACGACGCGCTTCTGGCGCGAGACGGGGTCTACGCGCGGTTGTTCCTGAAGGCCCGCATGGAAGAGCGGCTCGCATGAGCGCCGATCGCGACGACGTCTTGGGCCGCGCCTATGACGGGCGCCTCATGCGCAGGCTTGCGACGTTCGTCGCCCCCTACCGCGGACTCGTGACGCTGTCGCTTCTGACGCTCTTCGCGGCAGGAGCCGTGCAGCTCGTCCAGCCGTATCTGGTGAAGGAGGTGATCGACGGCTTCATCGTGAAGCGGCGGGCCGACGGATTGGTGCTCCCCGTCGCGCTGTTTCTTCTCACGTTGGGGGTCGATTTCGCGCTCGGCTTCCTCCAGGTGTACTTCCTGGAGAGAACCGGCCAGAACGTCGTCTTCGATCTGAGGAACGCGGTGTTCGCGCATCTCCAACGGCTGCCCTCGGCGTATTTCGACAGGACGCCGGTCGGGCGTCTGATGACGCGGGTCACGACCGATGTCGAAGCGATCAACGAGGCGTTCACGTCGGGCGTCGTGCTCATCCTCGCGGACTTCGCAAAGCTCGCGGGGATCGTCGTCATCCTGATCGCGATGGACGCGCGGTTGGCGGCCGTCACGTTCGCGGTGATCCCGCCGATGCTTCTCGTCTCGTGGTGGTTCAGGGTGAGGGTGAGGGACGCCTATCGCGCCATTCGCGTCGCGGTCGCGAAGCTGAACGCCTCGCTCCAGGAGAGCGTCTCGGGCATGCGTATCGTGCAGCTGTTCCGGCGGGAGCGTCTCCTGGCGGACGAATTCGCCGTTTTGGACGCGGAGCACCGGAGCGCCCAGATGTCCGGCGTCTTCTACGAATCCGCGTTCTCCGCCGTCGCGGAGCTGATGGGCTCGGTCACCATGGCGGCGATCGTCTGGGCGGGGGGAACGCGGCTGCAGGGAGGGGCGATCACTTTCGGCACGCTCGTCGCGTTCATCGAGTACGCGGGGCGCTTCTTCCGTCCCGTTCAGGAGCTCTCGCAGCGCTACACGGTGATGCAGGCTGCGATGGCCTCGGCGGAGCGAATCTTCGCGCTCCTCGACACGCCGGCCACGCTGGTCTCGCCGAAGGAGCCGTATCGACGACAAGGCCGCGCCCGCGGCGAGATCGCGTTCGAAAACGTCACCTTCGGCTACGGCGACGGGGCACCCGTCTTGAGGAACGTCTCCTTCCGCGTGCCGCCCGGCGAGCGGCTCGCGGTCGTCGGCTGGACGGGGGCGGGCAAGTCGACGCTGATCCGGTTGCTCGCTCGGCTCTACGACGTCCGGGAGGGCCGCATCTTGTTGGACGGCGTCGACGTCAAGGACTACGACCTCGGCGTGCTGCGGCGAACGATCGGCGTCGTGCTCCAGGATCACTTTCTCTTCTCCGGCACGGTCGCCGCGAACATCGCGTTGGGCGATCCGCGGATCACGCCGGAAGACGTCCGCAAGTCGGCACGTGCCGTTCGAGCCGACCGGTTCATCGACCGGCTGCCTTTAGGCTACGACGAGCCGGTGCGCGAGCGCGGCTCGAACTTCTCGGTCGGGGAAAAACAGCTGTTGTCGTTCGCGCGAGCGGTCGCCTTCGATCCCGCGGTGCTGGTGCTCGACGAAGCCACCGCCTCGGTTGACCCCCAAACCGAAGCGCAGATCCAAACGGCCCTCGACACGGTCCTCTCCGGGCGTACCTCGATCGTCATCGCCCATCGCCTGGCGACGATACGAAACGCCGGCCGGATCCTGGTGCTGCACCACGGCGAAGTCCGGGAGTTGGGGACCCATGACGAGCTGATGGCGCGGGAGGACGGGCTTTATCGGACTCTTCTGGTCCTCCAGACTCAGACCTCCTCCTGAACTTCTTATACAAAAACCCTTGCCGGTCCCCGCGTCAACAGGTACAACCGTACGGAAATCGATTCCGAGGGGGGCTCGCCATGCGTCGTTTCACCGCCGGCATGTTTTTGTTCACGTTCACGGCGTTCGGGTCCGCGCTCGCTGCGACAACCGCGTTGCGCGAAGTGCAAGTCCGAAGCGTGACGGTGAGCGAGCCGCTTCCGGCCGATCTCACCTCGCCCGAGGGGAAGACACGCTGGAATCTGGAGTCGATCGGGTTGGACGCCGCGACGACCGTCGCGATCTCGAGCCAGGATCAGGGACTCGTCCAAGAGAAGCGCCGCCCCGATCAGCGGGTTGCCGCACGTCTCCTGATCTCGGGTGCCGATGCCGAGCGTTGGCTGCTCCCCGACCGCGATCCTGCGCAAATGAAGATGGGCGCCCGCGTCTCTCTCCAGTTCAACGAGACGCGAGACGGGCTCATCGACCGGCTGGCCGCGGACGTCGCAACCGTCGGAATCGGGTGGCTCCACCTGCCGGGCGATCCGCACGAGGTCGTGCTGCAGCGCGTGCTCCTCTCCCGCCAACGAGCAGGCGAACGGGCGATGCGCCCCGAGACGCTCATCCATCGTTGGGTCGGCCCGCGCGAGGGAGTGCTTGCCGAAATCTCAGGCCCCGCCTCGGCGGACGGCCGCACGCGACTGTCCGTCGGATCGATTGAGATCGTCGAAAAAATCCTGACCGGGGCCGCCACGATGAAGCTCTATTCCGACCAGCTCTATAGGGGCACCTTCGTCGACATCAACTATGGATGGGACCGCGGGCCCAATGCGGCCGTTTCGTCGATGGTGCCCGACGCCGGCGTCAACAATGCCTGTGATCTGGTCAACCTTCCGATGTGGAACTTCTCTGCGATCAACAGCGGGAAACAGACGGCGACGACCGAGGTTCCGAGCACACTCGCCCAGACCTGCAACGCGAATGGCTGCGGCTATTCCGGATACCCGGTCGGAGGCGGCCTGGAGACACCGATCCTGGAGCGGTACGATCGCGACATCACCGGGACGCTTCGCAAGGACAACCAGGTCATCCAGAAAGAGGTCCGGCCGACCGACGTGACGTACTGGCTGCGAGCCGGCGACCAGAACGAGACCGTGCCAGGTTCCTTCGGATCGGGAGAAACCCGCTTCTGCTTCACCGACGAGGCGGGGTCGCCCAGGAACGAGGTTCCGGTCTGGCAGATGGCGCACAACGATGCAGGCGGATGGTACACGGAGGCTGGGGACACCTGGGGAAGCGTCCCGCTCGGCGCTACGTGCGCGCAGAGCTTCTACAACTGTCAGTGCGGTTCCTGTGGGAGCTTCTTCCAGACCCTCTACTCACGAGGTTGCGCGGCCAGCACTCCTACGCAGAACTACGCCGGAAGTCTGTTCTCCAAGGTGGTCAAGGGAGGGGTGGTCGTTCTCCCGTCGGGGCACACCCTGAACGCTCTCGTCGTTCGTAACACGACCGAGTTCTGTACCTACACGGGCTCCGGTTGCACGGGCATTCTCGCGCCCGTTCGCACGATCGTCTACATCTTCCAGGCCCCTTACGTCGGCGCCGTCGCACTGCTGCGCGGCCCGCAAGCAACCCTGTACACCTCAGCGGAAATCGCTGCGAACGCCGAGACGCCTTGCACGAACTACACGTCGTTCGAATACACGAACATCAGCTACGGGCTGTTGCCACCGGTGTCGATCACCGCGGGCGCGACGACGAACACGAGCGTGTCCTTGTCGTGGAACCCGGGTAACGACACGCACCGTGTCAACGGTTACAAGGTGTACTGGGATACCGATCCGGGTGCTTCGACTCCCTATGCCTTCAATTCCGTCACGAACGCGGGCCAAGTGGTGATCGCGGGGACCACGGCGACGATCTCCGGACTGACGCCCGGGACGACCTACTACGTCACGGTTACATCGTTATCGACCTTCTTCCAGACGCCCAACCCCTCGACGAACCCTCAAGTCGAGACACACTACGAGAGCATCAAGTATCCGACGACGGTGTCGGGGGATCCCAGCTTCTCCTATCCGATCGAGGTGGCCGCGACAACGACGGGCGGCGCGGTGAAACCGGTCCCCGACGGAGTGTTCGGAACCTCGATGCGAGCCTCTCGTGCGAACGCCCTCGGTTCGACGATCGCGCTCACCTGGGACGTCGCAACCTGCGCGTCCGCGGATCACCATGTTCTCTTCGGAAACCTGTCCAGCGTCGCGTTGCTTACGGTCGTCGGCGCAGCCTGCGATCTCGGTACGACGGGAAGCGCCACCTGGGCGGGAGTCCCGCCGACCAACCTCTGGTTCGTCGTGGCCGGCGACAACGATGCCACCGTCGAGGGGAGTTGGGGGACGGACGGCGTCGGCGGTCAGCGCGGCGGCACCACATACTCGGATCAATGTGGATTGGTGACGAGGAACAACTCGGGGACATGTCCGTAGAGACGCGGGGCGAAGAGAAATCCTGGCCGTGATCATGATGCCGCGTTTCCACCGTCGTTTGGCGGTCGTTTGTGCCGCGCTTCTGAGCGCGGCGGTGGCGCACGCTCAGTCGACCTCGGCCAGCCTCAAGGGCCGGGTCACCTCGACGGACACGAGCGGCGTACCCGCGGCCGTCGTCCAGGCACGCTCCAACACCAGCGGCGCGACGCGCATCGCGGGCACGGACGACGACGGGAGGTTCCGGTTCGACCTCCTTCCACCCGGCTCTTGGACGTTGGTGGCCCGGTCGCCGGAGGGCGTCTTGTCGGACACCAAGACGATTACTCTGGGGCTGCAACAGAGCGGAGAAGTCGAGCTCGTCATCGGTACGGGGTTGGAAGATAACGTCATCGTTCGCGCCGACGTTCCGTTGATCGACGCGCAGCGTACCGGCGGCGAGCTGCGCCTCTTGCAGAGCCAGGCTGAGGACCTGCCGATCGCAGGCCGCGAGATCGTCAACCTCGCGCTCCTCGATGCGTCCGTACGGCAGGCGGCGCCGGAGAGCTACTACGGCGAGCGGGCCGCACCGTTCGTGGTCAACGGACAGACTGGACGCGCCAACTCCTACCTCGTCGACGGACTCGACAACAACGACCAGGCCAGCGGAACGACGCTGAACGCGACGTTCCCGAGTCTCGCCGTCAGCGAGTTCGTTCTGATGACCCATCAGTTCGCCGCCGAATTCGGGCGCGCGTCGGGCGGCGTCCTCAATCTGATCACCGAGCGTGGAGGCAACCAGTTCGAGGGCCATGGCAGCGTGCAGGCGACGCCTCGCGCGCTCACCTCGTCGGGAACGCTCGTGGACTCGCTCCCCGACACGTCGGGCGTCCCCGATCAATCGGCCAACTGGTCGGCGGGAATACGTTTCGCCGGACCGATCCGGAAGGACAAGTCGTTCTGGTTCGCCGCCTACGAGCATCAAGACGATGCGGCAGTGATCCCCTACACCGGCTACACCTCCGATGGGGTCGCGGGCGGTCGCTACGAAGCGGACAGCCGCAACGACAGCGCCTTCTTCCGGACCGATTTCAACCTCGACGCGGCGAACACGCTGATGGCGCGCTTGTCGTACAACAAACGGACGAACCAGGGAATCAACGTCGGCGGCGTCAACACGCCTCAATGGGGATTCCGGCTGGACGAAAGCGACGCCCAGTTCGGCGCCTCGCTGACGACGGTCTTCAATCCCGCCGTCATCCATGAAATGCGGCTGATGTATGCCCGCTCTTCGCTCTTGCAGGACGCGAATTCGGAGATCACCGGCGTCGAGCACCCGTCGGCTCGTTTCGGCGGGAACAACGTGCGGAAGCAGGTCCGCGACGCCGACGGCTTCCAGCTCGTCCAGAATCTGACCTGGGTCAAGGGGAAGCACACGACCAAGTTCGGCTACGACGTGACCCCGTCGCGGACGAAAGTGAAGGTGCGGTTCAACCCCAACGGCAACTTCATCTACAGGTCCGACGACCCATTCCAGCCCGGCGACTGCTTCAACGGATCGTTCGACAGCGGCATCTCGATCTTCGACTTGCCGCGTCATTGCAGCGAAGACACGAGCGTGAGCTGCACGAATCTCGGCGGGCCGTGCGGCAACGGCTTGGGCACCTGCGTGCCGGACTACGAGGCCGAGGTGCCATGCACGGGCGACGAAAACCCCAACGATCCGCCTGACACGCCGGCACGCCCGTGGACGTACCCAGTGGTTTTCCAGGTCATCGACGGGAAGCCCGACGCCACGCTGGACGACACCGCGATCACGGCCTTCGCCCAGGATTCCTGGCAGGCGACGCCGGACCTGCTCGTTGATTTCGGCCTTCGTTACGATCTGGACACGTACACCCTCCCGTCGAGCGCGAAGGTCGAATCGACGGTTCCCAACGGAGGCGCGGGCCGCGACTACAACAACCTGGCCCCGCGTCTGGGCTTCACCTACACCGCCGGGAAGAACCGGGAGTGGGTGGTTCGCGGCGGTGCCGGGGTTTTCTACAACAAGACGGTCCTCGCGTTCCCCGCGGTCGCGGCGATCACCTCCGGCACCAACATCGGCTTCATGTTTCCCCAGGGGATTCTGCTGGAGATGAACGAAGACACGATCGCGCAGTACGGCGTCGACTTCCTGCGCGAAAACGGCCTCCTGGTCTTCCCCGACAATCTCACGCTTCGATTCTCGACCGGGACCCGTCTCGACTCGACGCAGGCCAACGTCTTCAACCTCGGATTCGACCGCGGCTTCAAGAAGCACGGCCTGTTCTCCGCCAACATCACGCGCTCGCTCACCTACCACGTCCCGCTGATGAGGGATCTCAACCCGGTCCTGCGAATCGAAGTCGATGGCACGCCGGTCCATGCGTACGATCAGGTGAACGTCGGCTCGATCGCCGCAGTCGTGACCGAGGGGCGCGCTTGGTACACCGGCCTCGACCTCGGTTGGAAATGGCAGTCGGGGTTCGGCTGGTACAGCCTGTCGTACACGCTCTCGAAGTCCGAGGACATGGGGCCCGACCCGTTGAAAGGCGGCATCTACCTTCCCGCGAACTCGTTCGACCCGAGCACCGAGCGGGGTCCGTCGGACAACGACCGGCGCCACCGGTTCGTCCTGTCCGGGGACGTGGGGCTGTACCTGCTCGGCCTTCGCCTGTCGGGTATCTACCAGTACGCCACGCCGCTGCCGTTCAACGTCACGACCGGGGCCGACGACAACTCCGACGGCATCACGAGCGACCGTCCTCCGGGTGTCGGCCGCAATACGGGGGCCGATACGCCGCTCGACGCGGTGAACGCCTACCGCGCGGAAAACGTACAAGGGTTGCCCCCGGTGTCGTCGCTGTCGTCGCCTCACCTTTCGCAGCTCGATCTCCGCATCTACCGGTCGTTTACGATCAAGCACGGCAAAGGAAGCGGGACGGCCTTCCTGCAAATCTTCAACGTGCTCAACCGCTACAACGGCGGTCTCGTCGAAGGGCGCGCGCTGGCTTCGAACTTCGGCGCGGTGATCTCGAATGCCGGCCCGCCCCGCTCTTTCGAGCTGGGATTCAAGATGGGGTTCTAGCGTGATCATCTCGGCGCTCGTCCTGGCGGCAACGCTGTCCCCCTTCGAGCAGGTGGTGGCAAGCGAGCGTGCGTTCGCGGCCGCGTCGCTCGCAACGGGGCTGCACGAGGCATTTCTCGCGAATCTGGCGACGGACGCGATCATCTTCGATCCGTTGCCTACGTCGGGGCGCGCAGCCCACGAGGGAAAGCCCGAAGCCAAGGGGCGGCTCTCCTGGGGGCCGGCGTGGGTCGCCGTGTCGTCCGCGGGCGACCTCGCGCTGTCCACGGGGCCGTGGGAATTCCGGTCCACGGAAGAGCCGACGAAGGAACCGCGCACCGGCTACTTCTTCTCGGTCTGGCGGCGGCAGCCGGACGGAAACTGGAAGGTCGCGGTGGACGCGGGTGTTTCGAGCCCCTTGCGTTTCGCCATTCCGACGGCCGTTGAGAACGGACTTGCCGGAGCTCCCGCCAAAACGTCGCGGCCCAACGACGCGGCGAACGCCCGGATCGGGGTGACGACCGCCGAGCGCGCATTGACAGTCGCTGCGCGAACGGGGCTCGGCCAGGCGACCGCGGCGCAGGTCGATCCCCTCGTGCGGGTCTATCGCGACGGGAAGACGCTCGCCGTCGGACAAGGCCCCGCGCGCGCCCTTCTCGCGACGGACAAACGTAACGTGTCCTGCGCCCCGGATCAGATCACGGCCTCGGCATCGGGCGAGCTCGGCTATGCGTACGGCACATGCACCGGCGTGGGCGCAGACTCCGCGAAGTACGGCTTCCTGCGCGTCTGGCGGAAACAAGCCGACGACACATGGAAGATCTTGGTGGACGTCATGCCGTAGTGTTCTGCAACCGAGGTCTTGAAAAGGGACACTCCCCTTTTCAAGACCTCGGTTGCAGAACGCGAACGCCTCTCACAACGGGCCTTGTCTATCCTTTGAGACCCGGGCCCCGCCTGCTAAGATCCGCGTCCCTGTCGCGATCACGGAGGTTCGGGTGCAGTCCCCGGAACCGTACATCGGCCTAGCCGTCCATCTTCTCCTTAGCGTCTCGTTGGGCGTCGGTCTCATCGTCGCCGCGAGGCTCATCCGTCACCGGGTCACGACGAGCCATCCCGCCAAGCACGACACCTACGAATGCGGCGAGGAGCCGTTCGGCCCCGCGTGGCGGCCGACCTCCGTCGGTTTCTACCTGATCGCCCTCGTCTTCATCCTGTTCGACGCCGAAGCGGCGTTCCTCTTTCCCTGGGTTCAGGCGCTCCGCGAAGCTGGCCCGCCCGCATTTTGGGGGATGGTCGTTTTCCTGGCGGTCCTCTTCCTCGGGTGGATCTACGCCTGGCGGAAGGGCGACCTCGACTGGTCGCGGTGATGGCCGGCGAGACGCTGCCCATCGTGGGCCAGCCCGGAGCACCAGCCGGCGGGACCGCCCTCGAGGACATCGCCGAAGAGGTCGTGAGGTTCCCCGGCGGCGGGATCGCCCTCCTGAGCTCCGACGCGCTGTTCCACTGGGCGCAGAAATCGAGCCTCTGGCCGCTCACCTTCGGCTTGGCCTGCTGCGCAATCGAGATGATGGCGACCTTCGCAGGGCGGTTCGACCTCGACCGCTTCGGGATGATCCTGCGACCCACCCCCCGCCAGTCCGACGTGATGATCATCGCCGGGACCGTCACGATCAAGATGGCGCCGCGGATCCGGACGCTTTACGACCAGATGGCGCACCCCAAGTGGGTCATCTCGATGGGGGCCTGCGCGAACTCCGGGGACCACTATCGCAACGTGTACTCCGTGGTGCCCGGCGTCGATCACGTGATCCCGGTGGACATCTACGTCGCAGGGTGCCCGCCGACGCCTGAGGCCCTGCTCGAGGGGATCTTCGCGCTGCAGCGAAAGATCATGGAGGGGGATCGTGCCGGCGCCTGAGATCGTCCAGGCATTGCAGACGCGGTTCGGCGCGACGCCCTTCCCGCTCGGGGTCGAGCTGCCGGCCGAGTCGCTTCTGACCGCGATGCGCGCGATGCGCGACGCCCACGGCTACCGTTACTACGTGCTCGCCACCGGGATCGAGCAGGAATCGACCTTCGAGGTCGCGCACGCGGTCCGGAACCTCGAGAGCAACGACACGATGTTCGTGAAGGTCGCCGTCCCCAAGGACGCGCCCGAGATCGACTCGATCGCGTTCGTTTACGCCGGTGCCGAGTGGCAGGAACGGGAGATATGGGACCTGTTCGGCGTGACCTTCAGCAATCACCCGGACCTGCGGCGGATCCTCATGCCGGACGAGTACCCCGGTCACCCGCTGCGCAAGAGCTTCGCGATGGACACGCCATGGGGGTATCGCCCGGCGACGCTTACGCCCGAGGGCGGATCGTGAGCGCCGGGCCGATCGAAGTCGTCGAACGGGAGTTCGGCGAGCTCGCCCTCAATATGGGCCCGCAGCACCCGTCGACGCATGGCGTGCTACGCCTGATCCTCCACCTCTCCGGCGAGACGGTGATCAAGGCCGTTCCCGTGATCGGCTACCTGCACCGCGGCGTTGAAAAGCTCTCCGAGCATTTGGCCTACGACCAGCTCGCCCCCGTCTACGAACGCGACGACTACCTCGCGCCGACGGCGAACTCCAACGCGTACGTGCTCGCGGTCGAGCGGTTGGGGGCGATCGCGGTGCCGCGGCGCGCCCAGTGGTTGCGCGCGCTCGTCTCCGAGTGGCAGCGAGTCTCGTCGCACCTGGTCTGGCTCGGGACGCTGGGGCTCGACCTCGGAGGAGCGTTGGGCGGCGGCACCACCCTCTACATGTATTGCTTCAGGGAGCGGGAGAAGATCCTCGATTTCCTCGAAGAGCTGACCGGCACGCGGTTCCACACCAACTTCAATCTGGTCGGCGGTGTTCGCTACGACCTCGACGCCGCCATGGCCGCCAAGTCGAACGCACTGGCCGAAAGCGTTGCGGCCGCGCTCCCCGAGCTCTGGTCGATGTCGGGGGGAAATCCGATCTTCGAGGAACGCACCCGCCACGTCGGAGTGATCTCGAAAGACCTCGCGATGGGAGTCGGGGTCACCGGTCCGACATTGCGCGCGTCGGGGATCGCCTACGACGTAAGGAAGTGCGCGCCCTATGACGCGTACGGCGAGCTGTCGTTCGACGTGGTCACGCGCACGAGAGGCGACGCCGAAGCGCGCTTCCAGGTGCGGATGGACGAGCTCGCGGTCTCTTTGAAGCTCGTCCGGCAGATCGTCTCGGGGCTTCCGACGGGGCCGATCTTCACGAGAAAGCCGCTCAAGAATCCGAAGTCCACCAAGCTCCCGAAGGGCGAGGTCTACGCCGCCGTCGAGTCGCCGCGCGGCGAGCTCGGGTTCCACATCGTCTCGGACGGAAGCGCCAAACCCTATCGCCTGAAGATCAACGCGCCGTCGTTCAAAAACCTCCAGATCGTGCCGCACATCTTGCCGGGAGGCCTCCTGGCCGATGTCGTCGCGACGTTGGGCTCGCTCGACCCGGTGTTGGGAGACGTCGACCGATGAGCGCGCTCCTTTCCGGCTGGACCGGCGCGTTCGTGTTCTCCGCGGTCCTCATCTCGGTCGCGATGACCTTCGTCGCCTACATGACCTGGCTCGCGAGGAAGATCGCGGCCCGCATGCAGAACCGGATCGGCCCTTACGAGGTCGGGTTCCCCCACGGCTGGCTCCAGCCGTTGGCCGACGTCTTGAAGCTCCTGGTCAAGGAAGACATCACGCCGCGCGCCGCCGACAAGGTCCTCTACAACCTCGGGCCGATCCTCGTCGTCGTCCCCGCGCTCGTAGGTTTTGCGTTCCTTCCCGTTGCCTCCGGGTTGGCCGTCGTCGACCACCCGTATTCCTTCCTCTTTTTCGCCGCGTTCGCCTCCTTGACGCTCCTCGGGGTCTTCGCGGCCGGCTGGTCGTCGAACAACAAATACGCGCTCCTGTCGGCGCTGCGCATGGTCGCGATGGCCGCGTCCTACGAAGTCCCGATGCTCCTGTCGCTCCTGATCCCCGCGCTCTTGGCGGGGTCGTTCCAGCTCACCGCGGTCGTCGAGGCGCAGCGGGGACTCTGGTTCGTCGGATACCCGTTCGTCGGCCAGCTCGCTTTCGGGATCTTCCTGCTCTGCGCGCTGGCCGAGGGGAATAAGTCGCCTCTCGACATCTTAGACGCGGAATCGGAGCTGATCGCGGCGTACAACGTCGAGTACTCGGGGATCAAGTTCGCGCTCTTCTACGCGGGCGAGTATGCGCACACGCTCGCGATCTGCGGACTCGCGGCAACCGTCTTTTTCGGCGGCTACCTGGGCCCCGCGTTCCTCCCGGGCTTCGTGTGGCTGACGCTCAAGTGCGTCGGCCTGTTCCTCGTCATCCTCTGGATCCGCTGGAGCCTGATGCGGATGCGGATCGATCAGGCGATCCGGATCAACTGGATGTTCCTCCTTCCCGCGGGTCTCGTGAACCTCCTCATCGCGGCCCTCTGGGTCGTGCGGAAGTAGAGCCTTGCCCACCTTAGGGACGATCGTCGTCGGGACGCTGCGCACGATGGGCATGACGCTGCGCAACGTCTTCCGTCCCGCCAACACGGTGCCCTACCCGCGGAAGAAGCGGCCGATCCCGGGCCAATGGCGGGCGGGCTCGTTCGCCTTGACCTTCGATGCGGCAACCGGCGAGGAGAACTGCATCGGCTGCCGCCTTTGCGAGTACATCTGTCCCTCAGAGATCATCAAGGTCACACTGAGGAAGGGCGAGGCCCGCAAGAACGGGATCGGCGCCACGTTTTGCGATGTGTTCGTATTGGACTATCAGGCTTGCATGCAATGCGAGCTGTGCATCCAGGTCTGTCCGACGGACGCGATCGTCATGACCCGCGCGCTCGCCCCGGCGTCGACGACGCGCGAGGGCCTGCTCCTGACCAAGGAGCGCCTGATGGCGAACGGCCAAGCCCTGCTCCAGGCGCCCGGCCTGTCCTCGCACGCGACGCCGACCAAAATCCGCGAGTGGACCGACGCGGCGCGGGGGCTGCCCAAGCCTGAGGAGCTCGCGTGAGGGATCTCGCATTCCTCTGGCTGGCCGCTTTGCTCCTCGCCGCGGCCGCCACGGTCGTGACGGCCAAGAGCCTCTTCCGCGCGGCGTTCGCGCTCTCGGCCGCGCTCATCGCGACGGCCGGGTTCTACCTGCTGCTCACGGCTCCCCTCTTGGCGGCCGTGCAGATCCTCCTCTACACAGGCGGCGTTTTGACTCTCGTGGTTTTCGCGCTCGTCGTCGCCGGAGCAAACACGGAGGGCGCGCGCTGGCGCAAGCCGATTCCGGCCGCGATTCTCTCGCTGTCGGTTTTCGGGGCGCTCGCCGCGTCCGTGCGCGGGATTCCCGAGCTGGTCCCGCCGGGTGGACTGGAAAGCGGCAAGGACGTGGGGCTCCTCCTGTTCCGCGACTACTTGGTGCCGTTCGAGCTTCTCTCGGTTCTCCTTTTAGGCGCCGTGTTGGGCGCGCTCCTCGTCGCGCGCAAGGACCGGACGGAATGACGCTTTCGAATCTCCTCCTCGTGGCCGCAGCCGTCTTCGCAATCGGCCTTTTCGGCGTGTTGGCCCGCCGCCACGCGATCGGCGTCTTGCTCTCGATCGAGCTGATGTTCAACGCCGTCAACCTGGCGATCGTCTCCATCGCCTGGTCGCGAGGACTCTTGGCGGGCGTCGTCCTCGTCTTGTTCGGGATCGCGATCACGGTCGCCGAGATCGCCGTCGGACTGGCGCTCGTTCTTCTCGCCTCGCGCGTCGGGAAGAGCGTGATTTTAGACGACCTGTCGGAGCTTTCGGGTTGAGCGCATGAGGGACGCCGTCCTCGTTTTGGCAGGACCGCTCGCGGCGTTTGCGCTGCTTGCGCTCCTGGCGCCGCTAAGGCGTTCGGGGAAGCCCGCGGCCGCCGTGTCGCTTTGCGGTATCGGCGTGTCGTTGGTCGCCGCTTTGGCGTTGTTCTTCCGGATTCGCGCGGCTTCGGCCCCTTCGGTCGCGGAAATCGTCTGGGCGCCGATGACGAGCTCCCCCTCGATCACCTTCGGGCTTCTAGCCGACGGCGTCTCGGCTTCGATGGCGGTTTTGGTCGCGTTCGTCGCCCTGCTCGTGCAGGTGTACTCGCTTGCGTACATGGCGGACGAGAAACCGGCCGCCTTCGGACGCTACTACACGTACCACTCCCTCTTCGCGTTTGCGATGCTGGGTCTCGTCCTCGCGCACAACCTGCTCCAGACCTACGTTTTCTGGGAGCTCGTCGGCCTGGGGTCGTACCTGTTGATCGGCTTCTGGTTCGAGAAGCCGGCGGCCGGCCGGGCGGCGTTGAAAGCGTTCTGGACGACACGACTCGGGGACGTCGGCTTCGCCTTGGGCATCGTGGTCCTCTGGTCCGCAGCCGGGACGTTCAATTTCGTCGAGCTTTTCGCCAGGGCCGACAGCGGCGCATTGGGCGGCACGGCGCTGACCCTGGGCGTCCTCGGCATCTACCTCGGCGCGATGGGGAAGAGCGCCCAGTTCCCGTTCCACATCTGGCTTCCCGACGCGATGGAGGGCCCCACGCCGGTCTCCGCGTTGATCCACGCCGCCACGATGGTCGCCGCCGGCGTCTACCTGATGGTGCGAATCGCGCCGCTGCTCGCGCATACTCCCCAAGTCGCCACCGCGGTCTACGCGATCGGCGTCTTGACCGCGTTCCTTGCGGCCTCCATGGCGCTCGTCGAAAACGACATCAAACGGATCCTCGCGTTCTCCACGGTCAGCCAGCTCGGCTTCATGATGGCCGCCTGTGGAGCGGGCGGCGCTTCGGCTGCGTACTTCCACCTCCTGACGCACGCGTTTTTCAAGGCGCTGCTGTTCTTGGCAGCCGGCTCGCTGATCCACGCGGTGCACACCAACGACATCTTCAAGATGGGGCGCTTGGCGCGCGTCATGCCGGTCACCTGCGCCTGCTTCGCCGCCGGCGCCCTGGCGCTCTCCGGCGTGTTCCCCACGGCGGGGTTCTTCTCGAAAGATGAGGTCTTGGGCAAAGTCCTGGCGGGAGGTCACCCGATCGGGTTCGCGATTCTCGTGGTGACGGCCGGGATGACGGCGTTTTACATCGGCCGCGCGTTCTTCGTCGCGGCGTTTGGCGCAAACAGCGCAGGCGGCCACCCGCACGAGCCAAAAGCGGCGATGACCGTCCCTCTGATCCTGCTCGCCGTTCTGGCTGTCGGCGCCGGCCTGCTCGCGCCGCTGATCCCCGGCCTGTTTGCCGCGTCAATTGCAAAGCAATCCGCGACGAGCGAGCACGTCCCGATCTTCGTCCCGCTCCTCGGCACGACGGCGGCGCTCGTCGGCCTCGCGATCGCGTGGGCCGGATACCAGAGACGCAGCTTCGATCCAGCCAGGGTCCGGAGCAGCTTGCGGCCGCTCGTCACGCTGCTCGAGCACCGCTGGTACGTCGACGACGCGTTCGAAGCGGTCTACCGCTTCGCCTACCTGAAGCTCTCCTCGGCCGTCGGTTGGCTCGACCGTTACGTCGTCGACGGCGTCGTCAACGCCGTCACGTGGGCGACCTGGATCGGGGCGGGGCGATTGAGCGCGATCCAGAACGGAAGGGTCCAGGACGCGCTCTACGCCGTGGCCACCGGTCTCATCGTCCTCGTGTGGCTTGCGTGGGCGCGGTGAGCGCACGATGACGCACGTGCTCACCCTCACCATCCTTTCGCCGTTTCTCGCCGCCCTCGTCGTTTTGGCCCTTCCGCAGCGGGCGAAGCTCGGCATCCGGATGGTGTCGCTTTTGGGAGCCCTCGTCCCTTGTGCGACGAGCGTCTGGCTCCTTGCACGCTACGACGCCGCGACTTCCGGCTTCCAGTTCGTCACGTCGCTGCCGCTGATCCCCAAGCTCGGTCT
Organism: uncultured Acidobacteriota bacterium; assembly: GCA_964619965.1. GTDB lineage: Bacteria > Acidobacteriota > Polarisedimenticolia > Polarisedimenticolales > DASRJG01 > DASRJG01. The sequence continues at coordinate 47,067 of CAZUGP010000001.1, forward strand.
CTCTTGGCACACCGGGGTCGATGGGATCGGCGTGCCGCTCGTTTTCCTTACAGCCCTCATTCACCTGACGTCGGTTTTCACCTCGTGGACGCTGAAGGAGCGCGAGAAGGAGTTCTTCCTGTTCGTCGGCCTCCTGGTCACGGGCGTCTACGGGGTCTTCATCTCGCTCGACCTGTTCATTTTCTTCCTCTTCTACGAGCTGGCCGTGCTGCCGATGTACGTGCTCATCGGCATCTGGGGATCGTCGATGGAGATTCCGGGGCAGGGACCTTTCCGCGGGCTCTTCGCGAAGGTCGGCGTCGGCCTCAAGGAATACGGCGCGATGAAGCTGACGCTCTACCTCCTCGCGGGGTCGGCGTTCATCCTCGTCGGGATCCTGCTGCTGTGGGTTGAAGGGGGCAAGCAGCTGGGCGGCGCGACCTTCGACTACGTGGCGTTGTCGAAGGCGACCTTCGGCGGTGGTCTAGGCCGGACGATGTTCCTCCTCTTTTACGTCGGATTCGGCGTGCTCGCCGGCATCTGGCCGTTCCACACCTGGTCGCCTGACGGCCACGCGGCCGCCCCCGCCGCGGGCTCGATGCTGCACGCGGGGGTGCTGATGAAGCTGGGAGCGTACGGCGTCTTACGCGTCGGGTTCGGGCTCCTCCCCGAAGCGACGCACCAGCTCGCTTGGCTCGTCGGGTTGGTGGCGGTGATCAACATCATCTACGGCGCCCTGGGCGCGGGCTGGCAGAAGGACATCAAGTACCTGATCGCTTACTCCTCCGTCTCTCACATGGGGATCGTGATGCTCGGGATGGCCACGCTGAACGAAGCCGGGCTGACCGGCTCGGTCTACCAGATGGTCGCGCACGGGATCATGACGGCGCTGTTCTTCACGCTGGTCAACCTGGTCTACAACATCTCCCATGTCAGGGACATGACACAGATGGGCGGGTTCGCCCACCGGATGCCTGGGATCGCGGCGTTCTTCGTGATCGCGGGCTTGAGCTCTCTGGGACTTCCGGGACTCGCGGGCTTCGTCGCCGAGCTCCTCGTGTTCCTGGGCGCCTGGAACTCCGCGCACCCCGTCTGGCTCGTGGCCGGTGTCGTCGGGGCGTTCATCACGGCGCTCTACGTTCTGCGCGCGGTCCGCACGATCTTCCTGGGGCCGGCTCCCATCGGCCACGCCGAGCTTCGCGATGCCCGGGGGGTCGAGTGGGCGAGCTTCGTCATCCTGAGCACGGCGCTCGTCGTCTTGGGCGTCTGGCCTCGTCTGCTCTTGGGGCCATTGAACGCCGGTGTCGCCGATTTCCTGATGCGGCTTTCGAACTAGCCGATGAACGGAACCGCCGCTTCCCTCGAGCTCGGTACGCTGGCGCTTGCGATCGCAATCTTGGCCCTCGATTTGATCGTGCCGGCCCGAAGGTCCGACCCGCGCCGCGGCGGGTTGTTCGCGCTCGCTCTTTGCGGCCTCACGGGGCTGATTGCGTGGTCGTTCGTGCTCCCCACGCCGTCCGCGCTGACCGACGCTTTCGTGCTCGACGGATTCGCGCTTTTCACCAAGCGCATCCTTCTTGCGGCAGCAGCGCTCGCGATCGTCGGCTTGCACCCGTACGCCCTAAAGCGCGGCGTCACCGACCGCTCCGGCGAAGCCCTGGTCCTGCTTCTGTTCGCGACCGTCGGAGGGATGGCGCTCTGTTCCGCCCGTGAGCTCCTGACACTCTTCGTAGCGTTCGAGCTGTTGTCCCTCCCGATCTACGTCCTTGCCGCCTTGGAGAAGGAACGCCGGACCGCGACCGAGGGCGCGATCAAGATGTTCCTCTTCGGAAGCGTGTCGTCCGCCGTGATGCTGCTCGGCATCGGGCTCCTGTTCGCGGCAACGGGAACGACCTTTTGGATGCGCGTGACGAACTGGCCCGCCGACCCTTTGGTGTCCGCCGGTGCCGCGCTGCTCCTTGTCGGATTCGGTTTCAAGATCGCGATCTTCCCGTTCTCGCTCTGGGTACCCGACACGTACCAGGCCGCTCCGACGCCCATCCTCGCGTTTATTTCGGTCGCGCCCAAGGCCGCCGCGGTCGCCGCACTCTTCCGGTTGGTCTTCGAAGTGTTCCAGCCGGCGGGCGTCCCTGTGACGGCCTGGCTCGCCATCCTGGCAGGCCTCACGATGACGGTCGGGAATCTCCTCGCGCTGCGACAGCGTGACTTGAAACGCTTGCTCGCGTTCTCCGGGATCGCGCAGATCGGGTACGTGCTCCTTGCGTTGGCGGCCGGGACGAAGCTCGCGGCGGGGCTCGCTCTCTTCTATTTCGTCGCCTATCTCGTCGCGAACGCCGGCGCGTTCCTCGTCGTCTCTTCGATTGAGACCGCCGGTTGCGAGCCGACTCTCGACGGAGCGCGCCACATGATCGGCCGGTCGCCCGCGCTCGCCTCGGCGATGCTCGTTTTCCTGCTCTCGCTCGGCGGCATTCCGTTCGCGCTCGGCTTCTGGGGGAAGATGTACGTCTTCGTGGCGGCGGCAGGGGCGGGGTTGTTCGGGCTCGTGTTCTTGGGCGCCGTGCTCGCGGTCGTCGCTCTCTTCTACTACCTGATGATCGCGCGCTCCATGTTCATCGTGAAGGACGACGGTCCCCCGATCGACGTCGCCGCGCCGGTCTTGGCGGCGATTCTGGCCTGCGCCCTGGTGGCCGGAGCGGGAGGACTGGTCCCGCAATGGTTCGTCGATCCTGCCTTGAAAGCCGCCGAATCGATTACGATTCCGTCGGCGCGCTGACGGCCTGCTGCGTCTTTTCCGCACCAATTCGCTGCGGGCTGGCGTCCCAGCCGTCCTGATCGTAAAGAATGTGTGGTGGCGCATGTCTTGCGGACACCTGTGCCGGGAGTTCGTGATGAGACGGTCGACGGCCCGATGGATCGCGTTGGTTTTGGCCGGCTTGGCGCTGGCCGGAACGGCGACCGCTGCCGACGACAAAGTCAAGAAGCGGCCGGTCGCGCCACGCGGGTTCTACGCGAAGTTCCTCGAGCCGAGGATGGCCTCCCGCATGAGCGGCGAGATCTCTGCCGCGGCCGAGCTCGCAAATCCCGCGGCGAATCCTTGGACGCGTGACGACGGCACGGTGTCGCGTGTCGAGAAGGGCGCCATCCGTGCGACGACGAGCGCGCTGAAAAGGTATGCGATCGAGAGCCTGGGGATCGACGGATGGTCGCTCCCCTTGGTCCGTGGAGCCGGGACCGGCCTGGGCGCATTCAAGTCCGACTCAGGCGGCACACGCTTGCGGTTCGGTTTCGCGCACATGGCTCCGCGGGCGCAGGTGCTCATCCCCGTCAACGCCGGGCGGGTCGCGTTCAGCGCCGACCTCAGAGGCCGGCTGGGCGCCACGTTCGACTCCCAGGCGTCCAACTTCAGCCTGGGCGTGTCCATTGACGCGCCCTCCCACACGGGGTCGTTCTCGCTCAGCCGCCGCTTCTAGATTCTCGCCTTCTGCCGGTACCCGCGCATCATCATCAACGCGCCGGTCAATCGCTGGATCCTCCGGTTCTTAGCCTGAATCAGCGGCAGGTCGTCGGTGCCGACCTGCTCCGCACGGATGTCGCGCAGTCCGCGGTCGATCTCGAAGGCGAGCTGGTCCATTTCGGGGCGCGTCAATCCCTTGAACGAACGCTCGGTCACGACCTGGAACCCCTCGGCGATGTCCCTTGCGTACCCGAACGCCGAACCACCCGGTATGGCCATCAGTCCCTCGCGAAAAAGGGGAGTATCCCCTTTTTCACGCTTCTTTCAAAGCATCGATCACGAAGCCGATGTGCGCGTCCAGGTCCATGCCGATCGCGGCGGCGGCGTTGACGACGTCGTCGCGGCTGACGCTTCTGGCGAACGCCTTGTCCTTGAGCCGCTTCCGCACGGACGACACCTTGAGATCGGCTATCGACTTCGTCGGTAGCACGAGCGTGCACGCGGTGACGAATCCGCACAGCTCGTCCACCGCGAACAGGCACTTTTCGAGATCGGTGACGCGCGGGACCCCGGTGTGGTCGCCGTGGGAGAGGATCGCGCGCCGAAACCACTCGGGGTATCCCTTCGCGGCGAGGATCTCGCTGCCGCGAAACGGGTGGTCCGCGGGATCCGGCCAGCGCTCGTAGTCGAAGTCGTGCAGCAGCCCCACGAGCCCGAAAGCGTGCTCATCGCCGCCGACGCGGCGAGCATGGGCGCGCATCGCCGCCTCGACGGCGAGCGCGTGCTTGAGAAGGCCGGCGCCTTCCGTGTATTCGTGCAGCAGCGCCAGCGCTTCGGTTCGGTCGGGGAGCTCATTCATCGTCTTCCGGGGCCCATTGTGCCACGAACACGATCGGCTATCGTGCGCTTTGCATGAGCGTCTCCCTCTCGCGTTTCAACCCCTGGCGAGGCCTCGGGGCGCTTCCGCCGAAAATCTGGATCCACTTCGCCGCAACCCTCGTCAATCGCATGGGGACGATGGCGATCCCGTTCCTGGTTTTGTACCTGACCAAGGACGTGGGATTCACGGCCGAGCGGGCGGGGCTGATCTTGGGCCTCTATGGCGCCGGGTCACTCGTGGTTTCCCCGTTCCTGGGCCGGCTCGCGGACCGGTTGGGCCACGTGCGGCTGATGAAGGCTTCGCTCCTTTCGAGCGGGCTGGTCCTGCTCGCTTACCCGCTCGCCCACTCCATGGGCCAGATCGTCGCGGTGACGATCGCCCTCGCGGTGACCGCGGAGGCGTTTCGCCCGGCGAGCCTCTCGGTCCTGACCGACCTCGCCCCTCCCGAACAACGCAAGGCCGCGTTCGCGGTCAACCGGCTGGCGATCAACCTGGGGATGAGCATCGGGCCGGCGGTGGGCGGCTACCTGGCCGAGATCAGCTTCCCCTCGATCTTCCGCGTGGACGGGGCGACTTCCATCCTCGCCTTCGCGGTCCTGGCGATGACCGGGTTCAAGGTCGCGGAGCACGCGATGGCCGCCGGGAGCGACGGCGAGCCCGCTGCGCGCTCGCGCCCCGCCTACAAGGACATGCAGCTTCTGGGATTCCTCGCCGCGTGCGTACCGCTGGCGGCGGTTTTCTTCCAGCACGAAGGGGCGCTACCGCTCGACGTCGTGCGCGACCTCGGGCTTCCCGCGTCGTTTTTCGGGTGGATGTTCACGATCAACACCACCCTGATCGTGCTGTTCGAGGTGCAGCTCAATCTGAGGACGTCGCATTGGCCGCACCGGAAGAGCCTGTTCATAGGAGGCCTCTTCATCGCGGCGGGATTCGGGGCCATGGCGTTTTGCCGCACGGGGCCCGCGATCGCCGGGACCGTCGTCATCTGGACGATCGGCGAGATGATCTTGCTCCCGTCGATGTCGAACTTCGTCGCCGAGCTCGCCCCCGCCGACCGCCGCGGCGAGTACATGGGCCTCTACTCGATGTCTTGGGGACTCGCGTTCGCCGTCGGCCCGTGGCTCGGGACTCTGGTCCTCCAGCGGTTCGGCCGCGTCTCGCTCTGGGCAGGGACGTTCGCCGTGGCCGCCCTCGCATCGATCGCGATGGGGCGGATGCGTCCGCCGGGGGCGCGATGATCGTGCTAGCTTTTCGCAGGGAGCCTTCATGGACCTCGTTCACCCGGACATCGACCGCTATCTGACCGCCCTTGCCGCACACGGCGATCCCGTGCTCGGCGAGATGGAAACGCTCGGGGCACAGCGCGACTTCCCCATCGTCGGCCCCCAAGTCGGCCGCCTGCTCGAGGTCGCGGCGCGCTCGTGCGGCGCGCGGCGCGTTCTGGAGCTGGGGTCGGGGTTCGGCTACAGCGCGTTTTGGTTCCTCCGCGCCGTCGGCCCCGAAGGCACGGTTCTCCTGACCGAGGGCTCGGCCGAGCGCGCCGAAGAGGCCCAAGCCTTCCTCACGCGGGGCGGCTTCGCGGGCCGTTTCCGGATCGAGGTGGGCGACGGTCTCGCGATCGCAGCCAGGCTCGACGAACCGTTCGACGTCGTCTTCTGCGATGTCGACAAGCACGACTACCCGAAGGCCCTCCCCATCGCGCGGCGTCTCTTGCGCGTCGGCGGACTCTTCATCACCGACAACATGCTTTGGCAGGGCAAAGTGTTGGCGCCCGCATCCGAGGACAAGACGACGAGCGGTGTCGTCGAGCTGACGCGCGCGCTCTATGCCGCCAAGGATTTCGTGACGACCCTCGTCCCGTTGCGCGACGGGCTGACCGTTGCGGTAAAGGTCGCGCCGTGATCGCCGGAGACACCGCCCCAGCGCTCGCCGGCGAAACCGCGACCGGCGATCCCTTCGATCTCGCCGCCCCGCGCACGCGCTCGACCCTGATCGAGTTCCACCGCGGCACCTGGTGACCCATCTGCGTGCGCCGCATCGCGCAGTTGCGCGACCGCTTCGACGAGCTTCAGAACCGCGGTCTCGACGTCGTGATCGTGCTCTGCCAGAAGCGCGAGAGCGTCGCCGCCTGGCTCGTGAAGCATCCACTCCCCTTTCCGATCGTAACCGACGACGACCGCTCGCGCGCCAAGCGTTGGGGCGTCTACGTGCCGCTGTCATACGACGCGATCCACATCGCCCGTCCCGCGGCGTTCATCGTGGACGCTGCGGGCGTCGTCCGGTACGTCCACATCTCGCGCCACCAGTTGGACCATGCGTCGGTCGAGAAGATTCTCGCGGTCACTGGCGATAGCGGGCGAAGCGCGACCCGCCCCGCCAACCGGTTGTGAGCGAAGCTTGCGCCATCAGCACAACGTAGCGGTTGCCTTGCAGTGTTTGTCGGAAACAGCCCTAGCCAGTGGCGCGCAAGTAGAGTATTTACAGCAGTAGAGGCCGACGGGCTTGCGCTCGTGGTCGGAATAGGCTGACCGGGCCTCGCAGCGTGTAGGGCAGGAACAGAGACCTGTCCATTTCTAGTTAGCCATACGAAAAGAGGGGATGGAGCAAGCCGTCGATGGCAGGGCACTTCGCGATGTGGCCCCCACCGTGGGAACGCAACTCGCCGCTTCGGCGCGGACTGTCGTTCGTTTGGCTCGTTGCCATGATTCCTTTGGGCATCTTGGCCGTGCTAGTTGCAGCCCCGGTGGCGGCCTTCTCAAAGCTAACAGGGTGGGGTGCCACGACGACGCGAACACGCGAAGCCGTCTGTCGGACGATCGAACAGTTCGTCGACGGTGGCGGCGGGGCGTGGGACTGGGACGATTTCACATCCGTTCCGGACGCCGACGCGTTGTTGGAAGAGGTTCGTCGCAAGTGTGTCGCTGTGTCCGAGAGGTTTCCGCCGGAGGATGCTCACCATTGGTGCGGGCCGAAAGGCTTGGATGAACTCCGTCGGATTGCGCAAGAATTGCGGGGGGCCGATGGCTAACAACCGCATGAACGCGACGGTCCGTTTGGTCACGCCGCGTGCTTGCGCACGCGTCGCGCCCATCCGGCCCGCGCGTTATGCAGTGCGTTAGCCATCAAGAAGAGGCCCCGAACTGGATCCGTCGAGCAAGTCATTCAACTGGGCGTATAATTCTCCTATGGCTCTGCCGGCGCTGAATCTGAACAACTTGTCTCCCGAGGAAAAGCTCCGCCTTCTCGAAGAGGTCTGGGACAGTCTGGCGGCTGATCCTGCAAAGGTCCCGCTT
>CAZUGP010000002.1:0-15207 GCA_964619965.1 uncultured Acidobacteriota bacterium
GTTGACGTGCAGCGTTGCCCGGCCGTGCCCACCGCGCCAAACAGAATGGCGCGCGTCGCGAGATCGAGGTTGGCGTCCTCGGCGACGATGATCGCGTTGTTGCCGCCGAGCTCGAGAATCGTCCGCCCCAGCCGCCGCGCCACGCTCTCGGCGACGTGCCGGCCGACGCGGGTCGAGCCGGTAAAGCTGACCAGCGGCAGGCGCGGGTCGTGGATCATCCGCTCGCCGACCTCTCGGCTCTCGCCCATGCACAGCGTGAACACCCCGTCGAGGCCATGGTCCGCCATCATCCGATTGCAGACCTGCTGCACGGCGACGGCGCACAGCGGTGTGTACGACGAGGGCTTCCAGACCATCGTGTCGCCGCATACCGCCGCGATCGCCGCGTTCCACGCCCAAACGGCGACGGGGAAATTGAACGCCGAAACGATTCCGATCGGCCCCAACGGGTGCCACTGCTCGTACATCCGGTGCTGCGGCCGCTCGGAGTGCATCGCCAAGCCGTACAGCTGGCGCGAGAGGCCGACCGCGAAGTCGCAGATGTCGATCATCTCCTGTACTTCACCCAAGCCTTCGGAGAGGATCTTTCCGGCCTCTTGCGCGACCAGACGCCCCAAGGGCTCTTTGTGGGCGCGAAGCTCCTCGCCGAGCTGCCGCACGACCTCTCCCCGTTGCGGCGCCGGGACCAGGCGCCAGGTCGAAAACGCCTCGGTCGCGGCGCGAACCACGGCGTCGTAGTCTCCGGCTTCGGCCTGGAGCACGCGACCCAGGGGCTCACCGGTTGCGGGATTGTGGGAGACGAGCTCGGGACCGCGGGTTTCGAGCCAGGACCCGTCGGACGCGCCGTGGCTCGTCGTGGCGACGCCGAGTGACGCGAGGGTTTCGTTCCGGGTGGCGGTGGCCATGGATTCCTCCGGGAAGCTCCGTGCGAAACCAAAATGGTAGCAGGCTTAAGCGTGTCACCCCTAGGATACCCGGCACGATGCGAACGGCGCGCCCACGTGTTGTGATCGTCGGCGCCGGATTCGGCGGCTTGAGCGCAGCGCGCGCCTTGGCCTCCGCTCCCGCCGACGTGCTCTTGCTCGACAAGAACAACTACCACCTGTTCCAGCCGCTCCTCTACCAGGTCGCCGTTGCGGCGCTTCCGCCGGCCGAGATCGCATACCCGGTTCGTTCGATCCTGAGAAAGCAGCGCAACCTCGAGTTTCGGGTCGCCGAGGTGTGGGGCTTCGACCTGACGCGACGGGTCGTTGCGACCTCCAGAGGTGAGATACCGTACGATCATCTGATCGTCGCGTCGGGAGCTGCGACGGACTTTTTCGGCGTCAGCGAGCTCGCCACGAGCGCGTTCGATCTCAAGGACCTCCCCGGCGCGCTCCGCCTGCGCAACCACCTGATGCGATGTTTCGAGGACGCCGTCGCCGCCACCGATCCCGTCGAGCGGAAGGCGCTCCTCACGATCGCCGTCGTCGGCGGGGGACCGACCGGAGTGGAGGTCGCCGGCGCCGTGTCGGAGCTTTTGCGGCGCGTCCTCCTGCGAGACTATGCGGCGATTCCGCCCGGCGAGATCAGCGTCGTCCTCCTCGAGGCCGGATCGCGCATCCTCGCGGCGTTTCCCGAGAAGCTCTCCGTCGCGGCGGTTTCGAGCCTTCACGCGCTGGGTGTGGAGGTGCGCTTCAACGCGGCCGTTCAAGGGTACGACGGGGCTTTGGCGCGGCTCGCGGCGGGCGGAGGCATCGCGGCACGCACCCTCGTGTGGGCGGCGGGGGTCAAAGCCTCGGCTTTGACCGCCATGCTTCGCGTGCCGCTGCACCGCTCCGGCCGCGTGATCGTGACGCCCGCGCTCGAGGTCGCCGGACATCCCGACGTTTACGCGATCGGCGACGCCGCCTACCTGGAAACACCCACGGGACCCGTGCCGATGTTGGCGCCTCCAGCGATGCAGATGGGTCGGTGCGCGGCGCGAAACGTCGTGCGTCGCATCGCGGGCCTGCCGGTCGGAGCGTTCCGGTACAAAGACCCGGGAACCATGGCCACGATCGGCCGGTCGGCTGCGGTCGCAGCACTCGGGAGATTCCAGTTCAGGGGACTTCTCGCGTGGCTGATCTGGCTCTTCGTGCACCTGATGCAGCTCATCGGTTTCAGGAACAAGCTCGTCGTCCTCATCGACTGGGCCTGGCAGTACCTCTTCTACCGGCCGGCCTCCGCGTTGATCGTCGGCGACGATTATACTTTGCAACACAAAGAACTTGACAAACCGCAGCCGTAGCCGTAGCTTGACCGCGTCATGACCCCGATCCCCCGGTCCCTCAGGGTCTCCTCAGAACCCACCCCGCTGCACGACCACGCCTTGGAGAGCGTCCGGGTCATTCGCGACGCGATGGAGCGCGCCGGCTCGTTCACCGCCGTGCCGGGCGCCGGCATGATCGCGATCGGCCTGACCGCGCTGGTCGCCGCCGCGATCGCGGCCAAGACGGAGACCGGAGGAGGATGGCTCACGACGTGGACCGCCGAGGGGTTCCTCGCCGCGACGATCTCCGGCGTGACGATAGCGAGAAAGGCAAGGCGCCTGGCGCTGCCCCTGCGATCGGGACCCGCACGGAAGTTCGCGCTCGCCTTCGTCCCCTCCCTCGCCGCAGGCGCGGTCTTAACCGTCGTGCTCGCGGCACAGGGGCTGGGATCGCTCCTCCCGGGCGCGTGGCTCCTCCTCTACGGAACGGCGGTGACGGCCGCCGGGGCCCTGTCGGTGCGCATCGTGCCGCTGATGGGTGGGTTGTTCATGGCGATGGGTGCGGCGGCGCTGGCCGTAGCGCCCGCCCACGGAAACGTCCTAATGGCCGCCGGCTTCGGCGGGCTCCACCTCGTTTTCGGCGTGGTGATCGCGAGGAGGTACGGTGGGTAGGAAGGGTGAAGCCTCCCACGAGGGAGCGCGCGCGCGGCGACCCGGCGATTCGCCCAAGACCGCGCCGGCACAGATTCCGGTCCCCGACTTCGACCGGGTCATCCACGAGCGTGTCCGGCTCGCCATCGTCAGCGCGCTGGCCGTCAACGACGCGATGACCTTCGGTGACCTCAAGGCCCTCCTCCACACGACGGACGGCAACTTGAGCGTTCACGCCAGAAAGCTGGAGGACGCCGGCTACGTCCTCTGCACGAAGGGGTTCGACGGCCGCGTGCCGCGCACGGAGTACCGGCTGGCCGCCGCGGGGCGAAGGGCGCTGGAAAAATACCTCGCCCACATGGAAGCGTTGATCCGCGCCATGCGTAAGGGCTGATGGGTCCCGTGAAGCCTCACCACACCGCCATCATCCTGGACGGCAACGGACGCTGGGCCGAAGCGCGCGGTCTTCCTCGCGCTTCGGGACACCGTGCCGGGGCCGTCGCCGTACGACGCACCGTCGAGGCCGCGAGAGCCATCGGGCTTCGCCTGCTGACCCTGTACGCCTTCTCATCGGACAACTGGCAGCGGCCGCGGCTCGAAGTGAACGCCCTGTTCCGCTTGCTGCTCGCTTACCTCGCGGACGAAACAGAGCCCTTGCGCGAGCGAGGCATCCGCCTGACGGCGATCGGCCGGAGGGATCGCCTGTCCGCGTCGCTGCGCGGGGCGATCGAAGCCGCGGAAACCGCGACGGCGGGTGAGCGGGAGATGCACCTTCGCATCGCGGTGGACTATTCCTCCCGCGAGGCGATCGCGCGCGCGGCGCGGCGCATGCCGTCACGATCGATCGCCCCACGCGAGGACCTCGGCCGAATTCTGGCAACTCCCGACGTCGACCTCTTGATCCGCACCGGGGGCGAGCAGCGGCTCTCGGACTTCTTGCTCTGGGAGGCCGCCTACGCCGAGCTGGTCTTCCTGCCGGTGCCCTGGCCCGACTTCGGGCGCGAACATCTCGAGGGTGCACTCGCGGAGTATTCGCAACGTGGGCGCCGCTTCGGGCGCGTCGCCGCCGCGGTCTAATCCCTAGGCGCTATCCGTCCCGCTTCAACGCAGCCCGAAGCGCCTCGCCCAGGTGAGAGCCGAACCCGCTTCCAGGATCTTGGGCCGCGACCGGCTGCTGCGTCTCTTCGCGACGGCGCGGGCGCTCGGGGGGCGGTCTCCGCTCCGGCGGCGCCTGTCGCGGCCTCAGCGATTCGGCGCGCGCGGCCTCGGCGGCCACGCGATCGACGCCGACGACCGACAGGCGGATGCGCTTCCCGTCTTCCGAGACGTCCACGACCTCGACGGGAATGTCCGTACCCGGAAGGAACCGTTGCTCGAACCCCGGTCCGTCTCCTGAGCCGCTCCACACGCGCGGCACCATGCCGACCCGCCCGGGTCCCAGCCAGACGAACACGCCGAAAACCTCGGCCTTGACGATTTTTCCCGTCACATGGGTTCCCGGGGTGAACGATGCGTTGAGGAGTTCTTCCCATCGGTCAAACGCGGGCACGACCGTGATCCGACGGCGCGCGGCGTCGACGGCGATGACGACCCAGTCCCGCGAAGCGTCGACTGCGAGACCGTCACGCCAGCCGCCGGCGGCGGGCGGGAACTCGCGCGCCGGAGCCAATGCCTCGATCTCCCTTCGGAGCTCGACGAAGGCTCCGAACTCGGCGAAGCGTTTCACTTTGCCGGGATACGCCTTCCCGACCAAGAACGATGAGGGCACCGACTCCCAAGGGTCGGTGACGGCCTGCTTGACCGACAGCGAGATCTTGCCGGTCGCATCGTCGAGCTTGGTGATCTTCACCGGAACACGGTCGCCGACCGAGACGATGTCCGAAGCCCGCACGACCCGTCCGTGCGCGAGCTCGGTCAGATGAACGAGTCCCGTGACGCCGGCGCCTAAGTCGACGAACGCACCGAACTCGATGAGCCGCGCGACACGACCGGTCATCACGGCCCCCTCGATCAGCGTGGCGCGAACGGCCTTCATTTCGTCGGTGTGCTCGGCCTCCAAGATCTCGCGGCGCGAGAGCACGACGTCCTCCCCTCCTCGCCGCAGCTGGAGGATCTTGAACGCGTAGGTTTTGCCGACATGCTCCTCGGCGTTTTCGACGCGGTGGATATCCATCTGGGAATGCGGGCAGAAACCCCGGCATCGCCCGACGCGGACTTCGTATCCTCCCTTGATCACCTTCTCGACTAGGCCATCCAAGGGATGCCCTGCGCGGAACGCGCGAATGACGGCGGGATCACGAGGCTTACGTGGAGGCTGCGGCTTCGGAGTCGTCGAAACCGCAGCGGCCGGACTTTCCGCGACGGGACCGGCGGGAGGCTCGCCGTCGGCCTGCGCGACAGCCTCGGGCGGCGGTAGCGCGTCGCTGACTGCGGGTTCGTTCGGGAGCGGCTCTTCGGTCACGTCGTCCTCGCCGGGCCCGAAAGCGACACGCCACCCCGTGAAGGTGCTCGCGACGGCCTCATTCGGACCTAAGATATCTACCCGTGCCCCGGGCATTCTGCCACAAGTGATCTTCGGGAATCGTTTCCGGGGGCGGTGGGAGGCCGATGAGAGCACCGGATATCGAGCCCTCGCGGCCGGGACCGGATGAGGGCGGCGGAGCGCCGGAAGCGCCGGTCGGAGTCGGGTCGCGACGGAATTGGCTGCGGCGTCTCTACATGACGTTGCGTACCGAGCACCGAACTCCCGGAAAGGTGGGGATCGGGGTCGGGGTGGGAGTTTTCGTCGGCTGCTCCCCCCTTTGGGGAGTTCATTTCCCGATCGCGGTCCTCCTGGCGACCGTCTTCCGCCTGAACCGCTTCATCGTCTACGCGGCGGCATACATCGGGAACCCCCTCACCGTAGGGCCCATCCTCTTCGCCGAGGTTCAGCTCGGCCACCGCGTCCTTCACGGCGGGTGGCTTGCGGTCACGCTCGCGGACGTCGAGACCCTGGGGGCACTCGGGATCTTCACGGACCTCCTGATCGGGAGCGTCGTCCTCGGGGTCGCGCTCGGCGGGGTGCTCGGTGTCGCCAGTTGGCTGATCGCGCGCGCCGGCGGCCATCACGAGACGTACCACGAGATCGTGGATGCGGTCGTCGTGCGCTTCGTGAACGTGTCGATCCGCGATGCCGAGGCCGCGCGCGCGCGGCTGCTGGGCGACCCGATCTACCCGTTCCTGATCGACGAGGACGTGTTGGGGACCGGGGCGCGAGTCTTAGACTTAGGGTGCGGGCGGGGCCTGATCGGGGTGCTCGTGGGCTTACTGACGCTCGCGTCGGAGCCGCGGTCCTACCTGGGGGTGGATCGGTGCGACCGCTACGTGCGCGCGGCACGGCAAGCGTTGGAAAACGTCCCCGGCTGCACGGTACAGACACTCGACCTGCGCGATTTCGATCCGCCCCCGGCCGATGTCGTCGTGATCAACGACGTGTTGCGCTTCCTTCCGTTCACCGCCCAGGACGCCCTCCTTCGACGGCTCGCGCGCGCGTTGCCGCCGGGCGCGCGCCTCTTCGTGCGCGAGAAGGACGCCGCGGGAGGGTGGCGCTTCACGTGGGCAGCGTTTGTCGACGCCGGCAAGATGATCCTCCCCGGTCATCCGCGCCACGGCACCCACTACCGCCGGGCCGGGGATCTGCGGAACGCACTGCTCGCCACCGGTTTCAGCGTGCGGGACCGCGCGGGTGCACGGGCCTCATCCCCGGCCTGGGTGCTGTTGGAGGCCGTGCGGCGCCCCTCCGTCGTGGGCCTCGTCTGATGCGGGCTCTCGCGATCTCGCGCCCCGGCGGCCCCGAGGTCTTGGAAATCCGTCGGGTCGCGGAGCCGGTCATCGGCCCGGATGAGGTCTTGGTCCGGGTGAAGGCCTCGGCGCTCAATCGAGCCGACGTGCTCCAGCGGCGCGGGATGTACCCCGCGCCTCCGGGCGTTCCGGCGGACATCCCGGGGTTGGAGTTCGCCGGCGAGGTCGAAGCGTGCGGCGAGATGGTCACAACGCTCCAGCCCTTGGACCGCGTCATGGGAATCGTCGGGGGTGGCGGTCAGGCGGAGAAGCTGCGTATTCACGAACGGCTCTGCCTGCGCGTCCCACCCGGGATGAGCTTTGAGGATGCCGCCGCGGTCCCCGAAGCGTTCCTCACCGCCTACGACGCTCTGTTCTTCAGGGGCCGCCTGACGCCAGGCGAGGTGGTCCTGCTGCACGCTGCGGGATCGGGCGTGGGAACCGCCGCGGCCGGTATCGCGACGGTCGCCGGAGCCCGCATCATCGCGTTGTCGCGCTCTTCTGAGAAGCGCCGCCGCCTCGAAACCATGGGTATTCAGCGAGTGCTTGACCCCGCGGCCGGGAACGTCGCCGAGGCGATCCGGATGGCGGCTGGGGGCGAAGGAGTCGATCTCGCGATCGACTTTCTGGGCGCGTCGTCTTGGGCGCTCAACGTGGAGGTTTTGGCGCTGCGCGGCCGGCTCGTGCTTGTGGGCACGATGAGCGGCGCCAAGGTGGAGGCGGATTTGGGCGCGCTGATGCGCAAGCGCCTCACCGTGATCGGGACCGTCCTGAGATCGCGACCGATCGAGGAAAAAATCGAGCTCGTGCAGTCCTTCGCCAAGACGATGCTCCCGCTGTTAGCCGCCGGGCGCCTCCATCCGGTCGTCGACCGGGTCGTTCCGCTGGAGGACGCCGCGAGCGCCCACGCGGCGATGGAGCGCAACGAGAACTTCGGGAAGATCGTCCTCAAGATCGCCTGATTCCTACCGGCAAGGACTCGCGCGATCGCCTTTCGCGAGCCACAATGGGGAGGGTTCGTCCAATCCTTACTCACGAGAGGAGTCCTTACATGCACCGTTTCGTTGGATTCACTTCGGCAGTCGCCTTCGCGGCGTTGTCGGCCGCGGCCCCAGCCGCGGCGGACGTCTGGCAGATCGACGGCAAGCACTCGAGCACGCAATTCTCGGTCACGCACTACATGATCTCGACAGTCCGCGGCGAGTTCGGCAAGATGTCGGGGACGATCGACTACGACGGCACGTCCGCCGGGTCGATCAAGGTCGACGCGACGATAGACGCGACGAGCATCAACACCCGTGACGACAAGCGCGACGGGCACCTGAAGGGCCCGGATTTCTTCGACGTCGAGAAGTACCCGACGCTCACCTTCAAGTCCAAGAAGGCCGTGGCCGGCACCGGTGGCGCCTTCCAGCTCGTCGGCGATCTGACGATGCACGGCGTAACGAAGGAAGTCACGCTCGACGTGACCGCCCCGTCGAAGATCATCAAAGGGGGGCGTGGCGAGTCGCGCGTGGCCGCCGCGGCGACCGCGAAGATCAACCGGCAGGACTTCGGCGTGAAGTGGAACGCCAACCTCGACGGCGGCGGGGTGGTGGTCAGCGACATGGTCGCGATCACGCTCGACATCGAAGCCATCCTTCCGCCACCGGCCTCATCCGCGGCCCCGGAAACAAAGTAGTTCGATGATCGCGTCCTAGGGGGTGCCGGGTTCGGGCGGCACCCCCACCGCGATGCGGTATCCTGACGCATGAGCGACGTCGAGGTTTCCGCCGGCCTTCCCGACAACGCCTATCGCGAGCTGGCCGAAGGCGAGCGCTACCTGCCGATGGTGCCCGCCAACGCCGTGGTGCAAGAGATCACCGCGCGCTCGATCGTCTTCGGCCTCGTGATGACGTCGATCTTCTCGGCCGCCGCGGCCTACATCTCGCTCAAGCTCGGCCAAGGAATCGAATCGGCGATTCCGATCGCCATCCTCGCCATCGGCTTTTCCGCCGTCGCGCGCCGCAAGTCGACGCTTCTAGAGAACGTGAACATCGTGACGCTCGGGGCATGCGCCGGGATCATCGTCGGCGGGTCGACGTTCACGATGCCGGCGATCTTCATCCTCGGTCTCGAGGGTCAGTCCAGTTTCGCGCAGGTTTTCGTCGTGCCGCTTCTGGGCGCGATCTTGGGCGTCCTCTTTCTGATTCCGTTCCGCCGCTACTTCGTCGCGGAGATGCACGGGAAGCTCCCCTTTCCGGAGGCAACCGCGACGGCGGAGATCCTGGCCGCCGGGGCGCGGGGCGGGCGCCAGGCGCTGGTGCTTTTGAGCTCGATGGCCGTCGCGGTCGTCATGGACTTTCTGGCGCTCCATTTGAGGGCCTGGCGCGACACGTTTACGACGGTGTTGATTCCTTCCCTCCACAAGCTGACCGACGACGTCAAGGCGATCTTCGTCTTGAACACGTCGGCCGCGGTGCTCGGGCTCGGCTACATCGTAGGGCTGCGCTACGCGACGATCATCGCGGCGGGCTCGTTCCTCTCGTACTACGTCTTCGTCCCGCTGATCGGCATCGTCGGAGCGACGGCCCCCGGCGAGATCTTCGCCGGGCGGCCGCCGGTCGCCGGTCTTTCCGCCGAGGACCTCTTTTTCGACTACGTGCGCTACATCGGAATCGGCGCCATTTTCGCCGCAGGCGTGCTGTCGGTGCTCAAGATGTCCCCCGTGATCGCCCAGGCGGTCTCGCGCGTGTTCGGCGAGGTGCGACGCGCGACGCGGGTTCAAACTTCGGTGCCGCGCACCGAGCTCGATCTGCCGATTTCCGGCGTGCTTGCCGGGGCCGCGGCACTTGCCGTGATTCTGTTCGGGTACTTCCGGTTCTCGGTGCTCGCCGGCTCGCCCCGGCCCACCGCGATCTCGCTCGTCGCGGTTCTCCTCACCTTCGGGATCACGTTTCTGTTCGCGGCGGTCTCGGCGTGGGCGATTGCGATGATCTCCACGACGCCGATCTCGGGGATGACGCTGACGACGCTGATCATCGCCGCCATCTCGCTCTCCGCGATGGGCCTCGCCGGGGAGAGCGGAATGCTCTCGGTCCTCCTGATCGGCGGCGTCGTCTGCACCGCGCTGTCGATGACCGGCTCGATGGTGACGCTCCTCAAGGTCGGCTACTGGACGGGCGCGACGCCGAAACGCATCGAATGGACGTTGATCGCCGGATCGGTCGTGGCCGCGGTGACCGTGACCGCGATCATGTTCATGTTCGCGCGCGTGTACGGCTACACACCGGGCCCGGAACACGACCACCCGGTCGCGGCGCCTCAGGCCAACGCCATGGCCGCGGTCATTGCGTCCGTCATGCAATCGGGCCACGCGCCGTGGTTCCTGTACGGGGTCGGAGCGGTCGTCGCGGTGATCGTGCAGATGCTGGGGATCTCCGCGCTCGCCTTCGCCCTCGGGATGTACCTCCCGATCGAGCTCAACACGCCGATCCTCGGGGGGGCGATCGTGGCCTGGCTGGTCAAGCGTCCGTGCGGGAACCCGACCTTAGAGCGAGCCCGCGGGAATCGCGGGACCCTGATCGCGTCGGGGTTCATCGCCGGGGGAGCGATCGCCGGCGTGTTCGACGGGATCATCCGTTTCGTCCTCGACGTCACCGGACGCAAGGTGACCTACGATCTCGGCAACGACGGTGCGTGGGGAAACTGGATCGGCCTCGCGGTGTTCGTGGCGCTGGGCGGCTTCCTCTTCTGGGACGCCCGACGCGCGAAGGAGGCCGAGGGAACCGGGCCCGAGATTTCGTTGTGATGTGAGGATGCGGCTCGGCGCTACGATTCCGCGGCATTCTTGGCGGGCGCGTCGCCGGAGACGAGCCAGAGCGACGCCGGGAGCGCCGTGAAGTCCGCGATCATCGACAGCAGGAACGCGCACGCCGACACGACGCCGAACTGCCGCATCGGCGGGAGCGGCGAAAGGGCCAGCGCGAGGAATCCACCGGCGTTGATGATCGTCGCGAAGATGATCGCGCGCCCGGAGACGAGAAGCGTGTGGCGCAACGCCGCTTCCGTACCTCCGGCGCGACGGCCTTCCTGGAAGTGGTAGAAAAAGTGGATCTGATCGTTTTCGGACGCGCCCAAGACGGTTGAGGCGATCAGGATCGTCGCGACGTTGAGGGCGATCCCGGTCAAGCGCATCACGAGAAACATGACGAGAATCGCGAAGACCGACGGGATCATCGCCATCAGGCGCGCCGCGGGCGAACGGAACACGACGAGAAACGCGAGAAAGATCACCGTGGCGGTAATGGCGAAGCTCTCGGTCAAGGTCGGGACGAGGTAGTGCGCGATCTTCGCCTGCAGGACGCCTTCGCCAACGACGGTCAACGTGCAGGACGCCAGCGCCGGATCGTGGCGCTGCGCCTCGGCCCACGCATCGGCGAGAAACTTCTTGAGCCCGGCGTAGCCGTCGAAACCCGCCCGGGTGATCACGCGAATGCGCGCGTTCTGTAGTGTCGCGACGTCGATCGAGCCGCGAAACTCGGGGCGGGAAAGGGCCAGCTGCTCGAAGTCAGAGGCCAGCTTGTTCCACGAGCCCGGGTCGTCCGGGAGCACGTCCCCCTGCCCCTGAACGTAGCGGACCCACTGCAAAAGAGTTGTCGGCCCCATGACGGAGCCCACGCGCCGGTCGGCCTCGAGCATCGCGCCGAAGCGGTGCAGCCCGCGCAGGACGCCCGCGTCGAACACACCCGCGTTCGGAACGCGGATCCAGGCCTCGGTGACCGTAAGGCCGGACATCGTCGCCTCGAACCGGCGCGTGTCCTTGTAGAGCGGCAGATCGTGGTCGATGTAGTCCAGCGAATCGGTCTCAAGGCGCATCGGCTCGACGAGACGCGGGAGTCCGAGCAACGCGCCGAGGCCTACGAGCATGAGCGCGATCGATCCCGGCACGAGGACCCATCGCCAACGATACGTAAACCACGGCAGACGATCGACGATCCGCGGCCACCAGGCGCCCGCGGTGCGACGCTCCGAGGACGGCGGGGTGCGGAGCAGGCGCTGCAAGGCGGGGAACAAAGTGAACGAGGTGAGCCAGGTCACGGCCATGCCGACGGCGACCCAGTACCCCATCTCGCGGATCGGTCGGATGCCGGACACGGCGAGCGCGGCGAATCCCACGGCGGCGGCGAAGATGGAGGCGGTGCAGGGGAGGAACTTGTTGCACAGCGTGAAGACCTGGTGCTCGCGGATGTCCGCCCCTTTCGGACAGGCGACGAACAGCGAATGCAGATAGACCAGGGTCGACGTGCAAGTGATGAGCACCGTCAGGGGCACCAGGGACGAGACGATCGTCGAGACGAAACCCATCACTCCGGCAAACGCCTCGGTGAAAAGAACGGTCACCGCGATCGTGAGCAGGAACGCGAACAGCGTTCGGAACGACCGGTAGAGGAACAGGTTCAAAAGGACGATGAACAACCCGAAAAGCGGCATGTAGAGGAGCGTCGATCGCTGGGTCTCTTCGGAGAGATAGCGGTCGACATAGGGACCGCCGATCTTTCGCACGGCGGCGAGCGGCGCGGGGGCCGCCGCAAAGGGCGCCACCGCGGCGTCGACGGCCGCCAGTACGTCTTGCAATTCGTCGCGGCTGCCGACCTGCAGCTCCATCGGGATCCCTAAGACGTGGTCGCCGACTAGACCCTGTTTCCGGAAGAGGCTCGTCCCCGTGGCGAAGGCTTTGAACGCCGAGGCTTCAGCCTGTGTCGCCTCGAAACCGGGGTGCGATTGCCGGTAGATCGTGAGCGCCGAAAGGGGCCTGACCTTCGGCACGCCCGCGAGCGCCTTTTCCAAGGAGTCGACCCTCTGGAGCGCCAACGGCGTGAACGGATCGTCGGCCTCGGCGAGCAGCACCACGTACTGCCCCTCCGGGAAGATCTTCTGGAACGCGCGCGTTTGCTGGTAGTCGTCGTCCCCCTCGACGATCAGCCGATCCGGGGAGTTGTCGCTCTTGACGGACAGCGCGAAGTAGATCGCCACCGGCGCGAAGAGCAGCCAGATCGCGACGACGATTCCTGCGTGATCGACGATCGCGCGCGCGAGACGAACGCCTCTTGAGGGCGAGACGCCGGGTGTCATTGCATAATGGGGCGCGGACATGTCGAAGAGAACCCCGATCCTCCCCGCGATCTTCCTGGCGTCCGCCCTCGCGGCCGCCACCGCGCCCACGCCGGTGACGCTCGTGATTTGCGCCCCCGGCTACCCGGGAACGACCAAGGAAGCGCAGCCTAGCATGGACGCCCTCGCGTCTGCGGTGTCCCAGGCTGCCGGTTGGTCCCCGGAACGCTTCGCCGCGGAATACTACGAAACCGAAGATGCGGGGATGGCGCGGTTGAGGTCATCGCCGCCGTCGCTTGCGATGGTCCCGCTGCCTTTCTTTCTCCTGCACGCTGCGGACCTCAAGCTGACGGCGCGCGCGCAGGCCATCGAGAAAGGCGGCACACCGGCCGTGACGTGGTCTTTGGTCGCAAAGAAGGGGCGCGTGACCTCCGCATCCTCGCTCTCGGGCTTCAACGTCGTCAGCCTCGCGGCCTACGCGCCGGAGTTCATTCGCAACGTCGCCCTCGGGCCTTGGGGGAAACTCCCCCCTGATGTGACCTTCACCGCAACCGGCCAAGTCCTTTCGGCCCTGAAAAGGTGCGCGAGCGGCGACAACGTCGCGGTGCTGCTAGACGCCTCCCAGACCGCATCGCTTGCGACGCTTCCATTCGCGAACGAGCTCACGGTCGTCGCAACCTCTCCACCGGTCCCCGGCATTGTCGTGTGCACCGTCGGCGCCACCGTGGGGCCGACCGTCACGAAACAGCTGCTCGCCGGCCTGCTCAAGACGCACCAAACCCCGGATGGGCTGCAATCGCTCGAGGCGGTGCGACTTGCAAAGTTCGTCCCGCTCGACAGCAAAGGGCTCGCGGCTGCCCGCGCATCCTACGGGCCGCCCGCCAAGACCAATCCCCGGTGAAGCGAAACGGTCTCGTTCTCGTGGCGGCCCTCGCCGCCTCATGCTCCCCTGCCCTGCGCGAACCGCCTTCCGTCGCGTCCCTCGCCTCGAAATCCGCGCCGGCCACTCTTCCCGATGCGGCCGCTCTGTTGCGCGAGGCCGACCAGCGCTGGGCGAAGCGTCCCGACGTCGCGGCGGTCAAGGAGGCGGAGGCACTCTACCTGCGGGCGGCGGAAGTCGACGAGGAGGACGTGCTCGGCCTCATGGGCGCGACGCGCACGAAGGCCTGGCTGACGGAACACGAGCGCGAGGCGAGGCTCCGCGCGGCGCTGGCGGTCTCGGCCGTGCAGACCGCGCAGTGGTGCAAGCGCCGGGACCCTCACCGCGCCGCGTGCGACTACTGGCTCGCCGTGGCCGTGGGACTGCAGGCCCGCGAGGTTCGCGTGACGGCGGACGACGGCCTCAAGACGATGGTCCCGGCACTCGAACGCGCGATCGAGAACGACCCGCTCTACGACGATGCCGGCCCCCATCGGGTCATGGCCGTCGTCCTCCTGCGGGCCCCCGGCTGGCCGGTGGGTCCCGGCGACGCCGAGGCGGGACTGGCACACGCCAAACGGGCGATCGAGCTGCGGCCGGACTATCCCCCGAACGAGTTCGCCTTGGCCGAGGCTTTGGCTGCGAACAAGGATCGCGACGGGGCGAGGCAGGCTTACATGAGAGGGAAGCTGCTCGCGGCGGCGCGGCGCGACGCCTTGGACCCCGACGCGCCGTTTTGGATCGTCGAGGCCGACGAGGCGCTGGCCAAGCTCAGGCCCTAACGCGGCGCCGGCCTTGGCTCCGCGGCGACCTGGAGCGCGATCGAGATTCCCGCGCAGCCGCCGCCTGCCGCGAGCGCCGGCGGCTTCTCTAGACCGGCGACGCCGCGAGCGCGCAGGGCGAAGAAGACCTCCTCGAATCGGCCTCGAGGCACGACGAGCAGGTACGGGCGTCCGTCGTCTTGACCCCGCCACAGGCCGATGCCGCCGACATCGTGGGCGATCCGGTCGAGCTCCCGCGCGGCGATTCCGGCATCCTGCACGGCCCATGTCGCGCGGAGACCCGAATCGGACCACCGATCCCCGCAGACGGAGAGCGCGTCGGTTTTTGCGAGCGGCGCGGAAGCCTGCATCGCGCGCCCGCCGGCCTCGGCTGCGACTCTCGCTGCTGCTGGTTCGTGCCGCTCGTCGGCGGCGGAGCCCCCGTCGACACCCTCTTCAACGCGGCCCATCGCACCGCCGACGACGCCGCCGACAACTCCGCCGGGGGCGCCCGTCGGGACATCTTCCGCGGGCGCCTCGACCTTCTTCTCGACATCCGTCTCGAGGGAGTCGCTTCGCGCGGCCGTGTCCTTCTTTGCGCGCGTGGGCGCGGGCGCCACCTCATCCACCGCAGGGGGAGGCGGCCCCTGCGGGAGCCGCGGTAAGTCGTGGGCCTGCGCGCTCGGCTCCGCCTCGGGCTGGGCCGGGGCGGCGAAGCGCCCTTCGCGCCACTG
>CAZUGP010000003.1:0-10491 GCA_964619965.1 uncultured Acidobacteriota bacterium
CGTCCCCGCGTTGCCGCCATGGCGAGGCAGGCCCACCCCGCGATGAAGCAGAGGCCGCCGACGGGCGTGATCGCGCCCAGCGCTCGCACACCGGTCAGCGTCAACGCGTAGAGGCTTCCCGAGAAGAGGGCGATTCCCGAAAGAAACAACCATCCCGCCGCGTTCGGGTACGCCCCCGGCCAGCGGTCGCACGCCCAGCCGGCGGCGAGCATCGCGAGTGCGTGGAGCACGTGGTATCTCGCACCGGTCTCCCAGATTGCGAGCATGTCGGCGGCAACACGCGCCTTCAATCCGTGCGCGCCGAACGCTCCGAGGGCCACACCGACAGCACCCAGCCACGCACCCACCGCGAACCAACGTACGGTCATCTCCTGCCCCTCCTCGCCGTCAGGGATTCCCGCTACGTTAGCAGCATCCTCCTCGCGGGCGTCCCCTTTTCCCGTATCATCGAGCCGTGCGCCGATTTACCCTTGCCGGGATCCTCATGCTCTCGTCGGGACTCGCCATGGCGGGGACGCTCGACGACATGGAGCTCCGCAGCAACGTCGAGATGTCCATCCGCGGCACGGCCGCCACGGCCAACCTCCACCTGAAGATTCAGGTCGAAAACCGTGTTGCGATCCCCGAAGGGGTCGTCCGGAATCTGAATCAGGCCGATGAAGTCGCCGATCTCGCTTCCAGGGTGAAGGGCATCGCGGCGGTCGATCGTTCGCGGCTCCGGATGGAATTCGCCGGGCCATCCGACGCGGAGCTCGCATCGCACGTCAGCCGCACGCTCTTCGAGCTTCCGAAATACGCCTCGTCCTCGATGAAGGTCGCCGTCGTCGGCCGCGTCGTCACGCTCACCGGCGAGATCCCGAACGCGGCGTGGCGTGGCGAGATCCGCAAGCTGTGCGGGGCGATCCAGGGCATCATCGACGTCGTCGACCTCGTCGATACCCCCGAAACCTCCGATGACAAGATCCAAAAGGCGCTGAACAGCATCTTCGCCGCCCGGGTCGTCCCGCGCTTCCCCGGGCACGTCCGCGCCGTCGTGAAGGAGGGCATCGTGACGCTGGAGGGTCGCGTGCCGAGGCTCTACGACAAGCAGGTCGCCGAACACAACGCCCGTGGCATCAACGGCGTCGACCTGGTCGACAATCGGCTCGAGCTCGGCTCGGCCGCCGCCATCCAGGTGATCAATCCATGAATCGACAACACACCGTCGCGATCCTCTCGCTGGCGTTCGTGGCCGTCGCCGTTCTCGCGGCACCCCTTCGAGCCGCCCGCCCGGCTTCGGCGCCGTCGTCGGATGAAGCCCCGCACGGCATCGCGAATCAGGCGGCGGAATCGCAACCCCCGAACAGGGCGGCATCCGGCGACACAGGTCCGGTCGCGGTGCCAGAGCCTACAGAGAAGGCGCTCGAGCACGCGCGAAGCGGCAACTGGTTGTGGCTGACGGACCAGCTCTGGGGGCTGCTCGTCCCCGGCGTCATCCTCTTCACCGGGTTTTCTTCCAAGCTCCGGAATGCGGCGCACCGGATCGGGCGCAATTGGTTTTTCACCATCGTCGTCTACTTCGTGCTCTTTCTTCTCATTTCGTTCGCCGTCGGCCTGCCGCTCTCCTACTACTCCGGATTCGCGCGACCGCACGCTTACGGGCTGTCGAACCAGACGTTCGGTAAGTGGTTCGGCGACGAGCTGAAGGGCGTGATGGTCGGGCTCGTCATGGGCGCTCTGTTCCTCTGGATCCCGTACCTGCTCGTCAAGAAGAGCCCGCGCCGATGGTGGTTGTGGGTCAGCGCGATCGCGATCCCGCTGGCCGCCTTCTTCTTGCTGGTCGCACCGGTCGTCATCGACCCGCTTTTCAATACGTTCGGACCGATGAAGGACAAGGTGCTCGAACGAAAGATCCTCGATTTGGCGGGGAGGTCGGGTATCGAGGGTGCGCGCGTGTTCGAGGTGGACAAGAGCGCCGACACGAACACCGTCAACGCCTACGTCACCGGGTTCGGCGGCTCGAAGCGGATCGTGCTGTGGGACACGACGATCAAAAAGCTGGCGCCCGACGAAGTGTTGTTCGTCATGAGCCACGAGATGGGGCACTACGTCCTAGGACACGTCGTGAAGTCGATCTTCTTCTTCGCGGGGCTGATTCTGATGACGGCGTACGCGGCTGAGCGCCTCCAAGCCGGGTTGATTGCCCGCTTCAGGAGCCGCATCGGCTTCACCGAGCTCGCGGACATCGCTTCGCTCCCCCTCTTGATGCTGCTGTTCGGCTTGCTCTCGTTCGCCGTCACCCCGGTCGCCGCCGGCTATTCGCGGTGGCAGGAGCACGAGGCCGACCGCTTCGGCCTCGAGATCACGCGGAACAACCACTCCGCCGCCACGGCCTTCGTGAAGCTCCAGCAGGAAAACCTCGGCGTGCCGCGCCGCAGCCTGCTCTTCAAACTCTGGCGCGCGAGTCACCCACTACTCGGCGAGCGCATCGATTTCTGCAACTCCTACCGGCCGTGGGAGGAAGGAAAGCCCGGCCGTTACGAGCATCTGTTCGATCGGTAACCTGAGGATCATGCTCGTCGATCTCGCTCGCGGCGCACTCCTCGTCGTCGCGGCCTACCTGGTCATCGGGGTCCTGGTGTCGGTGCCGTTCTTGATGTTCGGCATCGGCCGCACCGACGCGTCGGCGAGGACGGCCCCGTGGACGTTCCGGGTCATCGTTCTTCCCGGAGTCGTCGCGCTGTGGCCTTGGGTGTTGCGCCTCTGGATCCGACCCGGGAGGCCGCATTGACGCGAAGCCTCAGGCGCGCCCATCGCCGCATTGCGATCGCCTTGGCGATCCTCCTTCCGATCGCCTTCGCGATCGCGCTGATCGCACGATGAGCGTCTCGTACTCCGCCATCGGCTGGAACCGGGCCAAGAAGGCTTACGACAAGGTCATCGTGACCGGCCTTCTCGTCTACCTCGCATTGTTCATCGGCGTCTCGCTCCTAGCGCATCCGGACGCGACGATCGAGACGTTGTTGATCCGGGCCCTCGCGACGGCGGGGTTCCTGATGCTGCACGTGATCCTGTCGATCGGGCCGCTCTGCCGGTTGAATCCGAGCTTCCTTCCGCTGCTCTACAACCGCAGGCATCTCGGCGTGACGATGTTCCTCACGGCGCTCGCGCACGCGGTGTTTGCCATCGTGCAGTTCCACGCCCAGGGGAACGAGAACCCGCTCGTCAGCCTGTTGACGACGGGAACGGGCTTCCAGACGCTCGGTGCGGCGGCGCTCGTGATCCTCTTCCTCATGGCGGCGACGAGCCACGACTTCTGGCTCGCGAACCTCGGCCCGCACGTTTGGAAGACGTTGCACATGGGCGTCTACTTCGCCTACGCGCTGATCGTCATGCACGTCGCTTTGGGGGCGCTCCACTCGGAGGCGCATCCCGTGCTCGCCATCGCGACCGGGGCTGGGATGGCCTGGCTCTTCACGTTGCACGTCGTCGCGGCGCTTCGCGAGAGGGCGGGGGACCGCGACGACGAGTTGATCGACGACGGCTGGATCGACGCCGGACCCGTCGTCGACATCCCCGAAGGCCGCGCGCGGATCGTCAGCGCGGGGGAGCGGATCGCGGTCTTCCGGTACGACGGAAAGATCTCGGCGGTCTCGAACGTCTGCCGCCACCAGTACGGCCCTCTGGGCGAGGGGCGGGTGATCGACGGCTGCATCACCTGCCCGTGGCACGGCTACCAGTACCTTCCCGGGAACGGCCGCTCGCCGGCGCCGTTCACCGAAAGAGTCGCGACGTACGAAGTGCGCGTCGTCGGGGGGCGCGCGTACGTCCATTCCAAGGCGAATGCCCCGGGGACGCCTGTGAAACCCGCTCATGCCTGACACGTTCTACGTCGGCTATCTCGAGACGTCGCCTGCGACGACGCGCCGCCTGAAGCGCGTGGCCTTGGCTCTCATCGTCCTCGCGGGCGCCGTCGCGACCGCGCTGGCGATCGCAACGGGCCCCTTCGACCGCGCGACCTACGAATTCACGAAGGAACGCGCGTGGGAGGGCACGCTCGAAGCGACGCCGCTCCCGGTGCTGATCGCACGAAACGACGCGCCGTCCGGAGCTCCGTTGTCGGGGCTCGTGCGGTTCCCCCTGGTGGCGCAAGGGAAACATGGCGTCGGGGCGATGATCGCCGGGCTCGACGGCGCTTCCGTGCGGTTCAACGGCAAAAAAATCGTGCGTCAGGGGACCACGATGCTCGAGGTGGTACCGGGAACCATCGAGCGCTACCTACCGTCGCTCCCGCCGGACGGCACTCCCGTGAAGGCGTCGCGGATCGAAGACTTGGGCAGCGCCAAGTTTTCCGGGGAGATCGTCGACTCGAAGTGTTTCTTGGGCGTGATGAACCCAGGCCGCCTCGAAGTCCACCGCGCCTGCGCCATCCGCTGCATCGCCGGCGGCATCCCGCCGATGCTCTTCACCCGTGACGCCCAGGGGCGCGAGGCGCATCTCCTGCTCGTCGACGCGAAAGGGCAGCCGCTCAACGATCGCATACTCGGATTCGTCGCGCGCCCCGTCACCATCGAAGGACGCCTCGAACGCCGCGACGATCTTTACTACCTCTACGCCGAGAGCTGGGTCGCGCAATAGGGGACTGTCCCCTATTGCTTGGCTCAGGTCTGGAGCGTGAAGGGATTGAAATCGGTGTTGCGGTCGTAGTAGTCCTCGTTTTCAACGCGCTTCAACCAGGCGACGACTTTGTAGGTGATTGGGGTTGCGAGCGTTTCCCAACCGACCTTGATGCAGTAGTTGGTCGTCAGAACGGTGAGGACTTGACCGTTGGACCAGACCCCGAAAAACGCCACCGGATAGAAGATCAGCGAATCGATCCCCTCGCCGACGATCGTCGAACCGATCGTGCGCAAGTAGAGACTCTTGCCCTCGGTCCACACCTTCATCTTCGCCAGGACGAACGAGTTGCAGAACTCGCCGGCCCAGAACGCGAGGAGCGATGCCATCACGATGCGCCACGTGGAGCCGAACACCGTCTCGTACGCCGCCTGGTGCGGCCAGCCGGGCGCCGGTGGAAACTTGATGACGACGGTCGCCATGAACGATGCGAACGCGAGCGCCGCGAACCCGGCCCAGACGACTTTGCGCGCGCGGGCATAGCCGTAGACCTCGGTCAGGATGTCGCCGAAAATGTAGGAGATCGGGAAGAACAACACCCCGGCGCCGAAGGTGATCGGGCCGACCTTCGCGACCTTTCCGGGCCCGATCAAGTTCGCACAGAGGAGCACCGTCACGAACGCGGCCATGACCAGGTCGTAATAGCGATAGCGCCGGTCCGGTCGGGTCACGGGATCTCCTTCGGCGGCCGGCGGATCTCCGCCAGCCAGTCGAGCCATACCGACAGCACGACGATCGTCCAGACTGCGCGGGCCCGGTCCGCCTTGCGTGCGCGGTGCTCGTCCAAGATCGCGACTGCAGCAGCGGCATCGACGCCGACGCTTTCGAGGCGGGGCGACGCGAGAAGGGCGCGCGTCCAATCGTACAACGAGCCGCGCAGCCAAGAGGCCAGAGGCACGGACAGGCCGCGCTTGCGCCGGTCGACGAGCGACGGCGGAAGGTAGCGGCGCGCGTAGCGTTTCAAAAACGTCTTCGTCGTGAAGCCCCGCACCCGCTCCGCGGCGGCAAGCGACGCCGCGAACTCCATCACCCCGATGTCGAGAAACGGCGCCCGCAGCTCGAGCGCGCAACCCATCCCGGCGCGGTCCGCCTTGGTCAGCAAACCCTCCGCGAGCGTCGTCTCGAAATCGTTCTGCTGCACGACGTCGAGGATCTGCCCTTCTAGGGCCCGCTCGGAAAGCGGGGCCTGGCTCGCCACGCCGAGCGCCGTCAGGAGCGGCGGTGGAATCTGCGACGTCCAGATCAGGTGCCGCGCGAGGCCGGTGAACTCGTCCCCCTCGACGAAGCGTTTGAGCAAGTACGACAGCGTCACCTTCTTGTCGCTGACCGGCAGGGCCGAGACCGCGGCCGCGATCGCGGACTTGATCGCACGCGGCCAGCGCGAATAGCGGTCCGCGAGCAGCGCGCCGATGTAAGTCGGATAGCCGCCGAAAAGCTCGTCGGCCCCCTCACCCACCAGCACCATGCGCACGTCGAGGACGGCGCGATGGGAGAGGATCGACGCCGGGACCCAAGCGGGATCGGCCAACGGCTCGCCCGAAACCGACACGAGCTTCTCGATCTCGCGCCGGACGTCCGCGGAGCCCACCGTCACCGCGGCCCACGGAATCCCCAAGACCGACGCGGCGGAGGACGCGACCGAGCCCTCGTCGTACGACGCCTCCGCGAAGCGGATCGTATAGGCCGTGAGAGGTCTTCCGGGATTGACGTTGCGCGCGACCGCCGCCACGAGCGACGAGTCGAGCCCGCCCGACAGGAAGACCCCGCACGGGACGTCGACATCGCTTTGCCGCGCGACCGCCGCGCGGAAAACCCCATCGAACGCATCTTCGGAAGGAGGCGTCCCCGCGTCGGCCGCGAACCTCAAGCTCCAGAAGCGGCGGGAGCGCACGCGGCCGGACGTGATGGTCACGACCTCGCCGGGCCTCACGCGGAGGACGCCGCGAAACGGCGTCGACGGCGCCACGAAGCAGCCGCGGCGCAGGTAGCCGGCGATCGCCTCGGGGTCGATTTCAAGCGCAAGGTCGAGGTCGGTGGCGAGCCCGGCGAGCTCCGAAGCGAACGCCACCTCTTCGCCGCGCACGGTGTAGAACAGCGGCTTCTCCCCGGCTCGATCGCGCGCCAACAACACGCAAGGGACGCGCGGGTCCCACACGGCCACGGCGAACGCGCCGACCAGATGCTCCGCGAACGCTTCCCCGTGCTCTAAGTACAGTCCCGGGATAACGGCGATGTCGGTTTCTTGGGGAATGACGTGGCCGCGTCCGGTAAGCCACGCTCGCAGCTCGCGGTGGTTGTCGATCTCTCCGTTGCACGCGACGACGACACCGGTTCCAGGATCCACGACCGGCTGGGAGCCCGACTCCAAGCCGCGGATGGCGAGCCGCGTCGCGCCGATCGCTCCTCCCCCGGCACTTGCGAGGTGAACCTCGTCGGGGCCGCGGTGCCTCAGACGGCGAAGCGACGCGGCAGCACGGCGCCTGAACGGTCCGGATGGCTCTCTCGACACGAGGCCGACGACGCCGCAGATCCCGCACATCTCAGCGCTCAGCCTGCGGCGGAACCATGGCGCCCCACCATCCGCCGGCAACGGCGCGAACGGCCGCCCGCGGGCCCAGCCAGGCGTCGAGGTCGGCGTGCGAGCCGTCCGGCGCGAGGATGAACGCCGCGGTCTTGCGTGACGTCAACCACCCTTCTCGTTTCGAGGAACTGACGATGGTCGGCGGTCGCACCGGCACCTGACGCAGCCAATACATGATGAAGTTGCTGCGGAGCGGCTTGGCGTCCTCGCTGATGATGGTGAGCGTTCGTCCGAGGTAGAACGACAGTCCCGCCGGGTAGCCGTCGAGACAGGCGATCTCCGTGCCGTCCGGGAGCGAGGCAAGACCTTCGGCGAGGGGCTTGGCGGATCGCGCGCGGGCGAACCCCTGGACGGCCGGCAGGGCGACGGTCACGAGCGCGAGCGGAAAGAGCGCGAACGCCGCCACGGCGAACCCGGCGTGCCGCTTCGCGCCGGCCCAAGCGGCTAGGGCCGCGACCGCGAGCAGCAGGATCAGAATCGTGGGCCACGCCGACCAGAGCGACCGCTTGCCCTCGGCCATCGTCTGAAGCTTGCCGGCATCTGCCGCGCCGCGCGCCACCGCCCAACCCAGAGCAGTGGCTGCAACGAGCGCAACCCCCGCAAGCACGAGCGCTCCGCGTGCGACCCATCGCGCCGTCCGGCCCTCGCGGTTTCGCCACGCGTAGCCTAAGCCGCGTCCCACGCCAACGGCGGCCGCGATGACGCCGGTCAGGATGTAGCCCGGCTGCTTGGTGCGCGACATCGAGAAGAAGACGAGCACGACGATCGTCCACACGACGAAGAGGCGGTCGGCGCGGGTCAGGCGACCGCGCCCCGGCCAGGCCGCAATCGCCATCGGGATCAACAGGATCGTCCATGGAAGGAGCGCGGCGAGCAGCATCGGCCCGAAGTACCAGAACGGCTGGCCGCGATTGAACGCCGGCGTGAAGAACCGGTTGAACGTCTCGTCGACCAGGCCGTAGTGCGCGAACTCGGGGTGCGCGTGAACGAGGGCGGCGAACCACGGGAGGAACAACGCCAGCACGATGAGCACATTCCAAGGCGCGAACACGCGGCGGAGGGCGCTCGGGCGTCCATCGGCCCAAAAGAAAACGCCGAGTACCGCGGCCGGTACGAGCGCGCCGACCGGCCCCTTCACCAGCATCCCGAGGCCCGCTGCTGCCGCGCCCAAAGCGTGCCAGCGCCGGTTGGGGGTTTCGCCGTCCTCCGCGACGAACGCCGCGAGGATCGCCGCGACGGTGCAAAGGCCGAGCACGATATCCATGATCACGATGCGCGAGAACGCGAACATCATCGGCGTCGTCGCCACGACGATGACGGCCAGCGCCGCCGTGCTTGGGTCGTAGCACCACCGCGCGAACACGTAGACGAGAACCAGGATCCCGAGACCACACAGGGCGGAAGGAATGCGGGCGCCCCACTCGTTGGCGCCGAACACCCTGAGCGACGCGGCAACCGCGGCGAAGTAGGCCGCCGGCTTGTCGAGGTACGGATGCCCTTCGAGTGTGGGGACGAGCCACGATCCCGAAACCGTCATCTCTCTTGCGACTTCGGCATTTCGCCCCTCGTCCGGCTGCATGAGTGGGACCGACCCGAGCCCGGAAAAGAGCATGATTCCGGCGACAAGAAACGCGGCAGCCCCCAGGAGCGTCTCGGCCCTGGATGCGGGGAGTCGTTCGCTGAGGCCGTTCAAGCGCCCC
Source organism: uncultured Acidobacteriota bacterium (assembly GCA_964619965.1). Lineage (GTDB taxonomy): Bacteria > Acidobacteriota > Polarisedimenticolia > Polarisedimenticolales > DASRJG01 > DASRJG01. Next base: position 8,938 of record CAZUGP010000003.1, read on the forward strand.
ACTTTACACCGACCAGGAACTCGTATTCGCCGCCCCGTTGCCCGCCCTTGAAACGCGGCGGAGATTGCCCGAGCGGGACAGGAGGTATCGAAGCTGACGATCAGACGTTTCGTCTGGGTGTTCGCACTCCCTCTGGCGGTGACACTCGTCGCATCGACCGCGCATGGGGCGCCGCTGAAGGTCGACAGCCCGAACATGGCGATGAGCATTCGCGACTGGCATCCGGAGTTAGCCGCCGCGTCGCCGCGTCGCCGCGTCGCCGCGAACCACGGCCACGACAGCCGCGCCCGGCGGCAAGCCGATCATGCAGACCGCGACCAACCCGAACCCGGCAGGGCAGCGCTGGAATCAGGGCAGGCGTTCCGGGAAACCGTTCGAGCGCGCGAGCGAGGTACCGCTCAGCTCGTTACGACCGTAGTCGGGTAGCCACTCCGGCTCTCCTTTTTCATGGGCGCGGCGACGGTCACCGAGCACGCGATCGCGACCGGGCTACAATGCCGCCGCCCCCATAGCTCAGTCGGTTAGAGCGGCGGACTCATAATCCGCTGGTCCCTGGTTCGAGTCCAGGTGGGGGCACTCGTAAGTTGTTGACAATGATTTGTTTACCGTGACATCGCCGAAGACGTCACGAGCAACTCTACGCAATCTCTACGCATTGCGACGCAGAAATCGAATCGCGGCACGGACCATTGAATGAGCAAACGCTCGTCGCCGCGCCATTTCCTAGCACCCACTCGCCGGCCGCGATGACGGACCAGCGGATTTGAAATACGCTGTTCGGCGGCTGAAGTCTGGTGTTGCAAGTTGCAGTTCCGTCAACATCTTGGCAACGGGACGAGCGGCTCGTTCAGCCAAGACCAGCGGACTTTCTGTCCGCCGTTCGCAGTGCCGATCTTCGGCTGAGGCTGTGGGTCAGATGACCAACCCTTACTGCGACGCGCTGCGAATCGAAGTCCCCGTGTTGGAGCACGTCAAGGGCCATCCCGAGGCGAACTCTTACTCGCTGCTCATCGTGGCGCTGCTCGAGCGTGGCGATGCCATGACGCTCGCCGAGGTGGCCGAACGCTTTGCGAGGGCCGGCGTCGCCCCTGCCGAACTGGCGCTGCGATCGCTGCAGCGCTGCAAGCCCGCGCGCGCTCCGGTTTACCGAGACGGTGACCATTACGCACTCGATCCTCACGACGACGACACGGACCTCTGGGCCTTCAGGCTCGGTCTTCGTCCGCCGAAGGTGCCGAGACTCTCGGTCGTTCCCGCCGAGTCCGAATCGCCTGCCGGCGTGGAGGATCCCCTGAAGGTCACCGAGCTCGAAGAGGCCTGGCGTGACGCGAGCCTGCACGCCTGGTCGCTGCAGCGCCTCGCGCTGGCGGTTCTCGATGCCCACGGCGGAGCGATGACGCCGGAGGAGGTCGTTGCCTTCGTCGGCGCAAGGACCCGGTGGCACGTCCTGACGCCCGATTCGGACAGCTTCCGCAGGCGAAATTCGACAGTTCGGGTCCGCGACGACGGGCGGTGGGAGATCGGAGACGATCGGGACGCGCTGCTCGGCGCGCG
>CAZUGP010000004.1:0-15050 GCA_964619965.1 uncultured Acidobacteriota bacterium
TTCGACTTCGTCGAGAAGCCGTTCACGCGAGAGCGCCTGCTGGCCTCGGTCGGGAAGGCGCTCGCTTACGCCGGGCTGCGCGACGAGAACCGGCGCCTGAGGGCTCTTGTCGGCGGAGGAGCCGTTTCCAGCGCGATGGTCGGATCGTCGTCATCGCTGCGGACGTTCTTGGACGACTTGCGCCTCGCGGCGGACTCCGACGCGACCGTCCTATTGTTCGGAGAGAGCGGGACCGGCAAGGAGCTCGCCGCGCGCGCGATCCACGAGAGCTCGCCTCGCCGCGGTGGTCCTCTCGTCGTCGTCAACGGCGCTGCGATACCGGAGTCGCTCGTCGAGTCGGAGCTCTTCGGCCACCGCAAGGGAGCGTTCACGGGCGCGATCGAAGACCGGAAGGGGAAATTCGAGGCGGCCGGCGGCGGGACGATCTTCCTCGACGAGATCGGAGACCTCCCCTTGCCGGCCCAAGCGCGCCTGCTCCGCGTGCTCCAAGAAGGCGAGGTCGACAAGGTGGGAGCGACCACCCCCGTGCGTGTGGACGTTCGCGTCGTCGCCGCGACCCGCGTGGATCTCGAGGCCCGCGTGCGCGAGGGCACATTCCGCGAAGACCTCTGGTACAGGCTGAACGTGATCCCGCTCCGGATTCCGCCGCTCCGCGAACGGCCGGGGGACGTGCCGCTGCTTGTCGAGCACTTCCTGGTCAAGCACGCGCAGCGCCACGGCCGTCCCGTTCCCCGCGTCGAAACGGAAGCCCTCGACCGTCTCGAGCGATACGACTGGCCGGGCAATGTGCGCGAGCTCGAAAACCTGCTCGAGCGTCTCGTCGTGCTCGGGCGAGCGGACACGATAGCCGTGGCAGATCTCCCCGAGGCGCTCCGGCGCGACGCGCCCCGGTTCGGAGGGGCGCGTATGGACCTGCCGCCTGGCGGGATCGTGCTCGAGGACGTAGAGCGCGGGCTGATCGAGGAGGCGCTGAGGCGTTCGGGCGGGAACCAGAGCTCGGCCGCTCGGTTTCTGGGGATATCGAGGCAGACGCTGATCTACCGGATGAAGAAGTTCGGACTATAGCGGGTCGTACCCGATCATTGCCCCTGGGACAACACGGCTGTTCGGATGTGGGAAGGGTTGCCGGGTTCGGTCCACGCGACGAGCGCGACCGATCCGAGGCTCGCCATACGCGGAAAACCGCCCGCGCGCGCGGCGCTGGCGGACGCGATCCGGACGTGCGGGCCGGCAGAGCCGTTGACGTCCACGCGTCGCGCCAGGAGTTGCGCCGAACCTTCAACGTCGTCGATCCATGTCACGAGCGCGACGCCGTCCATGAGGAATACGACGTCCACCCGGCCTTCTGGGCGTCCCGCGTTCACGTCGATCGAGGCGGCGAAGCTGCGGCCGCCGTCTCGTGAGAACGCGATGCGCACCTTTGGCGCGGGAGGCGACCCTGCCGCCGTGTACCAGGCGACCGCGACCCGATCGCCGTCGGCTGCGATCGCCGGGCCGTTGACCGGGCATCCGGATATCTGCCAGCGATCGTCGTGCACGACGACCGGCTCCGACCAGCGTTCGCCATCGAAACGTAGAACGGCGATGTCCCGGATCTCGTCCTCGGAACGATCCCGGTAGGCGACGACGAGCGTGCCATCTTCGAGGCGCACGGCGGAGGTCTGACAGCAGTCGCAGACACGAGCGTCGATGCGGTCCTCACGCTCGACCCGGCCGTCTGCCCCTACGAAGGCGGCCCGGAGAGTCATCGGCCCAGCGTGGCCCTCGTTTCCGCCACCGGTTTCGCGTCCATCGAGCCAGACCGCGGCCATCTTTCCACCGGGAAGCGCCACCTTCGAGACGAAGCCGTGCTCCGTCGGCGAGTCGTCGTGGGGCGTGAGGGCCTCGCTCCAAGTTCTGCCCTCGTTGTGGGAAAACGACAACTTGACGCCGTAGGCGTACGAACCTTCGCCCGTCTTCCTGAGCCAGTGCGCGGCGAGAGTGCCGTCGTCGAGCGCTGTAACCGAGGGGAAGTCGGCCCAGTTTACGAACCAGTCCGAACCGTCCGCCGCGGTCTGGGGAACGGACCAGCTCGTTCCCTCCCAAACGGAGAATCGAAGGGCGTGACGTCCTTCACCCGCAGGCTCGACCCAACTGAGGTAGGCACGCCCGTCGGCTCCGGCCTCGACGCATGGCTCCGCGCTTCCCGGCGCCGCGGGTGCGGCGACCTCCCTCACGGTCAGCTGCGGGGCACGGCAGCCTGAGAGCAGTACCGAAGCCAGAATTGCAGCGCGGGCGATGGGCGACGCAGTACTCACAGCGCTCATATTTTCACACGTCTAAGCCTCAGGGCGTTCCCGATGACCGAGACCGAGCTGAGGCTCATGGCGGCTGCTGCGATCATCGGGGACAGCAGCAGTCCGAAGAACGGGTAGAGCAGCCCGGCCGCGACCGGAACGCCCAGAGTGTTGTAGACGAACGCGAAGAAGAGATTCTGCCGGATGTTGCCCATGGTCGCGCGCGAGAGCTTGCGCGCACGCGCGATGCCGCGGAGGTCCCCCTTGAGCAGCGTGATCCCCGCGCTCTCGATGGCCACGTCGGTCCCGGTCCCCATGGCGATACCGACCTGCGCCTGGGCGAGAGCCGGCGCGTCGTTGATCCCGTCGCCCGCCATCGCCACAATCTTCCCGGCCGCTTGAAGCTTCCGGATTGCGTTCGCCTTGTCCGCCGGTAGGACCTCCGCGACGATTTCGTCGAGCCCGAGCTTCTTGCCGACGGTCTCGGCGGTCGCCCGACCGTCGCCCGTCAACATCACGACCTTGATGCCCTCCTTGTGCAGGAGGTCGATTGCCTCCTGGCTGGACTCCTTGATGGGATCGGCGGTCCCGAGCAATCCCACAGCCTTACCGTCGACACAGACGAACATCACCGTCTGCCCGTCGCGGCGTAGCTCGTCCGCGCGCTCGGTCAACGCCCCGGCATCCACGCCGAGCTCCTGGAGAAGGGCCGCATTGCCCAGGGCGACGTCTTGGAGCCCGACTCGGCCCGTAACACCCTTGCCTGTGACCGAGAGGAAATTCTCCGCCGAGGCCAATGGGATTCCGCGCGCTTCCGCCGCGTTGACGATCGCCGCCGCCAGCGGGTGCTCGCTGCCCCGCTCGATGCTGGCCGCGAGCCTCACGACCTCGCCTTCCGAGAAGCCGTCGGTGCCGACGACCGTGACCACACGCGGTTTTCCCTCAGTGAGGGTTCCCGTCTTGTCGACGACGAGCGTGTCGACTTTCTCGAGCGCCTCGAGCGCAGCCGCGTCCTTGATCAAGACTCCCAACGTCGCTCCTCGGCCGACGCCGACCATGATGGACATCGGGGTGGCCAGACCCAGCGCGCACGGGCAGGCGACGATCAGCACGGCCACGGCGTTGACGAGCGCGTGGGCAAGACGCGGCTCGGGCCCAATGAGCGCCCACGCGATAAAGGTGAGGGCGGCGACAACGACGACCGTCGGCACGAAGTACCCTGACACGACATCGGCGAGCCGCTGGATCGGGGCCCGACTTCGTTGGGCCTCACCCACCATGCGGACGATCTGGGCCAGAAGCGTATCGCTTCCCACGCGCTCGGCGCGCATCACGAAACCTCCGGTACCATTGATGGTCGCCCCCGTCACCTTGTCCCCCGGCTTCTTCTCGACTGCGCCTGGCTCACCGCTGACCATCGATTCGTCGACGGCGCTCGTACCTTCGAGGACGAGTCCGTCCACGGGGATCTTCTCGCCTGGGCGTACGCGCAGACGCTCGCCGACCTCGACGCGTTCCAGCCGGACATCGGTTTCGGTGCCGTCATCGGCCAGGAGGCGAGCCGTCTTCGGGGCGAGACCGAGGAGCGCTCGGATCGCGCTGCTCGTCTTGCTACGCGCGCGCAGCTCCAGCACCTGACCCAGCAACACCAGCACCGTGATGACGCTGGCCGCCTCGAAGTAGCGATCGACCTGCCCATGATGGCCGCGGAACGAGGGTGGGAACCAAGACGGGAAGAGCGTCGCGGCGACGCTCATCCCGTAGGCCGCGCCGGTGCCGATGCCGATCAACGTGAACATGTTTGGGCTACGGTTGACGAAAGAGACCCACATCCGCGTGAAGAAGGGCCAGCCCGCCCAGAGCACGACCGGCGTGGCCAACAGCATCTCGGCCCAGGCTTGCACGGTCGGGGAGAGAAGTCGCTGCAGCGGCGCCCCCGGGAGCATCTCTCCCATCGCCATCACGAACACCGGCACCGTCAGGGCCAGTCCCACCCAGAAGCGGCTGTTCATGTCCGTGAGCTCGGGGTTCTCTGTGTCTTGGGCTGTCACCGTGCGCAACTCCAGCGCCATTCCGCAGATCGGACAGCTTCCAGGAGCATTCCGGACGATCTCCGGGTGCATCGGACAGGTGTACTCGACGACCTTCGAAACCTCGCGCATGGCCTCGGGAGGAGCTGGGGCCGCGACAGCTCCCGGCCGGGCTTCCGCAAAGCGAGCCGGCTCTTTGAGGAATTTTTCTCGGCAGCCGTCGCTGCAGAAGTGGTAGGCCCGACCGGCGTGCTGTGCGCTCCCGCCCTTTGGATGATCGTGGTCGACCGTCATTCCGCAGACCGGATCGCTCCCCTCGCGCGTCACCAGCCTCATTCTCTCACTATTTTGGGCAACGAGACCGACGCGGCACGAGTTATCAAAGCCCCAGCACGTGTTCTCTGGACCCTATCAGCAGCAGCCGCCAGACTGATGCTTGGACTCGACACCGGCGGGCGTGGACACAAAAGCCTGCCGACAGTGATCGCTGCAAAAGTAGAACGTTTTTCCATCGCGTTCGGCGTGGAGGGCGGTCGCTTCGTCAACGGTCATTCCGCAGACGGGATCTTTGGTCACGGATTTCGTTTCGATCATGGCTCTAATTCCCTTCTTGGTTGGTGAGAAGTTGCATGCCTGTACACAACCTTCGTTCTACTTCTTGGACACCTTGTTGATCGCGACGACCAGCAGAACGACCACCAGTATGCCGATCACCAGCCACAGCCACATCGATCCGCCGGCCCATCCGCTCATCCATCCGTCGTGGTTCATCAAGGCGGTCAGCCTTTAGTTCTGCGTGCCGTGATGCGCCGAGGGCGCAACCGCCGCACTGGCGCCCATGGATTTCATGTCCGTCATCATCGGACACTGCGACATGGAGTCTTTGCCCATCTGCATGTGCTGCATCATGTGCGTCATCATCTCGTCGTCCATCTTTGCGTGGCGCACGTCCATCGCGATTCGCTGCTCCACGATCTGCGTCACGACGGCGGCCATGAGGCTCGGCTTCTTGTCGTCCGGCGCGCGGTTCATCTTGCCGACGAGCTCGTTGAGCGCCGCGTCCTGCGCTTTCATGTCGTCCTTCATCTTCATTTTCTGTGCCTTCATGTCCTGACAGTGTCCCTTCATCTGGGCGTCCGTCATGTGCTGCGCATCCGAAGGGACCGCGGGCCCTGCCTGGACGGGAGAGGAGACGGCCAGGGCCAAGGCCAATGCGAGCCCGGAACCGATAACGAGGCTGGTATGCGTTCTGCGTGACATGGTCTATCTCCTCAATGGTCGTTTCCATTGTTCGTGCCCGGCTGACAGCGAGATCGAAGAACCCACCATCCGCACGGGTGCCGACGTTGAGAGTGCATGGGCGCGACCGACGTCGCCATGGGGCAAAACCCTACCCGAGACAGATGTATGCGACGGCCCTCGAATCCCAATCCGTCACGCCTACGGGAAGCCGGGCTCGTTCGGGCGCTTCACGCAACCTGCTCATGTTGCACCCCAACCGCCTCACCCGCCTGATCGAGCTTGGCGGGGCGGAAGCGGAGTTGGGGTGGGACCAGCTCGAAGGGCTTGTTGAGAGGATGGAAGTTCGGTGGCCGAAATCCTGAATCGCCGTATCTCTCAGGCATGACGAACTTGCGAGTGACACTGCATGAGGGTCATCAGCATGCTGCCGAGACAGTCGAAGGCAACGTCTTGCAGTGCCGCACCACCGCCATCAGCCAGATCGAGTTGAAGGACTGCGAACACGGGACCGTCATCCTGACCGCGGGCTCGAACACGAAGTGCGTCGAAGCCGGCATGCGTCCCGTAGCAACCGTGACGGCGGATTGTCGGGCGACGAGGGATCCCGGCGCGCCAGCGGCCGGAGAAGGGAAGGACGAGCCTGCGGTGATCTTCGAACAGGGCGGGGCAGAGCTGTCCCCAGACGAGTACGCCTCGAACCACTGGTCCTCCCGCCATTAAGGAAGGAGGGAAACCGTGAGGCTTCGCAGCGTCGTCGCGCTGATCGCGCTGACCAGCGTTGGTCCCGAGTCCGTGGCGCAAAACCAGGCCGTAGTCGGCGTCTGGGAGCCGCCGTTCTCTCTGCCGCTCATCGCGATCCATTCGGCCGTTCTTCCAACGGGCAAGGTGCTGCTATTCTCCGCTGAGCACGGCGTTCCCGGCATCCACGGTTGGATCCTGGACCCGATGACGCTCGCGCTTACCAACGTTCCACCCCCGGCACCCTGGAACCCTGATTGCGCAGGCCAGAGCTTCTTGCCCGACGGGCGGCTCCTCGTCGCGGGGGGGACGGTCTCGTTCACCCCGCTCACCGGCACGAAGTTGGCCTACACGTTCGATCCGTACAGCGAGCAGTGGACGAGAATCGCGGACATGGCGCGCGGCCGCTGGTACCCCACCTGCTTGACGCTCGAGGACGGCACGGTCACTACCCTTTCGGGGCTAAGCGACGTGCCCGCGACGCCCAATCCCGACATCGAGCTTTGGGATCCAGACGGCACCGGCACCTGGCAGCTCCTGGGGCAGAAGACTCTCCCCTACTATCCGCTGCTTCACCTCATGCCCAGCGGGAACGTGTTCATGGCGGGCCCGAGCCAGCTCACGGAAACCTACGATCCCGTGGCGAATACATGGGCGCCGGTCGACGGCGCCAATTTCCCTGGCCGATATGAGGCGTGCTCGGTGCTTCTGCCTCCGCCATTGAATCGTGTGATGCTCATCGGGGGCTACAACGGCTCAGGGCAGCCGACCAACTCGGTGGAGATCATCGACCTCGCCTCGGTCACGCCCGAGTGGCGTGTGACGGCGCACATGTCCTCCGCGCGAATGGAGCACAACGCCGTTCTTCTGCCGGATGGCAAAGTGCTCGTCATCGGCGGCCGGTCCGACAACGACTCCACGCCAACGCCTGTCATGACGCCGGAGATCTTTAGCCCTTCGAGCGAGACATGGACGCCGGTCGCGCCCCACAGCGTGCCGCGCAGGTATCACTCGACGGCTGTGCTGCTGCCCGACGGGCGCGTGCTCGCCGCCGGGGGCGACTTTCAACCCTCAGGCGAGATCTATTCGCCGCCCTATCTGTTCAACGGCCCACGGCCGGCCATCGTTTTCGCGCCGCCCACGATCACCTACGGATCCACGTTCGCCCTTCAATTCACCGGCACGACGAGCACGCATTCAGTCGTCCTGATGGGGCTCCCCGCGGTCACTCATTCAAACAACATGACCCAACGCTACGTTTCGTTGGGCATGGTCTCGTCGCCGGGTGGGACCGTCGTCATTCCGGCACCAGCGAGTGGAAAGCTGGCGCCTCCAGGCTTCTACATGCTCTTCGTCGTCGACACCAACGGCGTCCCGTCCGTCTCGCGCATGGTGCGAATCTTAGCTCCAGCTGCCAACGACAGTCCTGGACGAGTGCCAGTGACGATCGCCGTGCGCAAGGCGGCGCCGCCCGGGGACATCGTCATCGACTGGTCGGCGAGCTGCTCGATGGCGGCCGAGGACTACGGCATCTACCAAGGCACGATCGGAACCTGGTACAGCCACACGCTGCTCGACTGCAACGACGCAGGCGCCGACCGCACAGAGCAGATCACGCCGCCGGCGGCAAGCTCGTACTACCTGATCGTTCCCCACAACGCTCAGGCCGAAGGCTCCTACGGGAACTGCTCGATCGGAGTCTGCCTGGCCGCTGACGAGAGGCCCGTGGGGGCGGCCCAGTGCGTCGCGCCTCAGGTGCTCGCACCCTGTCCATGAGGTAGGTGCGAGAACCGCGTCACCCACAGTGTTTCATTCGAGGAATCGAAGTAGATTTGAGCCGCAAGTGCTTCGCGGGTCTCGCCAGAACCCCGAAGGGGGCGTCATGAACACGATCTCCCGGTGTTTCCGGATCTTCGGAATCGTCGCGATAGGGTACGGCGGCGCCGGCGCAGCGACGGTGATCGGAACGGTGCGTGAGGCCAGCGGGGCTCACATCGCGATCGCGGGAGCCCGTGTAACCCTCTTCTCGTTGGACCTGACCACCTTCCGCGAAGTTCGAACCGATGCTGGTGGGAACTACGTCGTGACCGACGTGCCGCCCGGCACCTACCGAACGGGGGCTTCTCTTCCCCGGTATGCGTACGACGAAGTGCCCGTCACGGTGGACGCAAGCGGCGCAATCGTGGACTTCCTCCTGGGACCGGACACCCACCTCGGCCGATGGAGCGTCATCGGCGACACGGCTCCCGAGGCGTTCGGCGCTTCCAATTCGGGAACCCTCCAAACCGACGGCAAAGTCATCTTCTGTCACGACACGCTCGACCCGGTCGTCTTCGATCCGAAGACCGGCGCCAAGACCTTTCCTCCGTCATCTCCATCCTGGCAAGGCTGCCACATGACGACCTTGCTATCCGATGGCGCGGTGCTGTTCGTGGGCGGGCAAAATTCGGGCGACTTCCGCGACGCGGTGAAAACGGTCAAGAGCTGGAACCCGGCTTCGCAAACGTGGACCGTGATGGCCAATCTCAATCAGGAGCGCTGGTACCCAGGGCTCCTGAGGTTGGCCGACGGCGGGTTGCTGAGCTGCGGAGGCGGTCAGCGCCCCAACGCACAGCGCACGTCGACCTGCGAGTTGTTCAACCCCGACACCCGAGCCTGGACTCCGACGGATTCTCTCGACCAGCCGACCGAGTATCCGCCTGCGGTGTTGCTCGAGACGGGAGACGTCCTGCTCACTTGGTATCCACCTCAGCTGTTCAACACCGGGACGACGACCTGGACCCCAACGGGAAACTTCGTCCAGGCGGATCGGAACTTCCCCGACCACTCGGATCACTCGATCGTCCTCCTGCCGGATGGACGCGTCATGGCGGTGGGGGTTTACAAAGGGACGAAGCCCGATCCTTCGATGGTCGAGCTGTACGATCCCGCGAGCGGGGCGTGGAGTTTGGGCCCTTCCCCACAAACCATTCGAAGCCGTCCCGAAGTCGTTCTGCTTCCGGGTGGCTGGGTGCTGGCCGCAGGCGGAAAGAAGGAGGACGCCGATCCCGTCCCGGTGAATCCCTTCGGACAAGTGAAGCTCACCGACCTCTACGACCCTTACCGGAGCGCCTGGCGGCGCGGCGCCGATCTCGTGTTGGCCCGCGAGTACCACGCCACGACCCTTCTCGTTCCCGATGGACGCGTGATCACAACCGGCGGGACCGGGGAGCCCGGCAATCCTCCCAACGAGTCGAGCGTGGAGGCCTACGAGCCGCCCTACCTCTTCCGGGGGGTGCGGCCGCGAATCGACACGCTGGCCTCGGATCGCCTGTGCTCCGGAACCTCGGCTCAGATGTCGGTATCGCGCACTTCGGCGGTGACTGATGTCGTCCTGATGGGCACGAATTCGGTCACGCACTGGATGGACGCGGGCATCCCCCGCCACCTTTCCCTCGCGTTCTCTCAGGCCGGATCGAACGTCTCGTTCGACGTGCCCACGAGCGAGGTGGCAGCGCCGCAAGGCTGGTACTTGCTGTTCGCGATGGTGGACGACATTCCGTCCGAGGGGCGCATCGTGCATCTGACCCAGTCGGTTCCCGCAGAAGTCGGCGCACTCGTGCTTTCGGGCCGCGGCCCGACGGACGTGCAATGGACCTCGGCTCGTTCAGGCGGAACTTCTGTCACCTACGAGGTCGCGACGGGCTACCTTTCCGCGATGAGAGCTGCCGGCAACTTCGACTCCGGAGTCTGCCTCGACTCGGGACTCACCAGCACGCGATATGTGGATCCCCGCTCGGCCCCGTTTTCCGGCGACGGTTACTACTACATGGTTCGAGCGCGTAACGACTGCTTTACGGGGACGTACGGCTCAGCGGTGCGCGACCAACATGGGATCGCCTTCGGCGGCGAGTGCCCTTGACGGAGTGGACCGCGCCCTCGTTGATGCGTCGGTCGGGCCGGTGGTTCCTTGTCGGTCTTGCGTTGGTCCTTTCGTGCCTGGCAGTGATCGAAGTGCTGGCGCGTTGGAACGTTCGACAGGAACGAGAACTGCGGGCGAACCGAGAGGGGCTCCTCTATTGCGAGGAAAGCGGCGTCGGCGATCCTATCGTCCTTCTCGCCGGATTTCAGGGTTCGACTCGCTACTGGGATCGGATCGTCGAGCCGCTCGCCGAACACTCCCGGGTTCTGTCAGTCGATGCCCTCGGCTTTGGACGATCCCCTTGGCCCCGCGCGGACTACCGTCTCGACGACCACATGGAAGGCCTGGACCGCACCCTCGCCGCGAAGAACGCGACCGCGCGCGTGACGCTGGTTGGGTACTCTCTGGGTGCGATCATCGCCTGCCATTACGCCGCACGCCATCCGGACCAAGTGAATACCCTGGTCCTGATCGGAACGCCGGTCTTCGACGACGCCAACGACGGACGGAAACGAATCCGGCAGATGTCGTCCCTCGCGGCGCTGTTTTCCTTGCACCCTCTGTTCGCGCGGGAGAGTTGCCAGCTTGTGTGTGGACTGCGCCCGCTCGCACGCCGTTTGGCCCGCCGTGCGCTTCCGGATCTTCCGGTCGAGGTAGCCGCGGACTCGGTCTTGCACGACTGGGAGTCTTTCGAGGGGACCATGAACCACGTCCTTCTTGGCGCCCCCATTAAGGCGCCACTCGCGGCGCTTCGCGGATCCAACGTGCGTATCGCCTTCATCCACGGAACACGCGACAGGGTGACCGATCTATCGCGTCTTCGTGAGTTTGCGCAGCGAGACGGAGCCCGTCTGATCACGTGTAAAGCCGCGCACCGAGAATACCTCGACACCTGCCGCGCCGAGATCCTGGCCGAGCTTGTAATTCGAAGGGGGAACGAGTTCCGTCGGTGACCGCTGATCGTCGGGCGGGATCCTCAATACCGCCCCGGGAGCATGGCCATTCAGCAGTAGGTTCGTGAGCCGATCCCCTCTTCACGTTTCAGGCATCGTCAACAGGTACGCGACAACTCGCGGCGTCACCCGCGGGGTCGGGCGGCGAGCGGTTCCCAATTCGATCCCACGATGGTCCGCGCGTTCTGCGAAATGCGGTTCGAAGCATGGTCCGAGGCAGCCGCCCGGCACGGGGCCATGCTGCGTCGGACATGACGAACGCGCCCTGCCGCATCCGAAGCAGCCTCCTGCTGCATATGCCACAGGCTCCCGGCTGTGCGAAACGAATCGCGCCACGAACGTGAACTTCTTCGGATGGCCCGGTCATTGCTGTGCAGTGAGCCGCGGAGGATCGATGACGAAGGCACGCGCTCATGTTCGCCACTGGGTAACGGTCGCCGCCGTCTTGCTCTTGGGTTTCGCTGCGAACGGTGACGTCCTTTGCGCCGTGGAGCCGGTCGATCTCGGGGCTCTCCTCGCGGAGGCGGAGTCCAATCATCCCGAGCTCAAGGCCTTGGCCGCACGCCGCGAGGCCGCCGCGCGGGTGCCGTCCCAAATGGAGGCCTTGCCGGATCCTTTGCTAACCGCCGCATATACGAACGAGAGTTTCGATTCCTTCACGCTCGGGTCCTCGCCTGACTCCAGCTTGGCGTTCACGTGGACGCAGGACGTGCCGTACCCCGGCAAACGCGGCCTTGCAGGGGACGTCGCTCGCGGCGAGTTGACGACGGCCGAGCTCGAGATCGAAGTCGCGCGCGTTCGGATCCGGAGCCAAGTCAAGCGGCTCTACTTCGACTTGCACCGGATCGATCGTACGACCGAGGTGCTCGAGGAAACGCGGAAGGTCTTCGCTTCGTTCGTCGCGACGACGCGGGCGCGGTACGAGTCCGGCGAAGGCACACTGGAGAACGTTTTGAAGGCCCAAACCGAGCTCACCGCGATCGAGGTCGAAATCGCGATGAACCACCAGGAGAGGCGCGGCACCGAAGCCATGCTGGCAGCCTCCGTGGGGCGGAGTTCGGACGAGTCGTTCGGGCCAGCGGGAGCTCTTCCCCCGATCGTGTCGCCCGACCGCGCAGTCGTCGAAGAGCGGGCCGTCGCTATGTCCCCGGAAATCCGCGTGCTCGAGGCGATGGCGGACACCGAAACCCGACGTCTCGACCTAGCTCGGAAAAACCAGAAGCCGGATCTCATGTACGGCGCAGGCTACGCGAATCGGGGCGGCCTCGATCCCATGATCATGGGAATGGTGGGCGTGCGCCTCCCGCTGTATCGCTCGCGCAAGCAGGCGCAAGCGGTCGCGCAAACGGAGTACGAGCTCGAAGCCGCGCAGCGCGACGTGGACCGCGGGAAAATTGACATCACCGCGCGGGTCCGCGACCTCTTCGCGACCTTCGAACGGGCGGCGGCTTTGGCACCTCTCTACGCTGACGGTTTGATCCCGCAGGCTCGCAGTACCCTCGATGCCGCCGCTGGTTCCTACTCCGCAGGGAAGACCGAGTTCCTCGCCTTGCTCGACGACGCGCTCAAGCTGCTCCGATTCGAGATCGAATACGAGCGCCAGCGGGTCGACGCGCTGCAGGCGCTGACCGGCCTCGAGGCGATCACCGGGACCGAACTGATTTCGCCCGTCTCCGGAGGCGTCTATGACTAGGCGTTCCATCGTGGCGACCGTGTCACTCGTCGCCTTTCTCGCCATCGTGGTGACCGCGGTCATGGTCGTTCAGCCCTGGGGTCATGGAACCCACCCGAAGCGCGCGCCCGCCGCGGCGCGATACCACTGCCCGATGCACCCGACGGTCGTGGCCGACAAGCCGGGCTCCTGCCCGATCTGCATGATGGACCTCGTGCCCATCTCCGAGGACCACGGAGGCGGCGACGCAGCGCCCCCGAAGACGAAGACCGTCTGGCGCTCGACGATGAATCCAGGAGAGGTCTCCGACCGGCCCGGGAAGGACTCCATGGGCATGGACCTGGTCGCCGAGGAGATTCCCGTGGACTCCGGTGGGACCGGAGGTGAAGTGTCGGGCTTGGCGAGAATCCGGATGAACGCGCAGAAGCGCCAGCTCATCGGTGTCCGGACGGCCCCGGTTCGGAAGCTCGCGTTCCTGCGCACCCTCCGCGCGGTCGGCCGCGTCGTCGCAGACGAAAAACGGCTCCGCCAAGTCACGACCAAAATCGACGGCTACGTCGAGCGCCTGTACGCGAACGCCGTCGGGGAGGTCGTCCGCAAAGGCCAGCCGCTCCTCGAGATATACAGCCCGGAGCTTCTGGCCTCCCAGAACGAGTACCTCGTCGCCCTCGCGGCGCGAAAGCGGACTGCGGGGAGCTCGATCGCTTCGGTGGCGGGATACGGGGACGAGCTCGTGGTCAGTTCCCGCAGACGACTTCAGCTCTTCGACATTTCCGACGACCAAATCGAGCGACTCGAACGTACGGGGACGCCCGATCGGGTCGTGACGGTCTACGCGCCGATATCCGGGGTAATCACCGCGCGGAACGTCGCCCAAGGACAGAAGATCGCGTCCGGCATGACACTTCTCGAAGTCGTGGACTTAACGCGCGTCTGGGCCCTCGCCTCCGTCTACGAATACGAGCTCCCCTTCGTTCAGGTGGGCCAGCCGGCGACGATGACGCTCAGCTACCTGCCGGGGAAGACGTTCGACGGAAAGGTCTCGTTCCTCTATCCGACCGTCGATCCCCAGACGCGGACCGTGCTTGTCCGCGTCGAGTTTCCAAACCCCGGTCTCGAGCTGAAGCCCGACATGTACGCGGACGTCGTGCTCCGCGCCGATCTCGGCCTACGGCTGGCCGTCCCGGACAGCGCGGTGCTCGACACCGGCACCCGGAGCATCGCATTCGTGGAAACGCAGGAAGGCGTGTTCGAGCCTCGCGAGCTGAAGATCGGGCTCCGCCTCGAGGACGAGTACGAGGTGCTCGAAGGACTCTCGGAGGGCGAGCGGGTCGTCGTCTCGGCGAACTTCCTGATCGACTCGGAGTCAAAGCTCAAGGCGGCCCTAGCGGGAATGGGCTCCGCGGACGAAGCGAAGAGCGCGCCTCCCGGCCACGCCCACTAGGAGCCTGTCGTGGTCGAACGCATCATCGAGTTCTCCGCCAAGAACAAGTTCATCGTGCTGATCCTCACGGCGGTCGCCGTCACGATGGCCGTGTACGCGATGAAAAACGTCCCGCTCGACGCCATCCCGGACCTCTCGGACACCCAGGTGATCGTGTACTCGCGCTGGGACCGGAGTCCCGACATCATCGAGGACCAGGTCACCTACCCGATCATCTCGTCGCTGCTCGGCGCGCCGAAGGTCAAGTCGATCCGCGGGTTCTCGGATTTCGGGTTCTCCTACGTCTACGTGATCTTCGAGGACGGGACGGATCTGTACTGGGCGCGAAGCCGGACGCTCGAGTACCTGAGCAAGATCCTCCCACGTCTCCCCGACGGCGTGAAGACGGAGCTGGGCCCCGACGCGACCGGCGTCGGCTGGGTCTACCAGTACGCGCTCGTCGACAAGACCGGCAAGAACGACCTGGCTCAGCTGCGCAGCTTCCAAGACTGGTATCTGCGGTACTGGCTCGCGAGCATCCCCGGCGTGGCCGAGGTCGCCTCCATCGGCGGCTATCAGAAGCAGTATCAGGTCGAGCTCGATCCGGAGAAGCTCCTCGCGCGCAAGATTCCGCTCGCGAAGGCGATCGACGCGGTGCGGCAGGGGAACAACGACGTCGGCGGGCGTCTCGTGGAGATGGCCGGCGCGGAGTTCATGGTCCGCGGCCGAGGCTACGCGAAATCCGAGGCCGACCTTGCGAAGATCGTGGTCGACATCGGCCCCAACGGCGTGCCCACGTTGATCCGCGATATCGG
>CAZUGP010000005.1:0-13238 GCA_964619965.1 uncultured Acidobacteriota bacterium
CCGAACGCCGACGGCGTCGTCCAGCTCGACGCGTGCGTGATGCACGGACCGAAAAGACGCGCCGGTGGGGTCGCGGCGCTCGAGGGTGTTCGCACGCCGAGCCTCGTCGCCAAAGCGGTCATGGATCAGACCGATCATCACCTGCTCGTCGGTGCCGGGGCGCAGTGGCTCGCGCGCCGGCTGGGTTTCACGATCGAGGACGACCTGAACACCGACCATTCGCGGAAGCTCTGGCTGGAGTGGAAGCGCCGCATCGATCCGGGTCATTACCTCGATCCCGAGAAACGCGTGGCGGCCGGCGATCGCGCGCGCCGGTCGATGCTCGCCGAGGGCCTGTTGTCCTACGATCGCTTCTACGGCACGATCCACATGAACGCGCTGAACGCCAACGGGGAGCTGTGCGGCGCCACGACGACGAGCGGGTTGTCGTTCAAGATCCCCGGACGCGTGGGGGACTCGCCCATCTTGGGTGCCGGAAACTACGTCGACGGGGACGTCGGCGCCTGCGGCTCGACCGGTCGCGGCGAGGCCAACCTCTTCGGGTTGTCGTCGTTTTTCGTCGTTGAAGAGATGCGCCGCGGCGCGCACCCGAAAGACGCGATCGCGGAGGCCCTGCGGCGGATCAAGTCGCGCACGGTCGAAAAGAGGCTCTTGAAGCCCGACGGCACGCCGAGCTTCGACGTCAAGTTCTACGCGATGAACGTCTCAGGCGAGCACGCCGGGATGGCGATGTACGCCGGAACCGATCCCAAGTACGCCGTTTGCGACGAGGCCGGACCGCGTCTGGCTTCGATGGACGCGCTCCTCCCGGGGAAGCCGGCGGACTAGCGCTACCAGACCCGGCAGACGTTCTCCGGCTTCCTGACGAGCGCGGACCCCTCCTTGCACTGGAACGCCGCCCCAAACTCCGGCATGTTCACGACGACGCCGTTGATGCGCGGCTTCGGTGGGGAATGCGGGTTGATCGTCGCGTTGACGCGGAGGTTCTCCGGGCGCTCGTTCGCGCAGTCCCACTGCGCGAACCCCACGAAGAAGCGCTGCTCCGGAGTGAGGCCGTCCACGGGCTCCAGCTTTGCGGCTTTGGTCGCAGCCTTCCACGCTTCCCAAGCCAGGATGAGGCCGCCCAGGTCGGCGATGTCCTCGCCCGAGGTGAGCTTTCCGTTGATCTTGACGTCGTCGACGATGACGTAGCTCGAGTACTGGTCGCGAACGCAATTCGCGCGCTTCTCGAACTCCGACGCGTCCTGCTTGGTCCACCAGTCGCGCAGGTTGCCGTCGCCGTCGAATTGCCTCCCCTCGTCGTCGAAGCCGTGTGTCAGCTCGTGGCCGATCGTGCCGCCAGTGTTCCCGTAGTTGGGCGCGTCGTCCATCTTCGCGTCGAACAGCGGCGGCATCAGGACGCCTGCAGGGAAGTTGATGTCGTTCATCTGCGGGTTGTAGTAGGCGTTGACCGTGGGAGGCGTCATTCCCCACTCGCCACGGTCCACGGGCTTTCCGATCTTGGCGAGCTGTCTTTTGGTCTCGAACGCGATCGCGTTCGAGACGTTTCCGTAGAAGTCCCCGCGGGTAACCGCCAGAGCCGAGTAGTCGCGGAAGGAGTCCGGGTAGCCGACCTTGTTGCGGATCTTGGCGAGCTTCTCGATCGCTTGCTTTTTCGTCTTGTCGCTCATCCAGTCGAGCGCTTGGATCCGCTGCTTCATGGCGAGGACGATGAGGTTCGTCATCTCGACCGTCTTCGCCTTCATATCCGGCGTGAAGGTCCTGTCGACAAACTCCTTGCCCAGGGCTTCGCCGAGATCGCGATCGACCCAGCCCACGCACTTCTTCCAGCGCGGCTCCGCCTCCTTCACCCCACGCAGGTAGCCCCGGTAGAAGGCGAACCGCCCGTCGACGAAATCCTTCGAGAGGTAATCGGCCTTCGCGCTCACGAGCCCCCATCTCAGGTAGGTCTTGAGGTCGGCCAACGGCTCGTTCTCGAGGAGGGCTCTCATCGCCTCGAAGAATGCGGGCTGGTTGACGTTGAGCCAGGGGCCCGGGCGTCCTCCGACCGCCGTGAAGTAGCCATCCCAGTCGAACGACGGCACGAGCTTCTTGAGCTTCGCGGGGGCGGTACGGTGGTAGATCTTGTAGGGATCCCGCCGCTCCACACGGGTCAAAGACGCCTTGGCAAGTGCGGTTTCGATCCGCATGACCGTCTGAGCCCCGGCTTTCGCCCGGTCGGGCGCGTCGCCTGACAGCTCGAGCATCTTCGCGACGTGCTCCAGGTACTTGGCGCGAGTCTCTTTCGACTTGTCGTCGGTCTTCACGTAGTAGTCCCGGTCCGGAAGGCCGAGGCCTCCCGCGTAGATCGCGAAGATCTGCTGGGTCGACTCCTTGGCGTCCTGCTCGACGCCGCTGCCAAAGAGGAGGGCGCTTGTCGTCACCTGGGTGTGAAGCGAGCCGAGGATGGGGCCGAGCTCGCCCACGGACTTCATCCCGGCGATCCGCGAGAGGCCGGCCGCCAGCGGCGCCGCGCCGGCTCTCTCGACGGCGTCCACGTCCATACACGCGTTGAAATAGTCACCGATCTTCTGCTGCGCCGCGTTCCGCGAGGCATCCGGTTTCGCGGCGTCCTGCAGGATCCCCCACAGGTACCGCCGGTTCTCGTCGCCGAGCTTCCCGTAGACGCTCCAGCCCGCCTGGTCGCCGGGGATCGGGTTCTTCTTCATCCAGCCCCCGCACGAGAACTGGTAGAGGTCCTGGCACGGGTCGACGCTGCGGTCCATGGCCGACACGTCGAGACTCGGCGTGTAGGGAAGCTCCGTGAACGGAGTCTCCGCGGCTGCTGCGGCAGCAAAGACGGCGAGCGTCGACAGCACGAGGGCGGGGACAAGGGACGAGCGACGGGTCATCACGGGGCTCCTTCGTAAGAATGCGACGAGCGTGAATACGTTCGGGGGCGAGCGTAGTTTAGCGGGCGTCCAAAGGGAGCGCCCAGGCGGTGGCCGGCGCCGGTGGAGCTTCGCATCGTCCTGCGGGAACTTGAGGACGCATGCGTCATTGACCTACTCGGCGATACGGTCGTGGATGCTGTCCCGAACGAACTCGGTCCAAAGGCCGGAATAGCCATGCTTGGGTGGGAGAATAACCTGGGTTGCCCACTGGCAACCCCTCGGCGGGCAATCGGTGGAAGTTGCGCGGGTCCGGCGGCCCTACGATCCGGAATCGATGCGTCGTGAGGCTCCAATGAAAGACCCAACCCTGATTCCGGTGACGCGCATCGAGCAGGCAATCCTCGTGATCCGGGGCCACAGGGTCATTCTCGACGCGAATCTCGCGGAACTCTACGAGGTCGAGACCAAGGCCCTCGTCCGAGCGGTGAGACGGAACGTCGAGCGATTCCCGGCGGATTTCATGTTGCAAATCTCCGAGGACGAGTTTGAGCACTTGAGGTACCAGATTGGCACCTCAAGTTCGTGGGGTGGACGACGCTACCGGCCTTACGCGTTTACGGAACAAGGCGTGGCGATGCTGTCGAGCGTGCTGCGGAGCACCCGCGCTGTGCAGGTGAATATCGAGATCATGCGAGCGTTCGTTCGCCATCGGCACATGCTGGGAGCCAACGTCGAACTGGCCAAGAAACTCGCCGTCCTCGAGACGAAGTACGATTCGCAGTTCCGCGTCGTGTTCGACGCGATTCGCGAGCTCATGGCGCCGTCGAAAAAACCGACGAAGCGAATCGGCTACCGATGAGACAGTTACGAGTGACGAGTCGAGGTCGAGCTCTGCCCCAAAACCGCTCCGGCTCGGTCGGCTCTTTCAGCGAGACCTCGTCGAAGTCACCGGTGCCGACTTCGCGCTGGTGCTTGGTCGCGGTATGGCCGTTGTGCTCGGCGGAGTGGGAGCTCGACCCGCCTCCGACGGCCGTACGACCCCGGCCATTCCAGGCCCTGCCGGCGAAATCCTGTCCCACGCTGACCTTTTCGGAGTAAGACCATCCGTAGTTCGAACGGCGTTGGCCGAGACGAGCGCCTGGCCGACTTGGCGGCAGGCTGAGTCGGGGGGTCTCCAAAGATGACGACGAATCGTGCCGTGCCCACGCGAAGCTCGGCGCTTCTGCTTGTGGCTATCCCGATGGTCTTGTCGATCGTGTCGATCGCGTCGGCCCGCGAACTGGACTTCGAGCAGCGCGTCGCGGCGCAGCGCGCGATCGAGCAGGTCTACTGGAGCCACCAGATCTGGCCGAAGGAAAACCCCTCGCAAAAGCCCGCGCTGTCTGCGGTGATGTCCGACGAGGCGATCCGCGCCAAGGTCGGGGACTACCTCAAGAAGTCGAACGCGCTTGCGACGATCTGGAAGCGGCCCGTCACGGCGGAGCAGCTCCAGGCCGAGCTGGACCGGATGGCGAAGAGCACCCGGGACGCAGAGACGCTGGCGAGGCAAACGCTCGTCGAGCGGCTGATCCGCAACTGGTACGCCACTGACGATCGGTTCCATGGGGCGGTGAAGCGAGACGCGGAGCGGGCGCTTGAGGGGACGCGGACCGTCGCGGAGATGAAGGCGCTGGGGGGCGAGTACGTCGAGCGGATGCTCGTGAGTCGCGGTGACGACGTAGGAACTCCAGGCGAGAAGTATGAGGACGTCGTCAAGATGGATGGCGCGGAGTGGACGGACTGGAAAGACGACCTCGCCCGCCGGTTCGGAACGGCGCCGGAGGCGCTGCGTCTGCAGCGGTTGAGTGCACTGCAGGAGGATCCGGACCGGTTCTTCGTCACGGCGGTGCTGTCGTTCGAAGCCGACGAGGCGGTCGTTGCGAGCGTGGTGTGGCCCAAGCGGTCGTTCGATGCGTGGTGGTCGGCGGAGCGGGTCGGCATGCCTGCGGAGGTTGTTGCGGAAGTCGGTGTGTACGCGATCGCTGCCCCAATAGGTAGGGGCTGCGTGGACGATACGTGGGCCGGCCGGTTCCACCTCCCCAGTGCGCAGGACTCCCACACCGCAGTGTGGACTGGCACGGAGATGCTCGTCTGGGGCGGGGTGGCGGTAGCTCCATCTTGAACACGGGAGGCCGCTACAACCCCACGACGGACAGTTGGAAGGCGACGTCCACCGGCGCGAACCTGCCGGCGACCCGGTATTTGCAAACGACGGTGTGGACGGGCAAGGAGATGATCGTCTGGGGAGGAAGTTCTCTGGACAACAACCTCTACCGCTACTGTGCCACGGGCTGCGCGCTTCCTCTCCACCGTCCGGAACGACCTCGACGAAGGGGGCTACCGCGACCCGGTCCCACCTGCCGATAGTTGGGAGTGCGTGGTGTCTAGAACTGCTCCGTCTCCGTCGATTCCTTGAGCGCGACGGTCGACGAGGTGCCGCCCGAGATCACCTGCGCGACCTCGTCGAAGTAGCCGGTTCCGACCTCGCGTTGGTGCTTGGTCGCGGAGTAGCCGTTCCGCTCGGCGGCGAACTCGGCCTGCTGCAAGCTGGAGTAAGCGGCCATCCCCCGGGCCCGATAGTCCTTCGCGAGCTCGAACATCCCGAAGTTCAACGCGTGGAATCCGGCCAGCGTGACGAACTGGAACTTGTAGCCCATCGCGCCCAGCTCGCGCTGGAACTTCGCGATCGTCAAGTCGTCCAGATGCTTCCTCCAGTTGAACGACGGCGAGCAGTTGTAGGCCAACATCTTGCCCGGGAACGTCGCGTGGATCCCGTCGGCGAACTGCTTCGCCTCGTGGAGATCCGGAGTCGAGGTCTCGCACCAGATGAGGTCGGCGTACGGGGCGTAGGCGAGGCCGCGGGCGATCGCCATCTCGATGCCGCAGTTGATCCGGTAGAACCCCTCCGGCGTACGCTCGCCCGTGCAAAACGCCCGGTCGCGCGGGTCGACGTCTGCGGTGAGGAGCTTCGCGCTGTCGGCGTCGGTGCGCGCAATGACGAGCGAAGGGACGTCCATCACGTCGGCGGCCAAGCGGGCGGCCACGAGCGTGCGCAGGAACTGGCTCGTCGGGACGAGCACCTTGCCGCCGAGGTGGCCGCATTTCTTTTCGGAGGAGAGCTGGTCCTCGAAGTGGACGCCGCCGGCACCAGCCTCGATCATCGCCTTCATCAGCTCGAACGCGTTCAGTGGCCCGCCGAAGCCCGCCTCCGCGTCGGCGACGAGAGGCGCCATCCAGTGATGTTTCCCGCCGCCTTCGGCGTGCTCGATTTGATCGGCGCGGAGCAGGGCCTGGTTGATTCGGCGCACCAGGCGGGGTACCGAGTCCGCGGGGTAGAGGCTCTGGTCCGGGTAGGTCATGCCGGACGAGTTCGCGTCGGCAGCGACCTGCCAGCCCGAGACGTAAACGGCTTCGAGCCCCGCGCGGACCATCTGCACCGCCTGATTGCCGCTGAGCGCTCCTAGAGAGTTCACGTAGTCGCGTTCGTGGAGAAGCTCCCACAGCCGGGTGGCGCCCAGGCGCGCGAGGGTGTGCTCGACCCTCACGCTGCCGCGGAGCCGGTCCACGTCGGCCGAGGTGTAGGGGCGCACGATGCCGGCGAAGCGACGGGCGGCGGAGTGCAGGTTCGCGTCGGCCATGGGGGTCTCCTCGAAAGTTCAGGCGATCAGGAGCTCGTAGGCGGGGACGGTCAGGAATTCCTCGAACGTCGGTGCAAAGACGAGGCGTTCGAACAACGCGATGGCGTCCGTGAAGCGGCCGCCCTCGAAGCGGGCCGGTCCAACCTCGGCGCGCACAGCGGCCATTTCAGAGGCGAGTAGCTCGTGCACCAGTGCGGCGTCCACGAGACGGCCGTCGTCCAACGCGGCTCGATGGTGGAGCCACTGCCAAATCTGCGCGCGCGAGATCTCGGCGGTCGCGGCGTCTTCCATGAGATTGTAGAGCGGCACGCAGCCGACACCGCGCAGCCAGGCTTCGAGGTATTGAACGCCCACGCGCAGGTTCCAGCGGAGTCCCTTCTCGGTGCGCGTCCCGCGCGGCATCGCGAGCAGGTCGCTCTCGACGACGGCAACGTCCTCGCGCAACCGATCGAGCTGGTTCGGCCCCGGCATCGCGTCATTGAACACGCCGGCTGCCAGCGGGACGAGCCCGGGGTGCGCCACCCACGTGCCGTCGTGGCCGTCACTCACCTCGCGGCGCTTGTCGGTGACGACTTGGGAGAGCGCCGCGTCGTTGGCCGCGGAGTCACCCTTGATCGGGATCTGCGCGGCCATTGCGCCCATGGCGTGTGCGCCGCGGCGATGGCACGTCTTGATGAGAAGCTGCGCGTAGGCCCTCAGGAACCCCTGTTCCATCGTGATCTGCGACCGGTCGGGGAGAACTCGTCCGGCATCGTTCCGGTGGACCTTGATGAAGCTGAAGATGTAGTCCCACCGGCCGCAGTTGAGCCCCGCCGCATGGTCGCGCAGCTCCCACAGGATCTCGTCCATCTCGAACGCCGCCGGGAGCGTCTCGATCAGCACCGTCGCCTTGATCGCGCCGGGCGCAAGGCCCAACGCCCGCTCGGCGTAGACGAAGATCTCGTTCCAGAGGCGCGCCTCGAGGTGGCTCTGAAGTTTCGGCAGGTAGAAGTACGGGCCGGTTCCCTTGGCGAGCAGAGCCTTCGCGTTGTGGAACAGGAAAACTCCGAAATCGAACAGTGCGGCGGGGATCGCGCGCGCGTCCGCCTCGACGTGTTTTTCGAGAAGATGCCAACCGCGCGGCCGGACCATCAGAACGGCGGTCGTCGCCAGGAGGCGATAGCTCTTGCCTGTGGCGGGATCGTCGTACGCGATCGTCCCTCGCACCGCGTCCATGAGGTTGGCCTGGCCGTCCATGACGTTGGCCCAAGTCGGCGCGTTCGAGTCCTCGAAATCGGCCATGAAGACGGACGCGCCGGAATTGAGCGCGTTGATGATCATCTTGCGATCGACGGGGCCTGTGATCTCGACCCTGCGGTCGGAGAGGTCGGCGCGAAGCGGGGCGATCGTCCATGAAGATGCGCGGATCGCCCGCGTCTCGTCGAGGAATCGAGGACGGTAGCCCGCGTCGTAGCGGGCTTGCATCGCCTGACGCGCCTCGAGAAGTTCGACGACGCGCGGCCCGTAACGGCGCGCCAGGTCGAGGACGAACGCGAGGCACGCAGGAGTGAGCACCTCGCGGTCGCGATCACGCAACGCCCCCTTCATGCGGACGCCCGCCCGCTCGTCGGCTCCAGTTCCCTGCGGTTCGGGCGTCATGAGAGGCTCCTGCGGCCGCGGACAGCGTCTTGAGCGATAGTCCGGAACAAAGGTATTCCCGCCCGAGGAGTTATCCAGTCCAGGCATCGGGTTCCAAGATAGGTCATCATGGAGATGACCATGCGACGGCAGTTGGCATTCCTGGGGATTCCGGCCTTGATCGGCGTCGTCGCGGCGTGCGGCGGGAGCGATGCCTCGACCGCTTCGCACCGCTCGCAGGCATCGACCCCGAAGGGCGCAACCGAAGTCGCGATTCTGGCCGGAGGCTGCTTTTGGTGCACGGAGGCCGCCTTCGACGATCTTCCCGGAGTCGTCGATGCGGTCTCCGGATACACGGGCGGTGAGAGTTCGAGCCCTACCTACGAACGAGTGTCCGCGGGGGGCACCGGGCATTTCGAGTCGATCGAAGTGCGATTCGATCCGTCCAAGATCACCTACGCGCAGATCCTGAACGTCTTTTGGCGTCAGATCGATCCGACGGACGCCGGCGGGCAGTTCGCGGACCGCGGCTCGCAATATCGTTCCGCCATCTTCGTGAAAAACGACGCGCAACGACGGATCGCGGACGCTTCGAAACGTGCGCTCGAAGCGACGCGCTGGTTCGACAAACCGATCGCCACGATGATCCTCCCCGCCGGTCCTTTCTATCGAGCCGAGGAGTACCACCAGGACTATCACGCGAAGAATCCCGTGCAGTACAAGGCGTACAAATGGGGATCGGGGCGCGGGCCCTTCATCGAGCGCGTCTGGAAAGACAAACCCGCGATCGAGGTCGCCGAGAAGAAAACCTACACGAAGCCGAGCGACGACGAGCTGCGACGCCGGCTCACGCCGCTCCAATACGAAGTGACGCAACACGGTGCCACCGAGCCCGCGTTCGCCAACGAGTACTTCGACCACCACGAGCCGGGGATCTACGTCGACATCGTCTCGGGTGAGCCGCTCTTCAGCTCGACCGACAAGTTCGACAGTGGCACGGGGTGGCCGAGCTTCACGAGGCCCCTCGCGCCGGACAACGTCGTACAGGCCAAGAGCGGACCCTTGGCGTTCCTGGGCGCGGAGGTTCACAGCCGCCATGCGGGCAGCCACCTCGGTCATGTTTTCGACGATGGCCCGGCACCGACCGGGTTGCGCTATTGCATCGACAGCGCGGCCCTCCGCTTCATTCCTGCGAGCGCGCTCGAAGCTCAGGGATTTGGCGAGTACGTGAAGCGCTTTCGGAAGTAAGCGACCAAAGCTCTCCGGAGTCGCGCTAGCTTCGCGCATCGTGTGCTGGTTCCATGAGGACGAACGGAGTCCGCCATGGACATGCGCGACGAGGTGGCTGCCCGCTACCTCGCGGTCCGACACGCCATCCCGCCGATCGAATGGCCCGTGTATGCCGGAGACGTCGCGGCGATCCTCGAGCTGAAGCGGCGGCGTCGCGCCGCGATCCTGGCCCACAACTACCAGGATCCCGTCATCTACCACGGGGTGGCCGACGTGACCGGCGATTCGCTCGCACTCGCCGAAAAGGCGTGCTCCGAAGACGCCGACATACTCGTCGTCTGTGGCGTCACGTTCATGGCCGAGACCGTCAAGCTCCTCAACCCGCAACGGACCGTCTTGATCCCTGATCTCTCGGCCGGCTGCTCCCTCGCCGCATCGATTACCGCGGCGGACGTCGGGGAGCTGAAGCGAAAGCACCCGGGCGTGCCGGTCGTCTGCTACGTCAACACCACGGCCGAGGTGAAAGCCGAGAGCACCATCTGCTGCACCTCCGCGAACGCCGTCGAAGTGGTCCGCTCGCTAAGGACCGATCGTGTCCTGTTCGTTCCCGACCGCTACCTCGCCCACTACGTCGGGTCGCAGATCGACGTCTGGATCATCCCGTGGCAGGGAACGTGCGAGGTTCACGAGCGCTTCTCGACCGGCGACATCCGCGAGTTGCGATCACTCTTCGACGGAGTCGTCGTGCTCGCGCACCCCGAGTGCAACGCGGGGGTTCTGGCCGAAGCCGACTACGTCGGCTCCACGTCGGGGATGATTCGAAGGTTGCGCGAGCACCCGCCATCGTGCGCCGCCTTGATCACGGAGTGCACGATGAGCGACAACGTCGCCTCCGAGCTGCCCGGCATTCGGTTCGTTCGCCCCTGCAATTTTTGCCCCTTCATGCGGAAGATCACGCTCCCTTCCGTGCGGCGCTCGCTCGAGATGTCGATCCACGAAGTCACGATCGATCCGGAGGTCGCAGCTCGCGCAAAGCGGGCGATCGATCGCATGCTCGAGGTGGGGCGCGGTCTTCTGGGATGAACGGCTCATCCCGCAGCGCGCGGCCCGTCGATGTCGTCGTCGTCGGATCCGGCGCGGCCGGCATGGTGGCGGCGCTGACGCTCTCGCCGCTCCGCGTCGCCCTCGTGACGAAGACTCATACCTTGGCGGGCGGGGCCAGTCCTTGGGCGCAGGGAGGCGTGGCCGCCGCGGTCGGTCTGGGGGATGATCCCGAACTGCACGCGCAGGACACCATCGCCGCGGCGGCGGGGCTGGCGGATCGCGCCGTGGTCAACGCATTAGTCGCCGACGGACCGCGGGCGATCGCGAGGCTCATCGACCTCGGCGCCCGCTTCGATCGGGATGAACTCGGCCATCTCGCGCTGAGCCGCGAGGGCGCCCACTCGCGCTCCCGCGTCGTACGGGCAAATGGGGACTCGGCGGGGGCGGAGATCGTCCGCGTCCTGTCGGCGGCGGTCATGGAAACGCGCACCATCGACCTCCGGACCGAGTCGTTCATGGAGGACCTGCTCGTCGAAGCCGGGCGCGTCGTCGGGCTGACCACGATGTCCGCCTCGGGGACCGTGCTGTCGCACGGCGCGCGGGCGGTGGTACTCGCGACGGGCGGAATCGGGCGCTTGTTCCCCGGGACCACGAATCCGCGCGAAGCGACCGGAGACGGCTTGGCCGCCGCCGCGCGCTCGGGGGCGCGCCTGGCGGATCTCGAGTTCGTTCAATTCCACCCGACGGCGTTGGACGTCGCCCGCGATCCGATGCCGCTCATCACCGAGGCGCTGCGTGGCGCGGGAGCGCTGCTGGTCGACGCCCGCGCGCGACCGCTGCGTATCGAAGGATGGGAGCGAGCGGAGCTCGCCCCGCGCGACATCGTCGCGCGCGAGATCGTGGCGCGGCTGGCGCGCGGCGAGCGGGTCTCGCTGGATGCGCGCGCCTTGGGCGCGCGGCGGCTCGAAGCCGACTTCCCCCAAGTCATCCGCGCGTGCCTCGCGGCCGGGTACGACCCGCGCCGCGACGTGCTCCCGGTCGCGCCCGCCGCGCACTACCACATGGGCGGGGTCGCCGTGGATGCGCGCGGGCGCACGTCGATCGAGCGCCTGTGGGCTTGCGGCGAGGTCGCCTGCACCGGCGCGCACGGCGCCAACCGCCTTGCGAGCAACTCCCTCCTCGAGGCTCTCGTCTACGGGTCGCGGGTCGCGGTGGACGTTCGCTGCGCCTTGGGGCGCGGCACCGGCGATGCGAGCGATTCGCCTTGCATCGCTGCCGCTCCCGACGCGACGGCGACACCATGGCGGCCATCGCTGCGCTTGGAAAGTCGCCTCCGCGCCGCCTTCGGGCGCGGCTTGGGGGTCATTCGGGACGCCGACGGCATTCGCGAGACCCTGTCGTCGCTCGACGCGCTCGCCGCCGACGCCACAACCGGCGAGGCACGAAACATGGTTCTGGTCGGACGGCTCATCGGCGCGTCGGCACTGCTCCGCGAAGAGAGCCGCGGCGCACACTGGCGCCGGGATTTCCCGGAGCCGGATGCGCGCTACGCGCGACGAACCGCGCGGACGGCCGACGAGCTCCTCCTCGCGACTCCCGTGGCGTAGAGCTATTCCCGATCGCCCCCGAGCTTGCGCTCCATCCCCATCGCGCGCGGAAACAGGATGTTGTTCTCGAGGTGAATGTGGCTGTGAAGGTCCGCCTCGAAGATCTCGAGCCCCGCGTACAGGGCCCGGAAGCTGCCGCACGCGTCGTCCGGCGGTCGGAATCCGTCGGTGAGGCGGTGGATCGTCTTCAGCGCGAGGCCCGCGACCTCGTGCTCGCGCTCCATGACTCCGATCGCCCCCGACGCGAGGCCGAGAGGAATCGTGAACGACGGTCTTAGCCCACGCGCCGCCGTTTCGAGCTCGCGCACGTAGGGAAAGAGCACGTGCTCCTCCTTTTCGAGGTGTGAATCGAGCTCGTCCTTGAGCGACCGGAACGTGTCGCGCAAGGGCGGCAGGGTGTCCGGGTGATTGGCGCCGTGAACCGTCGCGACCTTCTCCGCCAAGGCGAGAAGACGTGGGAGCTCCTCCTTCAGGCCGGCGTGGTAGCGCGCGAGAATGTGGTCGATGAGCGCGCCGAGCGGCTCGGTCGTCCAATCGGTTTCGGCTCCGGCCGGCTTCCGGCTCGCCGTCTCGATCTCGCCGACGAGCGTCTCGAAGCCGACTCCTTTCTCCGTGCAGACTTCAGCCAACGCGCGGCGCCCGCCGCAGCAAAAGTCGATGCCGTGCTTCTGGAAGACCGGGATCGCGCGCGGCATCGCGCTGGCGATTTCGGCAACCGTCGTCTGGGGCGTGACATTCATGGACTGTCCTCCTCGACGACCGAATCTACGGGGCCGCCCACCGGTTCCGCTGTGACCTGAGTCACGTCGCCGGATCGGCGCCCGGCGTGTTGACGCCTGCGGCCGAGGCTGGCAACCTGCCGGAATGAAGAGCGTGCTCGAGACCCTCCGCGGGGTTCCATTCCTCCATGAGCTTCCGGAATCCACGCTGGTCGAGGTCGCAAGGCGCTGTGTCGAGAAGGTGCACATGCGCGGCGAAGTGATCTTCCTCGAGGGGGATCCTCCCAAGGGGCTCCTCGTCGTCCGCGAGGGCGCGGTCAAGATCTACAAGACCGGCGACGGGGGCCGCGAACAGATCCTCGAGATCGAAGGGCCGGGCCGCTCGGTCGCGGAGCTTCCGCTCTTCGACGGGCGACCGTATCCCGCCGCCTGCGCGGCCGTGCACGACACCGTCCTGCTGATGGTGAGGCC
>CAZUGP010000006.1:0-13228 GCA_964619965.1 uncultured Acidobacteriota bacterium
CAAAAGAAAAGGGCCGGTGTTGCCACCGGCCCTTTCCACGAACGGCCTGAGTTGTCTTGAAAACGAGTTACTTCTTCGCTGCCTTCTTCTTTGTGGTCTTCTTCGCAGCCTTTTTCTTCGTCGCCATTTTCCTGTCTCCTATCCCCGGTACCTTGTTGAGCACCGCCCGGGAAACGGGGCTCAAGATCTGGTGGCATCACCAAATCTCGCCCCAATATAGAGGGTACCAACGCGCTGTCAAGAGGAATTCGGACGAATCTCTGGCGGCTAGGAGCTTGGGTTCGCCATTTTAGGTGGCTGGATATTCGCGTTCTTGAGTTGTATCAGCAGACTGTGCTTGTCGACCGCCTTGACATAGGCCTCGTCGACGGTGACCACGTCACGCTGCACGAGGTCGACGAGCGCGTCGTTCAACATGATCATCCCGTGCTTGCGCGCGGTCTGCATGATGCTCGGGATCTGAAACGTCTTCCCCTCGCGGATGAGATTCGCAACCGCCGGCACGCCGATGAGTATTTCGTGCGCGGCGACGCGGCCACCGCCCTTCCGCTTCAACAGAGTCTGCGAAATCACGCCCTTCAGCGATTCGGAGAGCATCACGCGGATCTGAGCTTGCCGGTCGGCCGGGAATTGATCGATGATCCGGTCCACGGTCGATGGAGCCGTCGAGGTGTGGAGCGTGCCGAAGACGAGGTGGCCGGTCTCGGCGGTCTCGATAGCGATCGCGACCGTCTCGAGATCGCGCATCTCGCCTACGAGCACGATGTCCGGGTCCTCGCGTAGCGCCGCACGCAAAGCGCGCTTGAAGCTCTGGGTATGGATCCCCACCTCGCGCTGGTTGATGAGGCACTTCTTGTTCTGATGCACGAATTCGATCGGGTCCTCGATCGTGATGATGTGATCGGTACGGTTCCTGTTGACGTAGTCGACCATGGCGGCGAGGGTCGTCGATTTTCCGGAGCCGGTCGGCCCGGTGACGAGCACGAGGCCTTTCGACAGGAAGCACAAGTCGAGAATCGCCTTCGAAAGGCCCAAATCCTCGGCCGAGGGGATCTTGCTCGGGATGACTCGGAAAACGCCCCCCGGACCCCTGCGCTCGGCGAAGATGTTGCACCGGAATCTGGCAAGACCCGGGATCTCGTGAGCGAAGTCGGTGTCGGAGCCGGCTTCGAATTCCTGCTTGTACCTCGGTTGCATGAGTTGGAAGAGGAGACGCGCCGTCTCCTCCGACGAGCATTCCTTTGCGCCTGGCACACGCACCATCTCGCCATGCAACCGCAGCATCGGGATTTCGCCCGGGGACAGGTGCAGATCGCTCGCCCCGACGTCGACCATGTACGTGAGATACGCTTCGATCGCCGGTGCGCCGGGACGGACGTTTCCCAGGTCGATCGGCTTCTGGCCCGCCTGCTCCACGGGCACGGCCGTCGCGGTGGGACCGGGCTTCCCCGTGGGTGCGGCCGTCGGGGCCGTCTGGGGCGTTGCCGCCGGCCCGCCGCCCTGCGCGACGATGCGCGCGACGAAGCCCCCCTGGCCGACTTCCGCTTCGATGGCGAAGGCGCGGCCGTCGTCCAGTTTGTAGACGAAACGCGTGGGCGCTCCGGCCCTCAGGGTCCCGCCGTCTCGGGGATTCGCCAGCTCGGTCACCAAGGTGACGATCTGGGCGCGCGACAGGGCGGCGCGGGAAACGGGTTTGTCGCCGTCGGGGTACCGCAGCGCCGGCTGCGCGCCTTCTTGGAAGAAGAGCTCGCGCGCGCCGCGATCGGCCAGCGCGCGCAACATCGTGTCGAGCTGGGGCACTACCGTCCTCCCCGGACCCGCTTGCCCCGACAGCGGGGACCGGGACCGCCCAGTGAAATATAGGTATCGAAGGCGAAGAGGCCACCATCGGGCAAACCGAGGCCGGTTGCGGGGTTTCGAGGCCCCGCGTAGCATGATCGGCCGGTATCTTTTCGAGGAGACGAAGACCATGGTCCTGAAGACTCTTGGAACGGTCGCGGCCGTCGCCGTGGCACTCGTGGCGGGCTCCGCAGTGCTTGGAGCCCCAGAGAAGCTGAGGGATCCGGCGAAGCTCACGGCCAAAGCGCCGGAAACGTTCAAGGCCAAGTTCGACACCACGAAGGGAGTGTTCGTCATCGAAGTCCACCGCGCGTGGTCACCAAACGGCGTCGACCGTTTCTACAACCTCGTCAAGAACGGCTATTTCGACGGCGTCAAGTTCTTCCGCGTCGTTCCCGGTTTCGTCGTTCAGTGGGGGATCCACGGCGATCCGTCGATCGCCAACAAGTGGCTCAAGGCAAACATACCGGACGACGCCGTCAAGCAGAGCAACGCGCGCGGGTTCATCACCTTCGCAAAGAGCGGCGCGCCGAACAGCCGCTCGGTGCAGCTTTTCATCAACCTGGTGGACAACGCGCGTCTCGACAGCATGGGCTTCGCTCCCTTCGGCAACGTGACCGCGGGGATGGACGTCGTGGATAAGCTCTACGGGGGCTACGGCGAGGGACTGACACAGCTGCAAGGCCGCATTGCGGAGGAGGGGAACGCCTTCCTCGAGAAGACCTACCCGGAGCTCGACGGCATCAAGAAGGCCTCGATCGAATGACATCCGCACGGCGGGTGCTTCTCGTTCTTCTGGCCGGGATCGCGACTCTCGGTGCCGCTGAACAGCCGGGGCGCCCGGAGGGTTGGTACGCGCTAGTGACGACCTCGCTGGGGTCCTTCACGATGAGGCTGGTCCCGGAACAGGCTCCTCAAACCGTCGCGCACTTCGCCGCGTTCGCACAAGGACGGATGGAGTTCGTCGATCCGTACACCGGGAACAAGAAGAAGGCTCCCTTCTACGACGGGATCGCGATCCACAAGACGACGTTTGCGCAGCGGTTCGAGGCGGGAGATCCGACCGGTACGGGCCACGGCATGCCGCTCGTGTGGGTCCCTTACGAGCCGGGTCCCGTCAACTTCTCGCGCCCTTACCGGGTCGGCATGACGTCGGCGTCGTTGAGGCGGATCAACGGGGTGTTGTTTTTCGTCTCGATAGTGGCCGAACCGTACTTGAACGCCAGCCACAATTGCTTCGGTGAAATCACCGAAGGGCGCGACGTCGTCGAGGCGATTTGCGCGGTGAAAACCGACAGGAAGGGGAAACCAATCCAGCCGGTCGTCATCCGGCACATCGCGATAGAAAAATCGGGGAACCCGCCGCCGCTCCCCGACCCCGTCGCCTACACCCCGCCGGTCCCCGTCCTGGGAGTGGTTCCCGAAGCCAAGCCTTGATCCCGGGGGCCTTCGGGTGGCTGCGGCGGGAATTCCAGCATGAACGTGGCCCCGCGTCCCAGCTCCGACACCACCGACACCTGCCCGCCATGAAGCCGCATCAGGTGTTTCACGATCGCGAGCCCTAATCCCGTTCCTCCCAGCTCGCGTGAGCGCGCTTTGTCCGCGCGAAAGAAGCGATGGAACACCTGCTCCAGAGCGTCCGGCGGGATCCCAGAACCGGTGTCTTCGACCTTGATCTGGGGGCGGCCTTCCGGCACGCCGCCCGCAAGACGCACTCTGCCGCCCGGTGAATTGAACTTGATCGCGTTGTCGACGAGGTTGACCAGCACCTGCTCCAGACGCCTGCGGTCGGCGATCAACGGAAACGGAGCGGGGAGGTCGAGGCGGACCTCGACGCCGGCGGCACGGGCGCGAAACGCCAATTGCGCGACCACGTCACGTGCGACCTCCCAGGCGTCCAAGGGCGCGAGGTCGAGCGCGACCGCACCCGTTTCGATCAGCGACAGGTCGGTGAGATCGTCGATCAACGCGCCCATGCGATCGGCGTGCTTGCGGACGATCTCGAGGAACCGCAGACTCTCGTCCCCGTCGACCAGCCGCCCCTCGATCAGATTCTCGACGAACGCCTTGATGGACGTGAGCGGCGTGCGGAGCTCGTGCGACACGTCGGCCACGAACTCGCGCCGAACGCGCTCCAAAGCCTCGAGGCGCGTGACGTCGAAAAACAGGATGAGGGCGCCGGCGGGCTCGTCGGGCGAGCTGCCGGAGAGCGGCGAGACGCGCAGCTCGAAGGAGCGTCCCGGACCGGGGAGGTGCAGGAGACTCTCGCGAACCTCGCCTCCCGGCGGAAGAGCCTCCTGAAGCTCCCGGAAGACCGTGGGGTCGCGAACGACTTCGGCCAGGAGCCGCCCCACCGGATCGAACGGCGTGCGGAAAAGCTGGCGAAACGCCTCGTTGGCGATGCGAATCTTTCGGTCGGGGCCGAGAACGACCATTCCCTCCTTCATGGCGACGACGACCGACTGAAGCAGGCGGCTCTCGCGGCGACCGTCGTCGACCCGGTCGGCCAGCTCGGCGACGAGCCGGGACAGAGCCGACCCCAGTTCTCCAGCGGAGCTCCGTCCTTCCACGACGAACGCCCGACGCGTGCCGTCTTTCGGGGTCGCATCGATCTCCGCCGTCAGCGATTCGATCTGACGATCGAGGGCCCGATAGGCGAACCAGCCGACAGCCGAGGGGAGCACGAGCGCCGTCGCGCCCAGGATCATCGCGAACCCGAACGTTTCGATTCCGGCGAATTCTCCGCGCGCGGCGATGCGTGCCAGTTGCATCACGCCGAAGCCCAGAAGCACGACCGCCAGCAGCGTGACGCTGACAAGCGCGGTCAGCACTCCCCGCCTCCCGCTCACGTGCCGCTCCGATACCGGTAACCGACGCCGACGACGGTCTCGACCCGTTCGTCGACGGGGGTCCCGAGCTTCTGACGGAGGCGGCGCACGTGCACGTCCACCGTGCGCGTCTCGCCGGGGTACTCGTACCCCCAGACGGTCTCCAAGAGCCGTTCCCGCGTGAGCACCCGGCCTCGCCGCCGTATCAGCTCGACGAGAAGGTCGAACTCCTTGCGTGTGAGCGAAAGTTCGCGGCCCGAGACTTCGGCTCGACGCGCGCCGACGTCGATGCGAAGGACGCCGTCGGCGAGCGTGTCCGGGCCGTCGACGCTCCGCTCGGACCGGCGCAAGACCGCTCGGATCCTGGCCAAGGCCTCCTTCGGAGAGAACGGCTTCGTGATGTAGTCGTCAGCGCCCAGGTCGAGCCCGGCGACGCGGTCTTTTTCGTCGATCCGCGCGGTCAGCATGATGACCGGGGTCGCTGCGGTCGCCGGGTCTTTGCGCAGGTGGCGGCACACTTCGAAGCCGTCCATGCCGGGAAGATTGACGTCGAGCAGGACGAGATCGGGCGGCCGGTCGACGGCCAGCCGCAGGCCGGCCGCGCCGTCTTGCGCTGTTTGGACCTCGAAGCCGCCGTCACGCTCCAACTTGAGGCGTAAGGAGAGTGCGATGTCGGGATCGTCCTCGACGACGAGGATGCGTTTCATGGCGTCCCGTCCGACCCGTCGGTCCCGTCGTCGGAGGTTATCGCCGGGTGCTTGATCACGCGCCCCTCCGCCATGAAGACGATCTGTTCGCCGATGTTGGTCGCCTGGTCGCCCATGCGCTCGAAGTACTTCGCCACGAACATCAAGCGGAGGGCCCGCGTGGTCGTCTTCGGGTCCTCGATCATGAACGAGAGCAGCTCCCGGAAAACCTGCTCCATGCGGTCGTCCAGCTCGTCGTCCATCGCAATAACGGCGCGGGCGGCGGCGGCGTCTCTCGAGACGAACGCGTCGAGCGCGCCGCGGACCATCTGCTGCGCGCGCCGCGCCATCAGCGGTATGTCGATGAACGGTTTCAGCTGGGGCTCGTCGTTGAGCTCGACCGCCCGCTCCGCGACGTTGGTGCACAGGTCCGCGATCCGCTCCAAGTCGTTCGTGATCTTCATCGCGGTGATCACGAAGCGAAGGTCGCGCGCCACGGGCTGGTGCAGTCCCAGGATCTCCATGCCGATCTGGTCGATCTCGAGATCCAGGCGATCGACCTTCTCGTCGTCGCCGATGACGCGCCGGGCGAGCTCCGAGTCGCGGCCGACGAGCGCGGAGACGACGTTGCCGATCGTCTCCTCGACGAGGCCGCCCATCACGAGCACCTTCTCCGACAGGACGTCCAGCTGATCCTGGAAGTGTCG
Organism: uncultured Acidobacteriota bacterium; assembly: GCA_964619965.1. Lineage (GTDB taxonomy): Bacteria > Acidobacteriota > Polarisedimenticolia > Polarisedimenticolales > DASRJG01 > DASRJG01. The sequence continues at coordinate 6,061 of CAZUGP010000006.1, forward strand.
CTGCAGCTTTTCCATGACTCCCTCGCGCCTAACCGAAGCGGCCCGTGATGTAGTCCTCGGTCTGCTTCTTCGCCGGATTGATGAACAGCTTCTGCGTCTCGTCGTACTCGACCATGGTCCCCAAGTAGAGGAACGCCGTGTAGTCCGAGACTCGCGTGGCCTGTTGCATGTTGTGGGTGACGATGACGAGCGTGTAGCGACTCTTGAGATCGAGCATCAGCTCTTCGACCTTCGCGGTGGCGATCGGATCGAGGGCGGAGCACGGCTCGTCGAGCAAGATCACCTCGGGCTCGACCGCGATCGCGCGCGCGATGCAGAGCCGCTGCTGCTGGCCGCCCGACAGGCCCAAAGCACTCTCATGCATGCGGTCTTTCGCCTCGTCCCACAACGCGGCGGCACGCAGGCTTCGCTCGACGATCGGGTCGAGGTCGCGTTTCCGGTTGATCCCCTGGATCCGGCAGCCGAAAGCGACGTTCTCGTAGATCGATTTGGGGAAAGGATTCGACTTCTGGAACACCATCCCGATGCGGCTGCGGAGCGAGTTCACGTCCAGATGAGGGTCGTGGATGTCCTGTCCGTCGAATCGGATCGTCCCTTGCGTTCGCACGCCGTCGACGAGGTCGTTCATTCGGTTGAAGCAACGGAGAAGCGTCGATTTGCCGCAACCCGACGGGCCGATGAACGCGGTGATCTTCTTCTCGGGGATCTTCATCGTGATCTCGTGCAAGGCCCGCGCCTTCCCGTACCACAGCGAGAGATCGAGGACCGTGAGGATCGGATTCTCGATCACATCGCGCTCGTCTGGTATTTCCGGCGTAGCCGGTTCCGGAGGGTGATCGCCGCGAGGTTCACGATCGTGACGACCACGATCAGAAGGAGCGCGGTCGCGAAGACCAGAGGCTTGGTCGCCTCGACGTTCGGGGATTGGAATCCCACGTCGTAGATGTGGAAGCCCAAGTGCATGAACTTCCTCTCGAGATGAACGAAAGGAGCCGTGCCGTCCACCGGAAGCGCAGGCGCCAGTTTCACCATGCCGACGATCATGAGCGGAGCGACCTCGCCCGCCGCCCGGGCCATCGCGAGAATCATCCCCGTGAGAATCCCGGGAGCCGCCGCGGGGAGAACGACTTTCACGATGGTCTCGATCTTCGTCGCCCCGAGGGCGAGCGATCCCTCACGCACCCCCCGCGGCACCGCGGCCAACCCCTCCTCGGTCGCCACGATCACCACCGGAACCGTCAAGAGCGCCAGCGTCAGCGCCGCCCACAGGATACCGCCGGTCCCGAAAGTCGGCGTGGGAAGCGAATCCGCGAAAAACAGGCGGTCGATCGAGCCGCCGACGAGGTAGACAAAAAACCCCAGCCCGAAGACCCCGAAGACGATCGAAGGAACCCCCGCGAGGTTGTTCACGGCGATGCGAACCGCGCGCACCAGGGGCCCCTGCCGGGCGTACTCGCGCAAATACAGCGCCGCCAATACGCCCAGAGGGAGCACCGCGAAGGACATCAGGAAGACCATCATCACGGTGCCGAAGATCGCCGGGAAGATCCCTCCTTCGGTGTTCGACTCCCTGGGGTCGTCCAGGAGGAACTCACGCACGCGCGAGGAATAAACGTAGAGCTTCCCCCAAACGCCGAGCGCGTTGGGATGGACGGTGCGAACGATGTTGGATCGCGGGACGTCCTTCTGTGCGCCCCCTGCTGTCGTGACGCCAAGCGTCCCGTCGGCGCCGGTCTCCGCGACGAACCCGTAGAGGTTTCCCCATTCCATCCGCTCTAAAACTACGGCGTCCCGGGGGTACGCGCGGGACACGACCTGGGACTCGTCGATCCATCGAAATTCGGCGCCACCCAGGTCTCGGTTCCCGACTTTGAGCTTCAAGCGCATCGCCGGAGCGGCCTCTGCGTCCTCCTGGGGAATCGCCTCGCGGTCGTGCACCTCGCCCATCACTTGAGTGGCGTCGGCGAGCGTCAAGACGACGATCGGCCGCGGCCAGAACGCGCCGGCACCGTTCCAGATGAGAACAGCGAGAAGGCCGGCGACGAGCACGAGGTTCAGGGCGAGCGTTCCCCCGGTCAGCCACGTCATGGCGCGGCCTGCGAGGTCGGAAGAACGCTTCTTGTCGGCCATCGGGCTGCCTAGAGCGAAGAGTACTTGCGGCGAAGACGCTGCCGCACGAGTTCGGCCACGGTGTTGACGGCGAATGTCAGAATGAAGAGCAACATCGCCGCGAGGAAGATCGTCCGGTAGAGCGTTCCGCCGGCGGGGGCCTCGGGGATCTCGACGGCGATGTTCGCGGAGAGCGTGCGAAATCCGTTGAAGGGGCTTCCGTCCATGATCGGCGTGTTCCCGGTCGCCATGAGCACGATCATCGTTTCACCGACGGCGCGGCCGAAGCCGACCATCACCGCCGCGAAGATTCCGGGACTCGCCGTGGGAAGGACCACGCGGGTCACCGTCTGCCATCGCGAGGCGCCGAGCGCGAGCGAGCCCGAGACCAGGCTCCGCGGGACGTTCGAGAATGCGTCCTCGGCGATCGCAAAGATGATCGGAATCACGGCGAAGCCCATGGCGAGGCCGACGACGATCGCGTTGCGCTGGTCGTAGCGGACGCCGAACGTTTCGAGGAGCCACGTCGGGAGTGTTCCGCCGAGCGCCGTTTTCTCCAAGAGCGGCTCGAGCCCGAGGCATCCCGCGCCGCACGCCGCCAACACGACGACGAAGAAGAACACCTCGGTGCCGGCGGGGACCCGGGCGCCGAAGCGCCGCGTCACGCGCTCCCACGACAGGCCGGCCAGAACGATCGTGGGCGGCACCACGAGAACCATGAGCGCGAGAGCCGGGAGCACGCGCTCGAGGAGCGGTGCGAGCCACAATCCCGCCAGAAAACCCAAGACCACGCTCGGGAGCGACGCCATGATCTCGACAACAGGCTTGACGACGCCTCGCAACGAGGGGTGGAGGAACTGCGAGGCGTACATCGCCGACAGCACGCCGAACGGCACGGCGAGCAGCAGAGAATAGAAAGTCCCCTTGAGCGTCCCGAACAGCAGCGGGGTCAACGAGAGCTTCGGCTCGAAATCCTCCGTCCCCGACGACGATTGCCAGGAGTAATCGGGCTTCTCGTACCCCTCGTACCAGACTCTGCCGAAGAGAGCGCGAAAGCTGACCTCCGGATGCGGAGCGGAGATCGCGAGCGCGGCACACCCCGAAGCGGCAGCCACGAGCGCGCCATCGGCCTTCGGGGCGTAGGCGATCGCCGTTGCATCGGGAACGGGAGCTCGCCCGGACCAGAGCACACGCTCAGACGTCGAATACATCAGCGCCATGGCGCCGCCCTTGTCCAAGGCGAGGAACCCTTTTCCTCGCGGGGAAGGGGCGAGCGCGCGTACCGGACCGGGGAGGCTCGGGAACGACCGCACGCGGTGGAGCGAGCGGTCGGTGCCCAGCAGCTGCGGGAACCACACCTCGATCGCGCCGTTTTCCCGCCCGACGACGAGCGAGCGGTCACCGATCAGGAGCGTGATCGCAGAGATCGACGATGGAAACGCCGGCGAGAGCAGGAGGTCGAACGGCGTGCCGTCGCCCTTGATGCGAAACCAGCCGACGCGTCCGTCGTCAAGCCCCGCGTAGAGGTTCGCCTGAGCAATGTCCAACAGGATCGAGGTCACTCCCGTGGGAAGAACCGCCGTCCCGCGCGACGAGGAGCGCACGATCTCGCCGGTCATCGCGTTGGTGGTCGCGGTCTCGCGGATCAGGACGACCTCGTCGTTGGCCGTGGCAGCCGCCACGACGAGGCTCTCACCGTCGACGGACACCTGCGCAGCGGCGCGTGTGATGGGGCGGCGGGCGTCATCGACGACGACAACGCTGGCGGCCGGAAGGTGGGCCGAGACGACGCGGCGTCCTCCCGAGAACGAGGCGGAGAACGCGACCCGTTGGATCACGACCCGCCCGTCTTTCGTCGCGACGACGAATGCGGTCGACCCGGGGGGCACAGAGACGGCGCCGGCATCGACTAGCCCTGCAACCACGGCGGCGTCCGCGACGATCTCGCCGGTGGCCAAACGCGCTACGCGGACATGACCGTCGGCATCGAGAGCGGCGACGAGCTCGCGGTACTCGTCGGTGAGCACCGCCAGCGCCGCGCCTCCCGGAATCTCGTGGACTCTCTCGGTCGCAACCGTGGTCGAGAAAGCGAGAGGCGCGACTTCTCGCACGATGAAAACGAGAATGCCGAGGATGCTCGCGATGATCGCGAGCCCCCCGGCGGTGACGAGCCAACGCGCCGCCTTGTCGGCGAACAGGCGGCGCGGCGAGGTCGGTCTCACGTCACTTCAGCTTCGGGAGCTCCTCGGCGACATGCTGGCCGAGAAGCGGGAGGTAGCCGTCTTTGACGACGATCTCCTGTCCGTCTTTCGAGAGAACGAACGCCATGAACTCCCGGACGAGCGGGCCGAGCGGCTTGTCCGGCGCCTTGTTGACGTAGATGTAGAGGAAGCGGGCGAGGGGGTACTTCCCGGAGTAGACGTTGGCCGCATCGTCGCCGACGAACTCGCCGCCGTCTTTGGCCGCCAGCTTGAGCGACTTGACGTCGGAGGTCTTGTACCCGATGCCGCTGTAGCCGATCGCGTACTTGTCGGCGGTGATCCCTTGAACGACCGCGGCGCTGCCGGGCTGCTCCTTGACGGTGTCCTTGTAGTCCCCCTTGTAGAGGGCGTGCTCCTTGAAGTAGCCGTACGTGCCCGACGCCGAGTTGCGGCCGTAGAGGCTGATCGGCTTCGGCGCCCACGCGCCGGTGAGGCCGAGCTGGCCCCAGGTCATGACGTCGTCGGCGCCGCCGCCCTTCCTTGTCTTGGAGAAGATCGCGTCGACTTGCGGCATGGTCAGCTCGGCCAAGGGGTTGTCTTTGTTGACGAAGACGGCCAGGCCGTCCACAGCGACGCGGATCGCCGTCGGCTTGTAGCCGTACTGCTTCTCGAAACCGTCGACCTCCTCGGGCTTCATGAGGCGGCTCATGGGTCCGAGCTGCGCGGTCCCGGAGATGAGCGCCGGTGGTGCGGTCGACGAGCCCTTCCCTTCGATCTGGATCTTGACGCTCGGGTACTCCTTCTGGAACGCCTCGGCCCAGAGCGTCATGAGGTTGTTGAGCGTGTCGGACCCGATCGAATTCAGGTTTCCGGACACACCGGCAGCCTGGGCATAGCCCTTGATGCTCTTTTCGACTTTGACCGCTTGGGCCGAAGCCGGGAGCCCGGCGGCGAACGCGCCCGCGAGGGCGAGCGCGCCGAGGATCTTCGTCTGTTTCATCGCGTGTTTCTCCTTGAGGTGATCAGAACGCCACGGTGACTTGAATGCGCGCCTGCGTGTCCTTGAGCTCGGTGCCCGGGAGCGTGACGAGGCGCTTGGTCGGATCGAGACCCGGACTGACGTTTCGGGTAGCGAGCGAGGACAGTGTCGAGAAGTTCTCGCCGAAGCTGACCTGGGCGACGTCGGCCTGGATCTTCAAGTTGTGTCCCTTGATGTAGTAGCCGTAGACGAGCCGAATCTCCTGCTGCTTCGCGTCGGCGACGTCCTCATCGGGCTCGAGCTGGGCGAATCTGAGCGCCAGCTCGTGCTGCTTCGGAGTCACCATCACGCCGAACTGCGCGTGCCATCCTCGAGCGGTCACGTCGGGTCCCGCCGCCGGATTCTTCTGCTCGTCCTTCTGGACGAAATACTCGCCCATGGCGTAAACCCGGCTCCACCGCCAGGCCACTTCGAGGTCAGCCGCGGTCTCGTTGTCCGCGTCCTCGAACACGCCGGCCGTCGCCGTGCCCCTCATCACTTCGCCGCCGCGATAGGCGAGCCCGAAGTGGAGAACGTGCTCGGCCGACGCGTCGTTGGCGGACTCGAAGATCTTGTACTCGCCCAGTGGATCGATCCATATCCTGGCCGCGTACATCTGCTTCTGGTCTTCCTGCGGGTTGTTCTGGCCGGAGCCGTTGAAGAAGCCCGCCTGGTAGCCGAACTTCTTCTCCCAGGCGTTGCCGTAGAGCATCACGCCGATATCTCGGCTCACGCTGAATTTGGAGTTCACGATCGAGCGGTCCACGAACTCCTGCCTCGTATCCGAGGTCAACTCCTGGAGGCCGAACGGGACCTTGTACTGGCCCACGCGCACGACGGCCTCCGGAACCGGGGCGAACTCGACGAATCCGTCCGTCAGGCGAGTGTTCCCGATGTTGTTCGTGGCGTCGGTCTTGAGCGGGCCCAGCTCGAACTCGAACTTGTACTTGAACCACGGTTTGTACACGGTGCCCTGGAGGTACGGACGAAGCCGGACGATCGCGAATGAGACCGACGTCCCGTCAGCCGTGCCGACGCCGGAACCGGCCGTGTCGCCGTCGAACTCGTCTTTGTCGTCGACCGTCGCGCGGAACTGACCCCATGCGCCGAGCGTCAAGGAGTTGTCCCCCGACTTGAATGTGACGAAGCCCTTCGTCGGATCCGAGGCGTCGGCCGTCGTCTCCGGCTTGGGTTCGTCCGCAGCGAGAATCGGGAATGCCAGCGTCGTGCCGAGAACCAGCCCACCGATCAGGACTCTCCAACTGTTACTACTCACGTTGCCTCCGTGCCTTGCCGGCTCGCTCTCCAGTCACCCCTCTGTGCACTGGAAGGAGCCGACGCGTCCATTGAAGGGTCCCGCATTTGCGAGCATGTAACGGCGGTGTTAACGCGGTGTTAAATTGGGCGCGGATGAACGTTACGCTTCGCGGCTGCGCACCGCTCTTTGCGGCATTGCTCGCCGTGGCGTGCGGGACCGGCACACCGACCGCCCCCAGGGAACACGATCCTGCGCCGCCCGCCACGTTCGTCGGCCGGGCGTCGTGCGAGGGCTGCCACGAGGCCGCGGCCGCCAGCTGGCGCGGCTCCCACCACGATCGGGCGATGGAGGTCGCGGATAGAACCACGGTTGTCGGCGACTTCAGCGGCGCGACGTTCACCCACTTCGGCGTGACGTCGACCTTCACCCAAAAGGATGGGCGGTTCTACGCGCGCACGGACGGGCCGGACGGCAAGCTCCACGACTACGAGATCGCCTACACCTTCGGCGTCGACCCGCTGCAGCAGTACCTGATCCGCTTTCCGGACGGACGCATTCAGGCCTTGAACGTCTGCTGGGATA
>CAZUGP010000007.1:0-49105 GCA_964619965.1 uncultured Acidobacteriota bacterium
GCGCCGATCATCATCGGTAACACGATCAAGACGAACTTGGCCGGGAACCCATTGACGTCGAACCAAATAGGCTCCGGCGGCGGGATCGCCATGTACAGCCGCGTGATCGTCCAGGAGACGAAGATCAGCGGGAACCTCATCTGGGACAACGACTCTTCGGACTTCGGCGCCGGCATTGCGTTCAGCGAATACGCCCCGTCGGCGACGGTCGAGCCGTCGCGGGCGACGGTCGACAACAACATCTTCAATTACAACGGCGGCATCGACGGCGGTGGGATCGGAACGGATACAACGCGCGCGAAGATCTACAACAACACGTTCTACAACAACAACGGATTCCACGGGGGGGCGATCTACTTCGGCACCACAGCCAACGCGGGGGATGTCGCGGAGTTCGTCAACAACCTCGTGACGTCCAACCAGGCGACGGGAAGCGGTACGGCCGGGGGGCTCTATGTCATGTCAGGCGCCAATCCGACGGTGCGGTTCAACGACCTGTGGGGCAACACCCCGGCGAACGTGGGCGGCACGAAGGTCGACGCCGACTACATCGGGGTGAACGGAGGGGTCTCCGTCGACCCGCTGTACGTCAATCGCAACGGCGTCCCGCCGGACTTTCACCTGTTGACGTCGAGCCCGGTGATCGAGGCCGGCGACAACACGGTCGCGACGGCCCTTCTTACGGACTACGACGGCGCCCCGCGCATTCAGGACAAAGACTACAACGGCGTCGCCACGGTGGACATGGGCGCGTTCGAGTTTCAGCCCGACTTCGACGGCGACGGGACCGTCGATTACCTCGATACGGACGACGACAACGACGGGGTTCTCGACGTGTCAGACTGCGCTCCGCTAGCGAAGGCGATCAGCCAAGCTCCGGACCGGGTCGGGAGCTCGCTCCGGCTCGACAAGGCGGGAGCCGTTGCGACGTTGAAGTGGCTTCACGCCTACCAGGCGCCGACGTACAACGTGTATCGTGGGACATTCGGCGGCGGTGTCCCGTTCGCCTACAACGAGACTTGTTTCGACACCGAGAACGCGGCGAGGACGGTCAACGACGGCGCGACGCCGACGCCGGGGAACGGCTTCTACTACATCATCGGCAGCCGCAACACGTGCGGCGAGTCGGCGGCCTGTACGAAGGAGACTACGGGGCAGCCGCCGCAGCATCACACGCCCTCGCCGACGTGCGCCACGGCCAACCTGAACAGCGACACGGACACGCCCCGAGACATCGGCGACAATTGCCCACTCGCCACCAACATCACTCAAGGCGACGTCGACGGCGACTCGCAGGGGGATGCCTGCGACAACTGCCCGAGCGTCGCGAACGTCGATCAGGCCGACACCGACGCCGACGGCATGGGCGACGCCTGCCAATGCGGCACCCTCAACTGCGACGACGGTAACAGTTGCACCGACGATTCGTGCGTCGTGGGGACCGGCTGCGTGCACACGAACAACACGGCGGCATGCAGCGACGGGAGCGCGTGCACACTGACTGACGCCTGCCAGGCCGGCGTGTGCGTCGGAACGAATCCCGTCACCTGCACGGCGAGCGATCAGTGCCACGATGTGGGGACGTGCGCGCCGGCCACCGGGATTTGCTCGAACCCCGCCAAGGCAGACGGTGCGGCATGCGACGATGGAAACGAATGCACCGCCGGTGATGTTTGTGGTGGCGGCGCCTGCGCCGGGACGCCGATCGCGGCTCCCCCCGAAACGCAGAACTTCCGCGTGCAGACCGACAACACGACGTTCGTCTGGGACCCGATGCCCAATTCACCACACTACGACGTCGTCCGTGGGGACTTGGGCGCTCTTCCGGTCGGCCCCGGCTCGGGCGACGAGGTTTGCTTCGGCGATCTGGTCGCCGCGGTCCTGGTGGATGCCACGGTTCCCCCGCCGGCTACGGGATTCTGGTATCTGTCGCGGGGTAGGAATGCGTGCGGCGGCAGTGGTACGTACGGGACGCAGAGTAACCTGACTCCCAGAACCTCAACGACCTGTCCGTAGCCGCTGTTGTCTCACCGCGCGATCTCGTCTATAGTTCGCCGCTCTTTGTCGAGTCGGCGGTAACGTCTTCGGCGGCACGAGATCGTGGCCACGGAGGTTAGTAAGATCATGAGACCAACGCTTCGGCAGATGTTGTTCTTCTACGCGCTGGCCTCGGTTGCTGTCGCGGTGACAGGGTGCAGCCACGAAACGCTCAGTAGCGGCTCCGAGGATCTGAGTGTGACGTATTTACCCAGCCTCCCGCCAGGTACGGACCCGATACGGTACGAAAGCGCCGCATTCAATATCAACAGGATCCAGGTGCTTCCGGCCGACCCGGCCACCGCCGCGGTCTACGGCACGGAGCGACTGCTGTTCCGATTCACTCCGTTCAACGCCGACCTCACGAAGACTCAGGAGGTCTCGTTCACGCGTATTGCGCTATCAGCCGGAACCTACCGGGTGTCGCTCATCGAATTCACACGCCTGTCGTTGAACGACAGCAACGTCGCACCCAACCCCGCGACCTGCATCGAAGGGGTCGCCGTCTTGGATGGCAGTCAACCCGCCGGGCAAGTGCCTCTGAACTATCGGTTCACGGAGCCCCCCGACAGTCTCACCACCTTGGCCTTCACCATTCGACCGGGTCAGACGAAGCTGGCGTTGACCGTAAACGTCCCCGGCCTGATTGCGGGTTACGAGTCCGCCTACACATGTCAGCTCGGATGCGGTCCGGGCGGCACCCCTTGTCTGACCGCGTTCAACCAGGCGACCTTCAGAGCCGCCCTGCTCGCGAATGTGACGCTCGAGTAAGGGGTGCCCGAAATGCTGCGCGCGGCGCGGACCTTTGCCGTCCTCGCAACGATCGCGATCTCGGTTGCGTGCCAGACGGTGAGGGATCCGCTTCCTCCCCAAGCGAGCTTGAACTTCGACATCACGAATTCGATGGCGGCGACGCAGGTCTCGCCGCTCCCGTCGCCTCAGATCGTCTCGTTCAGGGTCGAGGAGCTGTCGGCCCGGAACATTGCAGGCGTCGATGGAACGTATTCGTTCCTTTATTCGGGGCCGTGCTCGTATCAACTGAACGCCTTGGCTTTCGTCCCGTTCGTCACATCGTGCCGGTCCTCGGGTTTGACCCTCTTGCCGGGAATTGACCTGCTGAATGCGACGCTGCGGATTACGCTTTCGCGGCTCGAGCTTCGAGCGGCCGCTCGACCCGACCTTTCGTCTTCGGCGGACCCCGACGGGGACGGCGTCCCGAACAGCTCCGACAACTGCCCGATCGTGAACAATGCCGATCAGGCGAACGTGAACCTGGCCCAAGAATCGATCAGGATCGGAGATGCGTGTTCCGATTTCGACACGGAGGGCAAGCCGACGATTCCGGATCAGGATCTAGACGGCGTCGCCGACGGCGCCGACAACTGCTTGTGGTATCCGAATCCGCTTTTGCCGGGCGAGACCACGCCGCCCGATAGCGATCGCGACGGGATCGGCGACGCCTGCGAGAGAATCGCACCGGTCGTCTTGCTGAACGGCAGGCTCACGATGGAATGCGACATCAACGTCTCGGTCACGACAGCGCCCTCCAAGGTCTCGTTTTTTCGCATGGACTTCGGACGGCCCGGCGTCTTGACCTGCGACGCGGGATTCACCGGTTGCACCATCGAGCCTTCCGTCGTGAAGTTGAGCCTGGCAGGCTCGACGACAACGTTCGACTGCCGCGAGGTTCTCTAGCGAGGCAAGCCGATCACGCGCGGGCGGGCCGGCGGCGCCGCTTCGCGGCGACGGCCTGCCCGAGCGCGACGTCGATCGCCGCGGCGACCGCGGACGGCTCGATGGGCTTCGAGAGGCAACGGACCGCGCCGCACTCCACGATCCGGGCTTCGGTTTCTTGCGTGTGGTAGCCGGTCATCGCGATCACGACGGTCGAGGCCGTCTCCGAATCGCCCTTGATCGTCCGACAGACCTGGAACCCGTCCAGCCCCGGCATGCGCAGATCGAGAAGCACGACGTCCGGACGGAACGTCGCGACCAGGCGGCCCGCTTCGAATCCGTCGGCGGCCACCATGACCTCGTAGGGCGTCGGGCGGTGCGAGAGACTCTCCGCGATGACGTCCCGAATCGCGGCTTCGTCGTCCACGACGAGGACACGCGAGCGGCCGGATCCATCCCGAAGCTCTTCCGGAAGGGGGATGCCGTTTTCCCGCATGAATCGTGCGAGGTCTTCGCGGCGGATCCGCCGGTGCCCACCCGGCGTGCGAAAGGCCGGAAGACGACCGGCGTTGACCCAGTTGATGATCGACAGGGGCGAAACGTGGCAGAGCTTCGCAGCCTCGAACGTCGTGAAGACTGCTTTCTCTCGCATCGCGACGGCCCTTAAGAATTTGAACTATTGAAATAAAACCGGGGTCAATATGACCACTTCAACCGATCGTGTCAAGACGCTCGGTGGGCATGCCTTCGACGACCACGGGATCGCTCTGCTCCGGGAGGCGCGACTTCCCCGCGAGGTCGATGAAATGCCCGGAGCGGCTCGCTTTGGTCTCTAGGTAGAAGCGGTTGTAGGGATTCGACGGGATGACGTGCGGGATACGTCCGCTGACCCGCAGCCCGTACTGCGTCAGCTGCCGGATCTTCGCCGGGTTGTTCGTCATGAGACAGATGAGGCAGCCTCGCTTCATCGCGCCCAACGCAGAGAGCGCCACCTCGAGCTGATCGCGACAATCGCAGCGCAACGACCCCAGCGCGTCCCCCGTCAAACACTCGGAGTGCAGCCGCGTCGCGGTTGTTCCAGAACGCAACGATGCGGAAGTCGCCAAATCGCGTCGGGAGGTCGGCAACGCCAACCACTTTCACGCAGACTTTCCCGGTCCCGCTCCACCAAGGATTGAAGCGTATCGGCGTCGGCCATATTCACTCCTCTTCGAGGCCGTCGAGAATCAGTTTCCCGAAGAAGGCCGGGATGTGGAAGTCGGGAGGGTCGGCAAGCGTCGGCGACCAGCAGGAATACTCGTGGTCGCCGTCGCGCGGCCGCTCGATCCTGAAGAGATTCGCCCGCCAGAGACGCGGCGGAGCTCCGACACAAACGTCGCCCCAGGGGATCACGAGCTCTGCGCTCCACGTTCCCGGCGACGAGCGATCGACCGCCGTGACGAGGCCCGAGGCGTGCCATGACGCGTCGACGCGCATCGAATCGCGGCGTCCTTCCGGGCTTGCGATCCGGGCATCGAAAACAGCGCCGAGCGGGTTGACTTCGATCTCGACGTAGTCCGACGGATCGTCTTCCCCCGGAGCCAGGAACAGCTCGACGACCTCTTCCTCCCAGAGCGGCGCGTCCCGTTGCGCGTGCGTCGCCCAGATGTCCCGGTCGTCGCAATCGAAGCGCAGCATGAGGGCGCCGTCGTCGTGCGCGATGCGCACCGCGGTCGCCTGCAAGGGGGGACCACCGTCCTGGGCACGCCGGAGTAGGACGGCGGGCACGCGCGCCCACGACGCCTCGTCGAGCGTTTCAAGCGCCGGCGCCCGCGCAATCCGTGGGACGACCGCCTCGGGCCTCACGCCACGTCCACTCGTCCCGGGCCGTGACGCGCTGGATCCCCGCATGATCTCCCCCGCGAAAGACGCGAGTCTAGCGCGTATAGACGTCGGGGTCGTGCCGCGTGAGGAGCATGGTGGGATCCGCGACGGCCGTGAAGCCGAACTTGCGATAGAGCCCGTGGGCATCGCGCGTGACCAGCATCCACCGTCGCAACCCCTGCAGGTCGGGGTGCGAAAGGACGGTCGCCACGAGCCACGCCGCGAGCCCTCGGCCCCGCTCGTCTTCGACCACGAATACGTCGGCGAGGTAGGCGAACGTCGCCCGGTCGGTAACCGCCCGGGCGAAACCCACCTGCCGTTCCCCCAGAAAGACCGAGAACGGGATTGAATGCGCGATTCCTCTAGCTACGGTCTCCCGAGGAATGCCCCGTGCCCAGTAGGACTTCGCGAGGAATTCGTGGACGAGTGCAATGTCGACGACCTCCGGCTGGTCGGAGATCCGGTAGGGCGGGCGTTCCCAGATCATGCTTCCTCCTCGTAGGCGCTCAGCGTTCGAGACGGAACAATTCCCGCGCGTTCGCTGTTGTGACCGCGTCGAGTGTGGCGATGTCTTCCGCGCGGGCGCTTGCGAGGGCTTCCAACGTGTGCGCGATGAGCGCGGGCTCGCAGCGCGCCCCGCGCTTCGGGTGGGGCGCCAGATAGGGGCTGTCCGTCTCGACGACGATGCGGTTCTGCGGAACGACTCGAGCGGCGGCGCGCACCTCGTCCGCGTTCTTGAACGTGACGACTCCGTTGAAGGCGAGATACCACCCGATCGCGAGGTACCGCTCCGCTTCGGCCGGGCCACCGGTGAAGCTGTGGATCACTCCCCGGTTGCGGGGATGGACTCTCAGAATCGCGGCCATTTCGGCGTGCGCTTCGCGGACATGGACGACGACGGGGAGGTCGAGCCGGACCGCGAGGTCGAGCTGGCGCTCGAACCGCTCCGACTGGACCGCGCGTGGGTCGAGGTCGTAGTGATAGTCGAGCCCGATCTCGCCGACCGCCAAGAAGCCGCCCTCCTCGAGGAGCTCGACGAGCGCGTCGTAGGCTGCGTCGAAGTCGGCGCCTGCAGCGTGGCTTGCGAACGGGTCGAGTCCCGCGGTCGCGAAGACGACGCCCGCATGGCGGCGTGCGAGCTCGCGCGCGTGGATCGCATCGTCGACGCCGGTCCCGACGGTGACGCACGCCGTGACGCCGGCCGCGCGGGCTCGCGCAATGGATGCGTCGACGTCGTCGGCAAACCTGGCGTGGGTGAGATGGCAGTGGGTGTCGATCATTCGTATCGAAGGGCGTCGATCGGGTCCTGCCGCGCCGCCTTGAGCGCCGGCCACATGCCGAACACGAGACCGACGGCTGTCGACACTCCGAAGCCCAGCACGACCGACCACAGCGGCGCCGCCGCTTGGAAATGGATCGTCGCCCGCGCGACGAATGCCGCACCCAAGCCGAAGCCGATCCCGAGCGCACCGCCGATGCCGGTCAACGTCACCGCTTCGACCAGGAACTGCGTCGCGATGTCGCGCCGCGTGGCGCCCAGCGCCTTGCGCAAGCCGATCTCGCGCGTGCGCTGCGTGACGTTCACCAACATGATGTTCATCACCCCCACGCCGCCGACCAAAAGCGCGATCCCCGCGATCACGATCATCGCGGCGGCGACCGTCCCCGTGATCTGCTGGAACTGACGGAGCCGCCCGACGCTCGTCATCAGCGCGAAGTCGTTCTCTTGATTCGACTTCAGGCCGCGGCGCGCCCTCAGGATGGCCGTTTCCTCCTCGATCAACGCATTGAAATCCTGAGAGCGTCTGGGCACCGTGGCGATGTGGATCGTGTCCCCACCGCCGTTTTTCACCTCGGGAAACTGCTCGTCGAACGTCGTGATCGGGATGGCGATGTAGTTGTCGCTCGACCCGAAGAAACTCTGCGCTTGGTGCTCGAAGACGCCGATCACGCGGTACGTCCGGCCGTTGATCGCCAGCTCCTGGTCGATCGGGTCCTGGAGCGGCCAGAGCACCGACACGACGTCGGGCCCCACCACGGCGACGTTCGCGATATGGTTCAAGTCCACGTCGGACAGGAACCGGCCGTCATCGACGAAGTGGACGTTGGCCTCGCAGTAGTCCGGCGCCGCGCCGAACACGAGGGGCGAGTTGGCCTCGCGGCGGCCGGCCTTGACGACGGGGGGGTCGCCGAACATGTAGCGCTCCGGGGATACGGCCTTGGCGAGCTTCGAAAGCCGCTTCAAGGCCCAGGCGTCCTCCACGGTCAGATCGCGGCGATTCCGTTCAGCTTCCGGCGGCCCGCCATGTCCGCCGAAGCGGGGCTCGTACTTCTGGAACTGGACGAGCTGCGTGCCGAAGGCGGTGAACGACTCCGTGACCTGGTTGTTGAAGCCGACGACGAAGCTGACCATCATGATGACCGTCGAAACGCCCGCCATCACTCCGAGCAACGTCAGGAACGAACGCAACTTCTGGGCCTTCATCGCGCCCAGCGCGAAGCGGACGTTCTCCCAGATCGACCTGCGGAGAATCCCCGGGCTCACGACTCGTCCCTCAGCGCATCGACGACCACGAGATTCGACGCGTTGCGCGCCGGCCAGTATCCGGCCACGAGCCCCACGATCATCGCGAGCGACAACCCCATGGACGCGATGGCGGGGGTCAATTGGGCCGGGAAGTTGAACTGCAGGCGCACGAGAAGCGGCACGAGTCCGCCGATCGCGACACCGAGTACTCCTCCCACGCTCGAGAGAATCGTCGCCTCCAAGAGAAACTGCCGCCGGATGTCGCGCTTCCTGGCCCCGAACGCCAAGCGGACGCCGATCTCGCGAGTTCTCTCGACCACGCCGACGAGCATGATGTTCATGATCACGATCCCGCCGACACCCAAAGAGACCGACGCGATCAGAAACGTGAGGACGAATGCGGCGGCCGAGATCTGTCGCCAGAGGTCTTGCAACGACTCGGCGGTAATCACGCCGAACGGGTCGGGCGACCGGAACGACGTGTGTCGGAGGGCGCGGAGGACGGCGCGCACCTCGTCCACCGACTCGTCCACGCCCGGTACACCGCCGCGCGCCTTGATCAGCATGTCGATCGAGTTGCGCGTCCCCCACGTTTTCCGGTACGTCGACATCGGGACGTAGACGTGGTTGTCTTCGGTCTGCCCGAAGACGCTCCCCTGCTGCGCCACCACACCGACGATGCGGAAGGGAACGCCGTCGATGGTGAACGTCCGGCCGATCGCGTCTTGGCGCGGAAAGAGCTCGTCCTTGACGTCCCAGCCGACCACGGCGACGGCACGCGAGGCGCGATCGTCGACATCCGCGAACCAGCCCCCCGACTCGATGTCCTTGCCGATGATCTCGGCGTAGTTCGCCGTGCAACCGTGCACGGGCGTGTCGGGAAGACGCTTGTCGCGGTGCTTGACCGGGGAACGGCCGGTGACGTCGGCGGCCAAAGCCTCGGCCCGAGTCAAAGTCGCCTCCAGGCGAGCGACGTCGCGTGGCGTGAAGTCGGGGCGCTTGAGGGCGTCGAGGAATTCCTCCCTGGACCGGATGATGCCGAACTTCGTGATCACGTACACGTCCGGCGCCAATCGAATGACCTTGTCCTGAACGAAGGTGTTGAGCCCCGAGATCACCGACGCGACCCCGACGACGGTGGTCACGCCGATGATGATGCCGAGCAACGTCAGGAAGCTCCTGAGCTTGTGGGCTCGAATCGACTCGACGGCGGTTCTGACCAGCTCCTCGAAAGACACATCAGCCTCGCGGAGGAGCTGCCTCCTCCGGTTTTTGCTCGCGCACCAGATCTCCGGGCTTCAGGTTACGAAGCTCGCGGAACGGCCCGGTGATCAGCGTCTCCCCTTCCTTGATCCCGTCTAATACCTCGACGGACAACTCACCCAGAAGCCCCGTTTTGATGGCCTTGAACACCGCCTTCCCGTTCTCGACGATGTAGACGCCCTCTTCCTCCTTCGGGCTCCCAGAGGTCTTCGTGGCACCTTCCTTGTGTTCCGCGTCGCGGACGACCATCGCTTGGAGGGGGACGGTCAAGACCTTCGACCGGAAGCCGGTCAGGATGTCGGCCTGGACCGACAGACCCGGCCTGATTCCGGCGGGGGGATTCGCGAGCTGCACCTTGACCTTGAACTTGATCGCCTCGGTCGCGATCGCGGGGGACGCGCTGATCGGGGAGCTGCCGACCTCGGTGACGGTCCCGTCGAACGTTTGGTTGGGGTAGGCGTCGATATGGACACGCGCCGTCTGTCCAAGGGCGACGGACGGAATCGACGTCTCGTCGATCTCCATTTCCGCTTCTACGACCGACATGTCCGAGATCGTGAGCAGCACGGTTCCGGGCTGGTTCTGGATGCCGATCACCGCGACTTCACCCTCCTCGATCCGTCTCGCCGTGACCACGCCGTCCATTGGGGAGCGGATCGTCGTCTTCGAGAGCGTGTCGGTGACTCCGTCGACCGTTGCGCGGGCCTGTTCGATACGGTGCTCGGTGGCGAGGATCGAGGCTTCGCCGCTGGTCACCGCCGTGTGCGCGCGCTGCAGATCGGCATCCGAGAGAATCCCGGCGGCGTGATTGCGCTCGGCCCTTGCGCGATCGGCCTTCGCCTGCTCGAGGTTGGAGCGAGCTGCTTCGAGCTCTTTTTCGAGCGCTCCCATCGACGACCGCGAGCCGCGGGCGCTCGCACGGTAGTTTGCGGAGTCGAGCTGGAGCAGGAACTGGCCCTTCTTGACGAGGTCTCCCTCGCGCACGGCCAACTGGACGACCTGACCCGGGACCGTCGCCGAGATGTCGACCTTCTTCGTGGCCTGCACCTTGCCGTTGGCGCTCACCTTGGCCTGGAGGTCCTGGCGCTCGACCTTCGCCGTCTGGATCCCCTTCGGCTTGGGACCCCGCCGCGACATCGCGAAACCGCCGATCGCGCCGACGAGCACAACGAGGACGACGACGCTCCAGACGATCTTCCGCTTCATTTGGATGTGATCTCCCCTCGTACTTACGCCCCTGAGAAGGTGACGGTTTCAGCCCCTCGGGTGTAGCCTGACGGCATGAGCGAGCGACCGGTCCTCTACATCGGCGAAAAAAACGTCTCCTCGTGGTCCATGCGGGCATGGGTCGCTCTGACCTGGAAGGGGGTCCCCTTCGAGGAGCGCACGATCCTCCTGACGCAGGACAAGACCCGGGCAGAAAGGCGCAAAGTATCACCGACGGGCAAGCTACCGGTCCTGCACCACGGCGGGCTCGTGATCCCCGATTCGCTGGCGATCATCGAGTACCTCGAAGAGGCGTTCCCGCCTCCGTCATACCCGGCGCTCTGGCCCGCGGACCGTGCTCTGCGTGTCCGTGCCCGCTGGCTCGCTGCGTCGATGCACTCCGGGTTCATGAAGGTCCGGGACGGCATGTCGTTCAACCTGTGCTTCCTGCCGCGAGTCCCGGATGCCTCCCCCGAGGCGCTGGCCGAAGCCCAGGAGGTGCTCGCGCTCTGGGAGGCGGCCCTCGTCCGCCCAGAGCGCCGCGGCGGGCCTTACCTGTGCGGCGCGTTCTGCGCAGCCGACGTGATGTTCGCCACGATGGCGGTCCGCCTTCGCGCGTTTGACGTGCCGGCCTCGGACTATCCGCAGGCCCGCGAGTACCTGAACGCCGTCCTCGCGGCACCGCCTGTGAAGGGGTGGATGGACCAGGCCCGTGCGTTGCCGCCCATGGCGGAGTACTAGGAGAGGGGACACTCCCCGCCTCTTTCACACCAACGCGAGCGCGGTCCGGGTGAAATCGAGGAAGGTCGAGCGGTCGGGACCACGCGCTCTTCCGAGGCCCTTCCCACGGCGCTCCCGCGCGAGATGGACTGCCAGAGGGTCATCCTCATGGACATCGGACGCAACGAGCCCTGCCCCTGCGGCAGCGGCAAAAAGTACAAGCGCCGCTGCGGCGCGCCGAAGACCGATCCGCTGGCGTTGGCGGCCGGGGCGGTCCGGGCGACTCAGGACACCGCCGAGGCTAAGGTCGTGCGTCTCATCCGCAGAGAGTACGGCGATGACGCCTTCGACGACGCTTGGGACGAGTTCGATTTCGCGGAGGGGGACCGCGATCCCGGACGCGACGAACTCGACCTTTTCGACCCCTGGGTTCTTTACGATTGGGAGCCGTGGGACGAGGATCGCCACAGCCGGCGCTCTCTCGAAGTACGGCTGCCGCCCGCGTCGACCGCGGCGGCGCTCCCGCTCTTGCTCAGCTTGATCCACTTGCGGATGAGGGCCGGCGCCACGCTCAACTCGCGCGAAAGCGCCGCCGCGGTCGTGTCACCGGACCGAATGCGCTCGACCGACTGCCGCTTGAATTCCGTAGTAAAAATCCGCCGCCCGTCCGACTTCCTCTCGAAATCGCCCATCTCGGCCCACCTCTATGCCCTAATCCTAGGGCTGAAAAGTGTCTAGCCGAATTGGGGAGCAAACCACAAGCGGAAGTCCGCGAAGGAGCGCGCGGCGCGCCGGCGAGATGAGGAGCTGCAATCCCAGCCTGAGGTCCAAGCCATGCTCGCGAAGCTCAATGCCGATCACTACGCGACGTGGCCGGACGTGCAACTTCCAGCGCTTATGGGCAAGACACCACGAGACGCAATGAGCACCGCCAACGGCCGCGAGCGGGTCGAGGCGCTGATCGTGGACTTCGAGCGCACGCAGGACGACGCGCACAGCGCGGCGCCGGACTACGACTTCAATCAGCTGCGATCGGCGCTCGGGCTGCCGCGGAGAACACCGCGCGGTCCGCGATCGATGGCTCCGCAGAAGTACGAGACACCGTGATCCCGCCTTGTCACGCGTTTTCCGGGGCGACACGACGAATCTCGCGAACCTGGTCGAAGTCCTCATCCACGCTTATCACTTCCTTGAGACCGTTGCCTAGCATCGTCGCAGCGTGAACCGCGTCGCGGACGGGGAGCTTCGGATACCGCTCGATGAGATCGCACGCACGACGCAGGTCCTCGCCGGTCACGGGGAGAAGATCCGGGAAAAGGGCCGCGACGTGGCGCGCCAGAGCCACGCCGTCTTCACCCCGACCACGACGGACGAGGACGTCGAGAATCTCCTGTGTCACCTCGCTGTTCGCGGTGGCCTCGAGCGTTCCTGCCGCTACGCGGCGAAGCACCGCAACGCAAGCCTCCCTTTGCGGATGAGTCTGGCCGGCCGCGTACAGGAAGATGTTCGTGTCAAGAAAGACCCGCATGACCCCGGTCCAGTTCTTCGCGGAGGTGCGCCCAGTCCGGCAACTCCAATCGCATCGCTAGGATCGCCTCGACGATCGGCGGTTTGGCGGGATGCGGAGCGAGGTACGCTTCTCGAACCGCGGAGCGGATGAGGTTCGCAACAGAAGTCCTGCGCTTCCGGGCGAGGAGCTGTAGCTGCTGAAACTCCTCGGGTTCCATCAGTATTTGGACGCGTCGTGTCGGGGCCATCATTCCTCCTCAAATATGCTCATGTGCATGAGCATACAGTTCGAAATATCGCATGTCCACGCGGAGAATCTGGAATGGCTTCGATTTCGCGGGAGCGGAGACTCGCTGCCTAGAGCGGCACAGCTGGTGAAACGTCCAAACGTCGATGTTTTTCTGGCGACGCTGTGGTTTTGGCGTGCCGGGAGGCCTTCACCGCGAAAAACGGCCTCGCAGGATTGGCCAGAATCGACGATCGAGTCCGCGTCCGGGCATCCCGGACAGCTGGACTCAACGAAAGTATGGCGAATATATGCTCCCAACACTTTGAGTCGTCATTGGGAAAGGATCCCGGACAGCGTTGCAACAAGGGTGATGGCGCCTGAGGTGCACTCGATCGCCCCGAGTTGTCTCGCGTCCGCTCCATAGATCGCCGCGGCGTTCACGGAGGTGTACACGACACTTGGGACTCTGAGTCCACGTTCTCGTATTTGCTCGAGAAGCTCGAGGCCAGCCCGTGGATTGCCGGATCGTCCCATGTCGGAGATGACGGCCCGGAATCCACCCGTCTTCAGCTTGCGAAGCGCTTCCTCAGTCGTGCGCACCACCGTGATTTCGCAGCCTCGTGCTTGCAGGAGCCGTTCGAGTGCAGTGTTGTTCTCAGGATGATCGTCCACCCACAGGATGGAATTCTGAGGGGTGGCCTTTCGTCCGATCGTCCAGAATAACTTGGCGAGCACTCCCCCGCTCCGGGGGGAGAGCCGGCGAGTCGACAGCGCCGAAGAAAGTCTGTGCAGTTGCTCTTCGAGCGTCGCTGAGTCCTGAGCCGGGGCGGTATGGCGAAGGCGCGGAACAAGCGTTGTCCTCCCCTGGACCTGCGTCATTGGCGCGGTGGTGTCTGGCGATAGAGTCGCATCAGGAGCTCTTCTAGAGGGAGGTGCAATCCAACCGTTTGTCGCCTCCGCGTCGTAATCCAGCGACGCAGCCTCTCTGGACTGCCGCTGGTCGAAGGGCTCGTGAAGCGACACTTGCTCCGAGAATCCTTTGAGGCTGTAGAGCCCGTGCGGGCGCCAACCGATCCTTGCCGAATCGAGCCATCCAACCGCACTGTCGTAGACTTGGTGTGTGGTCAATACGTGCTGCGGCTCGGCCACCGAGGTGATCCGTGCGGCACGATTGACGTGTCGGCCAAATACGTCGGTGACTATCCCACCCATGGTTTCCTTCGAGACCTGACCCATGTCGAGGCCGATCCGGAGCCGAAAGTGCTCGTGCCCGCGCAACTGGGCTTGAATCTCCAACGATTTCTCTACCGCGACGCTGGGTTCGGCGAAGACCGCAAGCTGTCCGTCTCCGGTCCCCTTGACAACGGCGCCGGCATTCCCGGAATGGACCACGGATGAGATCACTGACTCGTGCTCCTCGCGGGCCCGCTCATAGGCGATCTCGCCAAGAGATTCGCGGATCTTGGTTGAATCCTCGATGTCCGTAAACATGATCGTCAGGACAGCGGTGGACTTCTGTCGTCGGTATTGTTCGGCGTTCTGAGTTGTTTCGTCGTCAACGACTATCGGCCCGTCGAGTCGCATTCGCGCCTCTCAATTTCCCGCCGGACGATGGAGCTTACGAACCGCACCCGGCAGGGCCGTGACCATCGTGCGGAGCCAGCTTGAATTCAGGTCGGCCAAATTGGCCGCGACGAACGGCGACCGATGAGAGGGGCAGCCTTGCTGAGGCCGCCGAGTTGCTCTCCGCTGCTACGCGAAGCTCACGGTAGCGACGCTTCGCTTCTTCGCCAGACTCCGACGGTGCGTTTTGATGCGCTCGATCTCGTAAAGCGTCTCCGCCGTCATGTAGCTCTCACCGCAATTCGGGCAAGCGACGACGGGGACGTTTTCAACGACGAGAAGGGATGGCCCCTTCCCAAAGGTCCTCGTGAGTCTCCGGTGAAGCACACCCGGCTTCCCACATACTGCGCACATTTCCTTCGTTTTCTTTGTCATGTTCACTCAACGTATACCGTCAAGATGACAACCTGGCCAGTCGGTCCCAGTTTCGCCACGACAACTATCGAGTCGTCCCCTTCGAGCGTCCGGCCTCGAATAACATACTTCCGTTCACCCCAAGGTCGATCCAACTGCCGTTCCGTGACCCGCCCTGAGAGGATCGCGCTTTCGACGTCGAGAATCGACAGACCGTCGCTCTCCATTTCCTCCCAGGCGTGCACGGTCATCACGTACCGGCGGTTACGGACCCTAGCCCGAACCCTCTGGAGCACGCGTTCGAACACTCACGGATTGTACGCCGAGGAGAATCGAACGCTGACCGAGTTCGGCCGGTACTCCCTCGCCACCCAACAGATCGAATCGGCAAGTCGCGGGCGACTCCTGCCCGGCAGAGCGTTGTGCCGTCCTCTATACGGGCCGTCCTCCGTCTTCACGATGAATTGGCGAGGCACAGGTGCGCATCGTTGCGCTTGACCGGTCCAGCCGACCGGGATAGCCTCCGCCACATCCCATTCAGCCGGAGGGTTTTCATGAGTCGATACGTCGTCGCGTTGGCCGTCGTCCTTTCGTCGTTCAGCGTTTTTCATGCGGCCGACACGGCAACCGGCGGCAAAGCCGCGCGCTCGGCTCCATCCGGCGAAACCGTCGTGCTCCCGTTCCCCGATTTCCATTTCAAGGGTTCGATCGGCCGTACGATCGCCGAGAGCGATCCGCCCGAGTTCCCGCAGCCGGTTCGCCCGCCGAAGGGGGCGCCGAGCATCGTGCTCATCCTCATTGACGACGCCGGCTACGGGCAATTCGGAACGTACGGCGGCCAGGTGCCGACGCCGGCTCTCGATCGTGTCGCCGCCGACGGCCTGCGCTACACGCGCTTTCATACGACAGCCCTGTGCTCGCCGACCCGCGCCGCGCTGTTGACGGGGCGCAATCACCACTCGACGGGAAACGGCGTCATCACGGAGGCCGCCACGGGCTACGACGGGTACACGGGGATCATCCCGAAGAGCGTCGGCACGATGGCGGAGGTGCTCCGTCAGAACGGATACGCGACCGCATGGTTCGGGAAGAATCACAACACCCCCGACTGGGAGACGAGCCAGAACGGGCCGTTTGACCGATGGCCGAGCGGCTACGGGTTCGATTATTTCTACGGCTTCATGGGCGGGGACACGGATCAGTGGTACCCCACCTTGTACGAGAATCACCAGCTGGTCCCGGCCTCGAGCGATCCGAATTACATCCTCACCCCCGACCTCGTCGACCACGCCATCTCGTGGCTGCGCCGCACGCGGTCGATCGCTGAAGACAAGCCGTACTTCCTCTACATGTCCACGGGAGCGACGCACGCGCCGCACCACGTCTCGCCCGAGTACATCGTGCCGTTCCGCGGCAAGTTCGACCAAGGGTACGAGGTCTATCGCGAGCAGACGTTCGAGCGCCAGAAACGACTCGGCGTCGTCCCTGAGAACGCGGTGCTGACGCCTCGCCCGAAAGAGCTCCCGGCCTGGGACTCCCTCTCCTCCGACCAGAAGCGGCTCTTCTCCCGCATGATGGAAGTCTTCGCGGGCTTCACGGCCCAGACCGACCACGAGATGGGCCGCCTGCTCGACGTCGTGCGAGCCCTTCCGGACGCGAGCAACACGCTGGTCTTCTACATGATCGGCGACAACGGCTCGTCCGCGGAGGGCGGCCTCGTTGGGCTGCTGAACGAGAACTCGTTCTTCAACAACGTCCCGGAGAAGCTCTCCGACAACCTGGCGAAGATCGACGAGCTGGGCGGACCGAAGCACTTCAATCACTTCCCCGCCGGCTGGGCGTGGGCGATGAACACGCCGTTCCAGTGGACAAAGCAGATCGCCTCGCACCTGGGCGGCGTGCGCAATCCGCTGGTGGTCTCCTGGCCCGCGCAGATCAAGGATCGCGGCGGCGTGAGGCCGCAGTTCCATCACGTCATCGACATCGCGCCAACGATCTTCGAGGCCGTCGGGATCCAAGCGCCGTCGATCCTCGACGGTGTGGCGCAGCGCCCTATCGAGGGGGTTTCGATGGCCTACTCGTTCGACTCGGCGAAAGCACCCGAGCGCCACCACACCCAGTACTTCGAGATGTTCGTCAATCGCGGCCTCTACCACGACGGCTGGTGGGCCGCCTCGCGCACGGGCATTCCGTGGGAATCGGGTGCCGCCGAGATAGACCCCGACAAGGCGACCTGGGAGCTGTACAACATCGACGAGGACTTCTCGCAGGCCAAGGACCTTGCCGCCGGCAATCCGACGAAGCTGCGCCAGATGCAGGACCTGTGGTGGGCGGAAGCCTCCAAGTACAACGTGCTCCCGCTCGACTCCCGCAAGACGGTGCGCCTGAGCGCCGAGCTGCAAGGCAGGCCGACACCCACGGCCGGACGGACGTCGTTCACCTACTACCCGGGCGTCGTGGCGTTGCCGTCGGGGAGCGCGCCCAGCCTGTTGAACAAGTCGTTCACCGTCACCGCCGACGTGGTGATTCCGAAGGGAAGCGTCAACGGCGCCGTGTTCTCGATGGGCGGCAGCGACGGCGGGTACGGCATCTACGTGAAAGACGGTAAGGCCACCTTCGTCGGGAACTTCCTGGGCCAGAAGTTGATCCGCGTGACCTCGAAGTCGCCACTCGCGGCTGGGCCCGCGAAGCTGCGCGGCGAGTTTGCCTACGACGGCGGCGGGCTCGGCAAGGGCGGCACGCTCTCGCTCTTCGTCAACGGCCAGAAGGCCGGCGAAGGCAAGATGACCGCGACCCACGCGCTCTCGCTGGGCCTCGGTGGAACGCTCGACGTCGGCGAAGACACGGGCTCGGCGGTCGACGAGGCCTACGCGCCGCCGTTCAAGTTCACCGGCAAGATCAACAGCGTCACAGTCGATCTGAAGAAATAGGCGGCGCGGGAGTCGTCACGGACCGACGGCAGTTCCCTGGCCACGAGCTGGCCGCGCTGAGTTCTCCCTGCTACCCGCCCGCAAAAGCGGCCGATGCTTCGTCCAGCCGCGCGGCGACCGGCCGGCCGAAGCGCTGACGGAGCTCGGCCGGTTCGCCCTTGCCACTTGCAGGAGCCTCCTGCCTGTTAGGGCATCGTGACGACCCCGGAGCGCACGCAGTAGGTGAGCCACTCACGAATCTCGACAGACACTGCGAATCGTCCCTACTCCGCCCTCAGCACCTCGATCGGCCTACGTCGCAACGCTCCCGCACTGGCGGCGATCCCGGCGACAACCGACAACGCCACGGTCGCGAGCGGCGCTCCGGCAAGCAGCAGCGGCCGCCACGTCCAGACGATCTCCATGCCGCGCGTGAGGACGACCCACGCGAGGACGGTGCCGGCGGCGGTTCCCACGAGGCCCGCGACGAAGCCGATCAGGGCGAACTCGACGGCGAATATCGCCACGACGCCGCGGCGTGTCGCGCCGAGCGTTTTCAAGAGGGCCACCTCGCGCCCGCGGCGCGAAGCCGTTGCGCCGATCGCGCCTGCAAGAATCGCGATCCCGGCGGTAATCGCGAAACCGCCGAGAATCCGGATCGCCAGGCCGACACGCTCGAGGAGATTCGCGACCCTCTCGACGATCTCGCGCACCTTGAGCATCGTGACGTTGGGGAGCTCGGCGGCGAGGCGGTCTTGCAGCGCTTGCTCGCGCCCCGCGGCAAGTCGCGCGGCGGCGACGCGCATCTGCGGTGCGTGATCGAGCACACCCGGCTCTACAACGAGAAAGAAATTGATGCCGAAGCTCTTCCAGTCCACGGTCCGCAAACTCGTCACCTTCAATTCGAGCGGCACGCCCTGCACGTCGTAGACCACCGTCGATCCCACGTGGGCGCCCATGTCCTTCGCGAAGTCGCGCTCGATCGAGATCTCGGGATGTTCGGGATCGCTCCAGAGCTGCCCTTCGACGACGACGTTGTCCGGCGGCAGCGCGTCGAGGTAGGTGAGATTCTGCTCCCGCGTGAGGATCCACTTTTGTCGACCCTCGTCCGGTCCCTTCTTCGCAAGCTCGGCCACCGCCACGCCGTCGATCGACACGAGGCGGGCGTTGACGATCGGGACGCCGTTGATTTCGGTCGCCCCCGCCTCGTCGAGGATCGAGCGCACGCGCGGCCATTGGCTGGTTTGCATGTCGACGAGGAAGACGTTGGGTGCATTCTTGGGAAGGTCGGCGTGCAGGCGCGACATCAGCCCGACGTGAACGAGCACGATCGCGACGACGACCAGCACGCCAAGGCCTAACGCCGTGACCGCCGGAAGCGTGCCGGCGCCGGGCCTTGCGAGGCCTGCAAGCCCGTGCCGGAACGTGACACGAATCCGCTCCCTGGCAACCCGCGCAACCAGTGTGGTGAGTAGCCTCGCAACACCCGCGAGAGCCGCGGTGGCGACGAGCATCCCGGCGACGAACCCTGCCGCGATCCGGGCGGAGCCCGACTGCAAGTACGCCGCGCCGAACACTCCCGCGAGGAGGACCGCGACGACCGTCACCCGGGCGAAAGGGCCGGAGGCCAGCGGCTCGGCGTCGCGCCGTAGCACGCGCAGCGGGGGCACGAGGCGAAGCGCCGAGAGAGGGGCGATGCTGAACAGAATCGCAACGCCGGTTCCCAAGGCAAGCCCGCGTAGCACGGCGGCGGGCTGCCACGCGTCGATCGCGACGGCGGGCATGAAACCGGCGAGAAGTCGCGGCGCGAACGCCAGAATCGCGGTCGCGATCGCAACGCCGGCCAAGCTCCCCGCAAGGCCAAGAAACGCCGTCTCGAAGGTGTAGAGCAGAACGATCTCGCGAGGCCGCACGCCGAGGCATTTCAGAACGGCGATCGCGTCGAATCGCGACGCCAGCCAGGCGCGCACGGTTTGCGAGACGCCGATCCCGCCGAGGATGAGCGAGACCAGCGCGATGAGTCCCAAGAATCGCGACATCCGCTGGAGTCCCTCCCGCAGCGCCGGTTGGGCATCCGCGTAGGTCTGCACGCGCACACCGGACGCTTCGGGGATCGCTGCGCGGAGGATTTTCGCAGCCGCTTCCGCGTCGCCCGCGGTGGCACCGCTTCCCAGCTTGACGAGAATCACCCGGTCGATGCGGCTCCCGAACGCCTCCAGGCCGGTTCGTTCGAACCCGGAAAGCGAGACCATCACGCGGGGGCCCAACGCGAACGACACGTTGATCTTGTCGGGCTCTCCTAGGATGCGCCCACGAACGACGAACTCCTTGCCGCCGATCCTGAGCGCGCTCCCCTCCGTCAGATGGAGCTTCTCGGCGAGCTCCGGGGCGACGATCGCGCCTTCGGGATCGAGAAGGCTCGCTAGCGGCTGCTTCGAGCTCGTCGTCACCGCACCGTAGAACGGGTAGCCGTGGCCTACGGCCTTGAGCTGGACGAGCGCCGACGGTCCCGGTGCACCGCCCGTCCCGGGTATCGACACGACGGTGGCCAGCTCGCGCACGGCGGTCTCGCTCGCGCCGGGCTGCTTCGCGACCAGGGTCTCAACCGCCTGCGTGACCGCTGCGGGGATCGGTTTTTGCGCGCGCACCGAAAGATCCGCAGCCAAGAGCTGCCGCGCCTCCTTGCGCAACCCGCGATCGATGCCGTTCGACAGCCCGGCCACGGCCACAACCGCGGCAACGCCCACGGCGAGGCAGGCGATGAAGAAGAGGATCTTCCCGGAGGCACCGCGCGTTTCTCGCGCCATCAGGCGCAAAGCGAGCGCGAGCCTCACGAGACCGGCTCCGGAGTCGCCCGCTCCTCGCGCTCGATCCTCCCGTCGCACAGATGGATCCTCCGGTCGGCGAGCTGAGCGACGTCGGGATCGTGCGTGACGAGCACGAGGGTCGTGCCGGTTTCGCGGCGCAGCGCGAGGAGCGTGTCGAGGACGACCTTCCCGGTCACCCGGTCGAGGTTGCCGGTAGGCTCGTCGGCCAGTAGGATCGGCGGTTTAGGGCCGAAGGCGCGGGCGAGCGCGACGCGCTGCTGCTCACCGCCGGACAGCTGCGACGGGTAGTGGTGGCCGCGCTCTCCCAACCCGACGGTCGCGAGGAGTGATTCGGCACGGGCGCGCGAGCCGGGAATCTCGGCTAGCTCCAAGGGGAGCAGGATGTTCTCACGCGCGGTGAGGTTCGAGAGTAGCTGGAACGACTGGAACACGAAGCCGATCGTGCGGCGACGCAGGAGCGCCAGATCGTCTTCCGGGAGATCCTGGATGGGACGGCCGTCGAGAATGACCTCGCCCTCGGACGGTCGATCGAGTCCGGCCATGAGGCCAAGAAGCGTGGACTTCCCGCTTCCGGAAGGTCCCAAGATGGCGACGAACTCGCCCGGGTCGATGGAGAGATCGATGCGATCGACGATGGTGAGCTGCCGGCCTCCCGAGGGAAGACGACGCGTGAGAGCACGAAGCTGGATGCGCGGGGTCATGGCGGCCTTGGTTTATCTCACGGCGACCGCATGCGCCAACGCCGTCAGCCGTGAGCCTCTCGTGATCTTCCTGGGCGACAGCCTGACGGCGGGGTACGGCATTTCCGCCGATCAGGCCTTCCCCGCGCTCGTGGCGACGGCGTTACGCGAGAAGGGGCGGCCGATCCGGATGGTCAACGCGGGCGTGAGCGGCGATACCACTTCGGGCGGGCTGACGCGATTGACCTGGCTGCTGGATCAGCATCCCGACGTTCTCGTCGTCGGGTTGGGGGTGAACGACGCGTTCCGAGGACAGCCGGTGGACAAGATCGCGGTGAACCTCCGCAGGATCGTGCAGCAGGCCAAATCCGCGGGCGCGCGCGTCGTGCTCCTCGGCATGCGTATTCCGACCAACTACGGCCCGGACTACACAGGGCCATTCGCGGCGATGTACTCGCGTATCGCCCGGGTCGAGAAGGTGGACCTGATGCCCTTCCTGCTAGACGGTGTCGGCGGCCACCCGGAGCTGAACCTCGACGACGGCATCCATCCGAATCCGGAGGGGCAGCGGGTCGTGGCGGCCAACCTTCTCGTGTACGTCGAACGCGCATTGAACGCGAAACCATGATGACTCCGCAGGCGGTGCTCCTCCTTTTCGCTGTCGCCGTGAATGCGGCGACGCCACGTTACGACGCGGAGGCCCTCGATGCCTTGGCGTCAATGGAGAAAGCTGCGGCGGCGACCAACGACTACACGATGCGCCTCGTCAAACGGGAGCTTTTCGGATCCAAGCTCTCCCGCACCGAGACGATCGCCGTCAAGTGGCAGAGGCCGCATCGGATCTATCTTCACGCGACCGAAGGGCCGCGTGAGGGTCAAGCGGTCATCTACGTCCCGGGGTGGAACAAAGACAGGCTCAGGGTTCGCAAGTGGTTCAATTGGAATCTGGATCCCTACGGGACCTTGGCCATGGCGCATGCCCACCATCCGATCACCGAGGTGAGCCTCGTGCATCTCGTGGATCTCGTGCTCGACAACGTGCGCCGCGCCCGCGCCAAGAACGTCGGAACGCTGACGTCCGTCGGGACCGAGACGTTGTTCGGACGCCGCGTCCTGCGGCTTCAGGCGACGACCCCTCCGACGGGAACGTCGCCGACGGTCGAGAAGGGGCAGACGCTTTGGGACGTCGCGAAGGCGACCGGACAGTCGATGTACGTGATCTTGCACGCGAACAAGAGCCGCGGTTGGACGCAGGCCGATCATCCGAAGCCCGGTGACGCCGTCATCGTCCCCGACTTCTACGCGGGCCGGCTCGTCCTCTGGATCGACGACGCCCTGCGGCTGCCGCTACAGATCGACCTCTACGATCACGAAGGGAATCTCTACGAGCATTACGAGCACCATGACCTCAAGGTCAACGTCGGGCTCACCGGCGCCGATTTCGACCCCAAGAATCCCGAATACAAATTCTGACGCCTCGCAGGTCGAGGGGACTGTCCCCTCGACCTGCGACGTGCCGCGAATCCGGCTAGAATGCCCCGCCATGAGCGACGGAGCCGAATCGATGTCCCAAGCGGTGACGCACGGCGTACGGGTTTCCGTGCGGGCCCGATTCATTCCGGAGCGTTCGAATCCCGGCGACAACGAGTGGTTCTTCGCCTACACGATCGAGATCGCCAACGAGAGCGACCGGACCGTCCAACTCTTGAGCCGCCACTGGATCATCACCGATGCCGACGGCAAGGTCGAAGAGGTCCGCGGTCCCGGCGTCGTCGGCCAGCAGCCCATCCTCGGTCCCGGCCAGAAATTCGAGTACACGTCCGCCTGCCCGCTGATCACGTCGTTCGGCGTCATGCAGGGGACCTACCAGATGGTCACGCCCGGCGGCGATCACTTCGACATCGCGATCGCGCCGTTCTCTCTTCACGAACCGTACGCCGTCAACTAGCTCCATCGAATGTGATGCCGGCCGCGACCGGCAAGGAGATTTCATGAAGCGTTTCTTTGTTTCCTGCGTTCTGGCCGGCCTCGTCGCCGCGGGCGCGGCCTGCGCCGCCGACCCCGAGATGAAAACCGACGACGACAAGACCATCTATGCGTTGGGTCTCGATTTGGGCGGCAAGCTTGCCGTCTTCAAGATGACTCCGGCCGAACTCGAGTTCCTGAAGGCCGGCATCTCCGACGCCACGCTCAAGAAGCCGTCGAAGGTCGATCTCGCAACGTTCGGGCCCAAGATCAACACGCTCGCGCAGAGCCGCATGTCCGCGGGCGCCACCGACGAAAAGAAGAAGGGCAAGGCGTTTCTCGAGACGATTGCGGCCAAGCCGAACATCAAGAAGACCGGCTCGGGCCTCCTGATGGAAACGATCACGGAAGGCACGGGGGCGAGTCCTGTCCCCTCCGACACGGTCAAGGTCAACTACAAGGGGACGACGATCGACGGGACGGAGTTCGACGCATCCGCCAAGCATGGCGGCCCCTCGACCTTCCGGGTGGACCAAGTCGTCAAATGCTGGCAAGAGGGGCTCGAGTTCATGAAGATCGGCGGCAAGGCGAAGCTCTACTGCCCGGCCGATATCGCCTACGGCGACCGCGGGCAGGGCGCGAACATCCCACCCGGCGCAACTCTCGTCTTCGACATCGAATTGTTGGAGATCGTCAAGTAGGCCGAGCGAGGGGGCACTCCACTTTTTCTTGCAAAGCTCCCCGGATGCCGCTTTGTCAAGAAAAAGTGGAGTGCCCCCTCGCTAGCCTTCTTGTCGCAACAACATCGTCGTCGGATCGATCGCAAGCGCCAGCTGCGAGACGTCCGGATTGTCATGGTCCTTGAGGACTCTCAGGTTCACGGCCTTGCCGTCGTGCGCCATGTGGACGATGACCGCCAATTCGCTCGTCAAGTGCGCCACGGGCTCGGGAATGCCGTGCTCGTCGCGCGGGTCGGTTCGGTGCGTGTGAGCGGACAACCAGATCTCGCACTTCAGGCTTTCCGCGATCTCGCGGAGGTCGTGCATCGACGCAACGGTCGCCGACTCGAAGTCATAGCCGTCGATCACGATCGCGACCGGCACGAACCCCATCGCTTCTCTCAGCATCGCGATGTGCGCCCGCAGGTGCTCGACCGAGAACGTATCCTTGAGATACGACTTGATGTGGCGATGGCTCTCGATCTCGCGGCGGATCTCGGCGGCGCTCTCGAGCTCCGTGGCGTGGACCAGGTCGTGGAAGATCTCGACGTAGTACTCCCTGACGTGCTCGATCGTTCGACCGATGGTGACGTGCAGCACCTTCCGGCCGCGCAGCAGATCGTCCAGCGCGATGTCCACGAGAAACGCGGTCTTCCCCATGCCGTGAAGTGCGACCACGACTCCCAGATTTCCGGCACCCAACCCGCCGTGAATCGAATTCTCGAACACCCTCATGGGGCTGCGCTCGGTCAGTTCCTTCAAGAGCATGGGCGGCCTCCTAGTCTTCGTCGGTCTTCGATCCGGTTCCGTACTTCTTGATCAGCTCTGCAGCGACCTCTCCCGGAACGGGAGCATACCTCGCGAACTCCATCGTGTACTCGGCCTTCCCCTGCGAGGACGACCTCAGGTCCGTCGAGTAGCCGAACATCTCGGCGAGCGGCACGTCGGCGTCGACGCGCACGAACCCCTCGAGCTCGGTCGTGCCCACGATGAGGCCCCGCCTCTGCATGATCGTCCGCACGAACGCGCCCTGGAATTCCGTCGGCCCCTCGACCGCGACCTTCATGATCGGCTCTAAGATCGCCGGCTTCGCGCGGTCGTAAACGTCGCGGAACGCGCCGCGGGCGGCCGCCTGAAAGGCGTTGTCCGACGAGTCCACCGCGTGGGAGGCGCCGTCGTTGATCACGACCCTGAAGTTCGTGAGCGGGAACCCGATCAGGCGCCCCTTCTTGAGCATCGAGCGGAATCCCTTCTCGACCGACGGGATGAACTCCGAGGGGATCGAGCCGCCGAAGATGTCGTTGACGAACTCGAACTCGCCCTCGGGGTAGGGCTCGACGTACCCGCCGACCTTGCCGTATTGCCCCGATCCGCCGGTCTGCTTCTTGTGCAGGTAGTTGAACTCGGCTCTCCGCGTGATCGCCTCGCGGTACGCCACCTGGGGCGCGCCGGTGTCGACCTCGGCGGAGTACTCGCGCTTCATTCGCTCGACGTAGACGTCGAGGTGCAGCTCGCCCATCCCCGAAATGACCGTCTCGCCCGACTCTTCGTCCACGCGCGCGTGGAAGGTCGGGTCTTCCTTGGTGAAACGCTGGAGGGCCTTTCCCATGTTGGCCTGGGCTTTCTTGTCCTTCGGCTTGACCGTCAGGTGGATCACCGGAGGGGGGACGTACATGGACGTCATCGCCCAGCGGATCTTGTCGGACGTGAAGGTGTCGCCCGAAGCACAGTCGATCCCGAACAACGCGACGATGTCCCCGGTCGACGCCTCGACGATGTCCGCCATTTCATCGGCGTGCATGCGCACCAGCCGTCCGACGCGCACGTCGCGGCCGGTGCGGGCGTTGACGATGGAATCGCCCTTCTTGATCGTCCCCTGGTAGACGCGCAGATAGGTGAGCTGACCGAAGCGCCCTTCTTCCAGCTTGAACGCCAACGCGACCATCGGCTCGTCGGGGTCCGCCTTGAGGACGACCTGCGCCTCGTCGTGGGCCAGGTCGAGAGCGACGTTTTCGACCTCGGTGGGGTTGGGAAGGTAGTGCGTCACCGCGTCCAAGAGCGGCTGCACTGCCTTGTTCTTGTACGCGCTGCCGATGAACACGGGGGTGAGATGCAGCGACAGCGTTCCCTTGCGAACGGCGGCACGAATCATCGCCGGCGTCGGGCGCTCCTCGAGGACGGCCTCCATGAGCTCGTCGGAGAACATCGACACCGCGTCCAACATCTCGGCGCGCTTAGCCAGCGCCTCCGCGCGCAGATGCCCCGGGACTTCTTCCGTGCGGCGGATTTCGCCGTTGCTGCCGTCGAAGTAGTACGCCTTCATCTCGACCAGATCGACGACGCCCTCGAATTCGCCCTCGAGCCCGATCGGGATCTGCATCAACACGGCGTTGTGCTTCAGCTTGTCGCGGAGCTGCTCGACGACGCGATAGGGGTTCGCGCCCTGGCGGTCGGACTTGTTGACGAACGCGAGGCGCGGGACGTTATACCGGCGCATCTGCCGGTCGACGGTCATCGACTGCGACTGCACGCCCGCCACGGCGCAGAGCACGAGGATGGCGCCGTCGAGCACGCGCAGCGAGCGCTCGACCTCAATGGTGAAATCGACGTGTCCCGGCGTGTCGATGATGTTGACGTGGTATCCGTTCCATTCGCAGTGCGTCGCGGCGGATTGAATCGTGATGCCGCGCTCGCGCTCCAAATCCATCGAGTCCATTTTCGCGCCGACGCCGTCTTTCCCCTTGACGTCGTGGATGACACGGATGCGCTGCGTGTAGAAGAGGATGCGCTCCGTGAGCGTCGTCTTCCCCGAGTCGATATGCGCGCTGATGCCGATATTGCGGACGAGTGACAGATCGCTGCTGACCATAGACCCTCTCTTACGAGCTAACTCTTGGCGAACACAGCATCCTAGCAAACCCGACCAAATAGGGGACACTCCCCTTTTCTTGACCACGCTCCTCGGATACCGCGTTGTCAAGAAAAGGGGAGTGTCCCCTATTGGCCCAATGCGGGAGATTGAAGCGCGTCGTCGAGCCCTGCGGCCCCGTTGGCCAGTACCGGTTCACCGTGGGAAGGCAGGAGAATCTCGGGACGGGTCTCTGCGATCCGCCGGATGGCGGCGCGGAACTCGCGGTCGTAGCGCGCCCGGCCCTCGTCGGTCGCAACACCCCACGACGGCGGCGCCACACGGACTCGCGCAAGGCCCGTCCCGATCACCGCGTCGGAAAAAACGGCCGCGCGCCAGGGCGCGAGGACGAACGCCCGTTCCCCCGGCGACATTCCGGGGATCGGCTCGGCCCGAAGTCCGGCGGGAAGCGCCACCTCATCGAACGTGGCGTGCAACACACACGACACCTTGTCCCGGATCATGGCATCGCCGATCACCTGAACCTCACGCCGCATGGCCAGGTAGCGCCCGGCCACCAGGTCGGCGCTTCGTCCGTGATCGACGCACCCCACGAGGATCAGCATGGGCCTCGCCAAACGCAGGACGTCGTCGTCCAAGTTGTGCCAGAAGCGATCGGCGTCTTGCGGCCCGCTCGGGACGAGCGGGTCGATCAGAACCACCGCCTCGTCGTACTCGGCGTAGACGCAGGCGACCATGCGCCCCCAGCCGTCCGGACGGTCGAATTCGGGCTTCCAGTCGGGATGGGGAACGACCCAGCGCCAGAGCCCGTCTCCTATTTTCGAGACCTCCATGAAAACAGGCTAGCATCGCCCCGCAGGAGGTGCGTCATGGCCGCATACAGCGTCAGGACCGAGGTCGTGAAGGGCGGGATCAGCTTCGGCTCGGCACTCGCGATCGCCATCAGCTGGTGGAAGAGCCAGTCGGTGCTCTGGGCGATATTCCACGGATTCTGTTCGTGGCTCTACGTCATCTACCACGTGGCGACGCGGCCATAGCAATAGGGGACACTCCCCTAATCCCCGCCTTGCAGCGACGCCAGCATCGCGCTCACCGCACCCTCGGTGTCCACGGGGTGGCCCGACGCATTGAGGGCGCCACCGATCGCCTCGACGCAGCGCATCAGGTAATCGGTGCGGGTCAACGCGTACCCCATGTGGCCGACCCTGAAGTACTCGCTGCGGATCGCGGGGTGAAGGCCGGCGGCCACGTGGACGCCGCGCTCGGCGACGCGCGCGACCAACGACGCGTCGACCCCGGAGGGGAATCGCAGGGCCGACAACGTGTGGGCGGCATTCTGCTCGCGCGTGGGTACGGGGCGAAGGCCGAGCACCGACCACGCGGCCGAGAACGCGCGCGCGCCACGCTCATGGAGGGCGAAACGCGCCTCCATCCCATCGCCGAGAATCTCCTCGAGGCCGACGGACAGTGCGAGGATCAGGTTGGTCGGTGGCGTGGCGAAGTATGCGGGTTTCCTCGCCTCGTACGCCTGCATGACCGGACGCCAAGCGTGCCAGTCCTGCGAAAGCGGCGGCGGCGCCTTGCGCGCGTCCCGCGTCGCAAGCGCGCGCTCGCTCGCAACGAGGAGCGCCAGCCCCGGCGGAAGGCCGATCGCTTTTTGCGACGCGGTGAGATAGACGTCGGCGGCCCATGCCTCCATCTCGAATCGCTCCGCGGCGGTCGCGCACACGCCGTCGATGATCGACAGCGCTTCCCGCTCTCGCGCGAGCGAGATCAGAGGCTTCGGATCGCACAACGCGCCGGTCGAGGTGTCCACGTGCGTCGTGAACAGCGCCTTCACTTTCTTTCCCGCGCGCGCGAAGTCGTCGAACGCCCCCTCGGCGCGGCTGAGGTTCGGCACCTCGCCCGGCACGGCGGTCAGATCGACGACCTCGGCGCCCGCTCTCCGCAGCATTAGGACCATGCGGTCGGAGAAGTAGCCCGTGTTGACCACGACGACGGCATCCCCGGGCTCGATCAGATTCGCGACCGCCATCTCCATGGCGGTCGTTCCCGACCCTGAAACCGCAAACGGCTGCGACGAAGGCGCCGCGAGCCAAACGCGGCGCATCATCTCGAGCGATGCGCCGAACGCCTCGATGACCTCCTGAGAAAGGTGACCCGGCGGCGGGACCGCGACGGCGGCGAGTACCGCTGGCGAGATCTCGACCGGTCCCGGGATCATGAGAACGCGCCGTTGGGTCGTCATCCCGACGCTCCAGAGAGACGGCGCATCAGCCGGAGCAGGTGACGGATACCGAAAAAAAGCGCCCATGCGATCACCGCAAAGGCAAGGAGCGGCAGCGCGATCGCGAGCAGCGTCAGGAGCACGGAGCCTAGAAGCTCGACCGTCGAAACGACCGGATTGGCGAGACCTCCCGTCGTCAGAAGCGACACCTTCCGCGTACCGACGGTTAGAGCCTGCACCGTTCCGGCGATCCCTCCCCCCGCGATCAGAGCGAGCGTCCACTTCAACATCGGGTCGAGCCCGGTGACGACGGACGCCGTCATGACCATTCCCGCGACAACCGCCGCCGGGGTGGCGACGACGTCGAGAACGTGATCGAGCCATGGGATGTAATAAGCCGCGATCTCGAGGACGGTGGCGACGCCAAGCGCGATCAACGCGGGCGTAGCCGACATCCACGCGAACGCCGGGCCGAGCGTCACGTGCCCCGTTCGCGCCGCGATCCCCACAAGAAGGAAGGGAACGAAGATCCGGAAGCCGCACGCCGCGGAGAGGCCGATCCCCAGGAGAACCGAAAGGAGCGTGCTCATGCGCGCCACTCTACTCCGGCGACGCCGGCCGGCAAACCGCGCTAGGCTCTCCCCATGTCCATCGGGACGAGCCTGAGCGCCCTGCTCTCCTCCGGCCGCGTGCTGACGCGGCCGCTGGACCTCGCCGCGTACGCGAGCGATGCGAGCTTCTACACGCTCACCCCCGCCGCCGTGGTCAGGCCGAAGGACACCTCCGAGATCAAGGCGCTTTGCGCATGGAGCCGAAGCCATCGGGTGCCACTGACGTTTCGAGCGGCGGGAACCTCCCTATCGGGGCAGGCGATCACGAACGGCGTTCTGGTCGATCTCTCGCGACACTGGCGTGCCCTCACCGTTTTAGACGGCGGGGCGCGCGTGCGCGTCGGGCCCGGCGTCGTGGGCGGAATCGTGAACGCGTATTTGGCACGCCACGGCGTCAAGCTCGGGCCGGACCCGGCGTCGATCGGCGCCTGCATGATCGGCGGCATCGTCGCGAACAATTCCTCGGGGATGTGTTGCGGGATCGAGCACAACGCGTATCGAACCCTCGAATCGTTGCGCTTCGTCCTGCCCTCCGGCACGGAGGTCGACACCGCGGCGGCCGGAGCGGAAGAGTCGTTCTCCGCAGAAGAGCCCGCGATCGCGCGAGGAATCATGGGGCTGAAGTCGCGGATCGAGAGCGACCCGCGCCTCGTGGAACGTATTCGAACGAAGTACCGGATGAAGAACACGATGGGCTACGCGCTGAACGCGTTCCTCGATTTCAGCACACCGCTCTCGATCCTGTGGCACCTGCTCGTCGGTTCCGAGGGGACCCTGGCATTCATCGCCGAGGCGGTATTCCGAACGATTCCGGATCTTCCGTTGAAGTCCACCGGGCTGCTCCTGTTTCCCGACGTGCCGGCGGCCTGCGAGGCGATCGAGCCGCTGCGCGCTTCCGGGGCCAAGGCGCTCGAGCTGATGGACCGCGCTTCGCTGCGCTCGATCGAAGGCCGCCCTGGATTACCATCCTTCGTGAGCGATCTTCCGTCGCGGGCCGCCGCGATCCTGGCCGAGTATCAGGCCGTAACCGAGGCCGAGCTCGTGGATTCCGAGGACGCGTTTCGCGCCGCGGCGCCGCAGCTCCCGCTGACGACACCGCCCCGGTTCACCCGCGACGCGACGTTACAGGGCCACCTGTGGGCCGCGCGAAAGGGACTGACCGCCACGATCGGCGCGATGCGTCCCTCGGGCACATCGCTGATCTTCGAGGATGTGGCCTTCCCGCTTCCGCATTTGGCGGCGGGTGTTACCGACTTGCAGGCCTTGCTCGTGAAGCACGGCTACCCCGACGGGATCGTCTTCGGGCACGCCAAGGACGGCAACATCCACTTCATCCTCAGCCAGTCTTTCAACGAGCCTGCTTCGATCGCGCAGTACGAGCGGTTCACGGACGATCTCGTCGCCATGGTGGTCGACCGCTACGACGGCGCGCTCAAGGCCGAGCATGGCACGGGACGCAACATGGCGCCGTTTCTCCTGCGCGAGTGGGGGGCCGAGGCGCACGCGATCATGCGCGAGGTGAAACGCCTCGTGGATCCCGACGGGATTCTGAATCCCGGCGTGTTGCTGAACGACGACCCACGTGCCCATCTCGCGAACCTGAAATCCCTCCCACGGATCGAGGACGAGGTCGACCGCTGCATCGAATGCGGCTTTTGCGAGTCGAAGTGCCCGAGCCGCGACCTGACCTTGACGCCTCGGCAGCGGATCGTGATTCGAAGGGAGCAGGCGCGACGAGACGCCGCGGGCGATGCGGCGGGATCCCTTGCCCTGTGCTCCGGCCTCGACTACGCGATGCAGGACACTTGCGCCACCGACGGGATGTGCGCGACGGCGTGCCCGGTGGGGATTGACACCGGCGCGCTCGTGAAGAGGTTACGCGCGGAGGGGCACGGGGTGATCGCCCGCGCCGCGGCACGCTCGGCCGCTTCTGCCTTCGGCGGTGTCGAAGCCCTCGCGCGAGCCGCCCTGATGCTCCCCTCGCCTTGGGGCGACCTCCCCGGCCGCGCCGCGCGGCTTCCCGATACGGGGACGAGGGAAGGCGCGGCCGCGATCTATTTCCCGAGCTGCATGACGCGCGTCCTCGGTTCGGCGCGCGATGGCGGCGAATCGTCACCTCTCGCGCAAACCGTCGTGGACGTCGCGGCCCGCGCCGGCATTCGACTGCACATCCCGCAAGACGTCTCGGGGGTCTGCTGCGGCATGCCGTTTTCGTCCAAGGGCTTCAAAGAAGCCCACGCGATCGCGGCGAATCGTGCGATCGAGCGAGCGTGGCTCTGGAGCGACGCGGGGAGGCTCCCGATCGTCGTCGACACGAGCCCGTGCGCGTGGTCCTTCGCGACATGTCGCCCCGTCCTCACCGAATCCAACCGGCAGCACTTCGACGCCATGCGGATCGAGGATTCCGTCCAGTGGGTCCACGACACGCTTCTGCCGAAGCTTCCAGTCCGTCGACGCGTTCCGCGCGTCGCCGTGCACCCAGTCTGCTCCGTCGTGAAGATGGAGCTCGTTCCGAAGCTGACCGCGACGATGCGCGCCTGCGCCGACGAGGTCGTGGTCCCAATCGAAGCCGGCTGCTGCGGCTTTGCCGGAGATCGGGGCTTCACGCATCCGGAGCTGACCGAGGCGGCAACGCGTCCGGAAACCGCTGAGTTCGTCGCGGCCGGCCCGTGTGACCTCTACGTTTCCTCCAGCCGCAGCTGCGAGATCGGAATGACGCGCGCGACCGGAAGCGCGTTCCGCTCGTTCTGGGAGGTGCTCGACGCGGCGAGCCGCTGAAGATTCGCGAGACAGGTCTTAATGTGGTGCTATATTCGGTCTCATCTCCGGGAGATTGACGATGAGCTCGAAGCGGGACATCAAGCCGATCACTTACTTGAAGAACAAGACGGCCGAGTTGGTGCTCGAGGTGGCCGAGACGGGGAGACCCGTCACGATCACGCAGAACGGGAAGGCCAGAGTCGTCGTCATGGACGTCGCCACGTACGATCGGTGGCGCGCGGCGCTGGCGATTCTAAAACTCGCCTCTCACGCCGAGGCCGATGTCGCCGCGGGTCGGACCTTGTCGTCCGATGAGACCTTTAGGCGTGCGGCACGTGCCATCGATCGCGTCAAGCGGAATGCCTGAACGTAGCTTCAAGGTCGTTTGGACCGACATCGCTGCGGGTGATCTGCGTCGCATCGTTTCGTGGGTTGCGGCGGAGTCGCCCGAAGATGCGGCGGCGCTCCTGGGCCGGCTCCGGCGACGGGTTGCGACGCTCGCGACCGCGCCCGCTCGGGGCCGGGTCGTTCCGGAGCTCGCGTTTTTCGGAATCGTGGTCTTGCGCGAGGTCGTGGAGCGTCCGCATCGGATCGTCTACCGCATCGCGGGGCACACGGTCTTGATCCTGGGCGTATTCGACGGCCGGCGCGAGCTCGAGGACGTACTTTTGGAACGACTGACGGCGCCCCCGGAAAGTTGACTCGCCGCTTGCGGCGTCGGGTTTCCCCGCTGCGCCGCATTCTAGTGGCAGAGTATTTGTGGATTCGCTGGTTCTCGTCGAGCGATCCGCTTCGAACTGGAAAATTACTCGTGGACACGTGCTGCGCATGGGCGTATTGATCCGAGCAAAGGTCCATGGGGGGCCTAGAACGACAACGACTGTGGGGAGTCGTGGGCGGCGTCATCGCCGGCTGCGGTGGTGAGGCGTCGCTTGCGCTTCCGAGGAGGAGCACATGCCACGAAGCTTCGTCCGCGTCTCGGTCGTCTTGATCCTTCCCTTCCTCGCGGGAGCGGTTCTCGCCGCGGAAGGACGGACTCCTGTCTTCGCGTCCGGCACGTTCCTTGGCGTGGACGGGAAGTACATCGTCACGAGGAATCTCCCCGGCGTCGCGGCGCCGACCATCACGATCGGCGCATCGAACGTGGACCTCGACCTGAACGGCTTCTTGCTCACCGGAGGAGCCGGTTCTCCCGTCATCTCGGTTGCGGCTGGTGTGGATCACGTGACGATCCGCAACGGCGTCCTCTTCGCCGGCACGGTCGGAATCGAAGCCTTGGGACCGACGCGCAAGGTGGACATCGAAGACGTCAAGATCCACGACCCCGGCGCGCAGGGCATCCACCTCGGCAACGTCGAGGGAGCGGCGTTGCGCCGCAATGAGATCACCGACACGGGGTCGGAAGGGATCGCCTGGGACGGCGGCGGGTTTGTCAAGCACGGGACGATCGAGCACAACCTGCTTCGAAGGACCAACGCCGGAATCGTCGTCAACAACTGTTCGAGCGTAGCGATCCTCAACAATCGTGTCGAGGAGCCCGGCTTCGGCGGGCCGGGGGGCGCTTTCCCGGGAAACGGCATCGTCCTGGTCACCTGCGGCGCCTCCTTGGTTTCGGAGAACACCGTGCAGCGGGCGCGGGCGAACGGAATCTTTCTCGCGAGCTCCAGAGGTAACAAGTTGTTCGACAACGTGGTCGCCCAGTGCGACGGCAACGGAATCTACATCGACGCTGGCAGCAGCAACACCCTGATCCTGAACAATGTCGCCTCAAACAACGGGATGGGTCTCTTGCCCACGGGCGGGGAAGGGCTGCTCGTCGAGGGAACCCAGAATCTGATCGAGCGCAATGTGTTGAACTCGAATGCGGGGTTCGGTCTTCGCTTTTGCTCCGTCGCGTTCTCCTGTTCCAACACCTTCGGGCGGAACATGGCTAGGGGAAACGGGGGCGCCGCTTTAGCACCATGCGGAGCCTGCGCCGGAATCCCGCTCCTCTTCCCGCCCAATTCCTGCAATATCGCAGGCTGCGCGGTTCCCAACAGCACTTATGGCGACAACTTGATCCCCGGACCTCCGATCTTCTGAGCGAGCGGGCCAATCCCGCATAGGGTGAGAAGCCATGAAACGACTACTCTTGGTTTGCGTCGTTCTCGGTCTCGCCGGGTCCCTCGCTCGAGCGACGACGCCTCTCCTCATTTCTTCGGACGTGCCGACGACGGAGAGCGCCACATTGACCACGCTGCTCCAGACCGAGATCTATCGGTACGACACCCCTCCCGCCTACACGCTGCTGCTGACGGTGCCCGGAAGCCCGCAGCTCGACGGCATCCACAAGATGGACATGGTGGGGAGCTGGCTCTTCTCGGTGGAGGCTGCCAATGACCTCGCCGGTGTTCTGGCCGGGGCCGACGCCGATCCGCGCGACGTGATCCGGTACGATGCCACCGCCGGCACGTACAGCTACTTCTTTTGCGGAGCAACTCTCGGTGTTCCCGTTCCGGCCGGGGTTAACGTGGATGCCGTCTACCTCGACGGCGGCGACGCCGGAAACCTCATCGTCAGCTTCGATGTCCCCGTGAGCCTAGGCTTGTTCACGTTCGACTCCGCGGACCTGGTCCGCTACATCCGCATCGGGCCTCTCTGCGGGGACTGGGTCCTCGCGGCGGCGAACCCGGACTTCGACGCCTCGGCCGCCGGCATCGGAATCCCGACTTCGGTCAATATGCTCGATGCGGCCAGGGTCGGACCTCTCCGGATCTTTTCGTTGGACGTTCCGGCGGACCTCGGTCCCCCCGGAATCGTCACCTACCTCCCCGGACAGATCGTCTCGTGGAGCGGCGCCGCTTTCGCGCTCTACGAACCGCTCGCGGGATGGCCGTTGAGCAGCACCGTGGACGGGCTCTCAACCGTGGGCAATCCGGGGATCGTGGCGGCGACGCTCTTCGTGAACAAGACGGTGTTCCCGCAGCTCGACGGTTCAGACGTGATCCTCTCCTGGGCTGCGAGTTGCTCGGAGGGAGCCTCGGACTACGGGATTTACGAGGGCACCATTGGGGCCTGGTACAGCCACACGTTCGTAGATTGCATTGACGCGATCCCTCTCCTGACGGAGACGATCACGCCGGCGCTTGGCTCGCATTACTACTTGGTCGTTCCGCGCAACACCCAGACCGAGGGGTCATACGGCCCGCGGCGTGACAACCCGGTACCCACGTTCACGGAGCGTCCCGTGGGCGGTGTGCAGTGCATCGCGGTGCAGACCGTGACGCCCTGCCCGTGATGTCGACCTGACGTTGCAGCCGGCCCCGACCGCGGAAGTGCTGTGGCCGGGGCCGGGCCCGCTATACTCGTTTCGCCATGGCTCAGACGCCGCGTCACGTCATCCAACCAGCGCGCTTGAAGCCTGGGGTCACCGTGGATGGCCTCCCGGGGCCGAAGCCCCAGGATCTCGTCGGCCGTACGAACGACGACAGCTTGGTGCGGGGTCGCGCACTGATCTTCTGGGACCCCAAACGGCCGGGCAGGAAGCTCGACGCGATCGACACGGACCAGATCACCCCCGCCGCAGACTGCGTGTCGGAGAGTCTGGAGACGCTCGATGAACGCTGGAAGGCGGGATCGTTCCGCTACCTGATGCCCGACTTCAGGGAGCGCGTCCACGCCGGCGCGACCTTCGTGATAGCCGGCGAGCGTTTCGCAATCGGGTCGTCGCGCGAGATGAGCCCAGCGGGGCTGAAGGGCGTCGCCGAAGAAGCCGGTCTCGAGATGGTCGTCGTCTGCTCCCACAACATGGGGGACATCTTCCGCCGCAACGCCTTCAACCTAGGCCTGCAAGTTGTGCAATGCCCCGCGGCCGTCGACGACGCGATGGACGACGACGCATTCACGTACGACCCGGTGTCTCGCGGACTGGTCAACGAAACGCAGCGGAAGAGCTACACGCCGACGCCGCTCACGCCCAAAGAAGACGAGATCCGCCGCTC
This sequence comes from uncultured Acidobacteriota bacterium, assembly GCA_964619965.1. GTDB lineage: Bacteria > Acidobacteriota > Polarisedimenticolia > Polarisedimenticolales > DASRJG01 > DASRJG01. Next base: position 36,554 of record CAZUGP010000007.1, read on the forward strand.
GGGTGGGATCTTCGCGATGGGGCGCCGCGAGTTCAAGGATGCCGTCTTGTCTACGCCGACGATCGTGTGGCCCGACGCCGGCACGGCGAGAACGCTGACCACGACGGAGCAGATCCTCTGGGCGCACCGGGTCGACAAGAACGCCGATGTGAAACCCGGCACGACTTTGCGCGTCTTCGCCGACCTGCTCCCCGCCTCCGACGGCACCGCGCCATTCTCGATTCACACCTTCAACCAGATCACCGGCGGCGGCTCGATCCTCCCGCGCCAGGCCGCCATCGCGAACGACCATTTCGTCTTCACCGGGAAGAACGCGGATGACAGGCAAACGGGGATCGGCCGCGCGTTCGCCGCGGTCCATCAGATGGAGAAGCCCTACTACGCCAGTCCCGGCGACGGCATCTTCCACTTCTACTTCCCCGAGCAAGGGCTCGTGTATCCGGGACAGTTCATCCCAGGGGCCGACTCGCACAGCCGCGCGTACGGCGCGTACGGCGCGATCGGGATCGGCGTCGGCTCGACGACCCTGGGCTTCGGCTGGGCCACGGGGTACGTCTACACCACCGTGCCCCCGGCGCGACGCGTCGTGTTCCGGGGACAGCTCCAGCCGTGGGTGTCGGGCAAGGACATCGTGTTGAAGCTCCTCGAGCGATGGGGCACGAAGCAGTCGCAGGGAATGTCGGTGGAGTTCGTCGACGCCGCGCGCCAGCTCCCGATCGCCTACCGCAACACGATCGCCAACATGATGGCCGAGGCGGAGTCCTACAACGGGATCTTCGCCCCTGACGAAATCACCTACGCTTGGTACCGCGCGAAGGGGATGACGAACCTCCCCTACCCTGTCATCGCGCCGGGCGGCGAGGCGGTCTACGCGCTCGACGAGGACCTGGACTTGACGCACGTCGTCCCGATGATCGCGAAGCCGTTCTCGCCCGGGAATGCGTTTCCCGCCGACGAGGTGGCGAAGGAGCGGATCGTTTTCGACAAGGCGTACATCGGCTCGTGCACGAACGGCAGCTACGAAGATCTCCTCCAAGCCGCGCTCGTCATTCGTGCGGCGAGATCGATCGGGCTGACGCAAGCGGTCAAGGATTTCGTCGTGTTCCCGGGAAGCGGCGGTGTCGCGCGGATGATCGAAGCGGGAGAGCCGCGCCTGGGTCATCAATCGATCGCGGACGTGTTTCGCGGCGCCGGGGCCAAGATCCGCGACTCGTGGTGCGGGCCCTGTTTCGGCCAAGGTCCCGACGCCTTGGCCGTAGGCCAACGGGCGATCACCTCGTTCAACCGCAATTGGCAGAACCGCATGGGACTGGGCGGTGAGGGGTTTCTCGCCAGCCCCGCCGTCGTCGCGGCGTCCGCGCTCGCCGGGTACATGGCGCCGCCGTCGGCGATCGGCCTCGACTGGTCGGCGGAGGAGTTCGGGGTGTAGGGGAGCCGTAAGAGGGGACAGTTCTTTTTTCTTGCAAAGCTCCCCAGATACCGCTTTGACAAGAAAAAAGAACTGTCCCCTCTTACGGCTCTCCTACTTGCCGAATTCGGGCGCGAACAGCGCAAGGTCCGTACCGTCGACTTGGTTGTCATGATCGAGATCGGCCGCGGCGTCGTAACGCGGATTGCCGATCGCCGCCCCGAAGGCCCTCCCAAGGCGCGCCAGGTCGAAGCCGTCCACGCGACCCGACAGGTCGATGTCCCCGAAGCGCGCACCCGTCTCGCAAGCGTCGCCGATTCCGTCTCCGTCGAGGTCGGACTGGCTCTCGTTCGCCACGAGCGGGCAATTGTCGATGGGGTCGGCCAGCGAGTCCCCGTCGTCGGTGCACGCGCCGGTGACGGTCAACATGGCGTTCGCGTTCGGCGAGGGGGTGTGGAACTTGGAGCACTCGGCGAGCGCAAGCCTGTTGTTGGCGCCGTTGTCGCTCGAGTACATGAGCGCGCGATTGTCTGTTGAGTGTCCCAGCCCCAAGTTGTGGCCGTACTCATGGATCCAGAGAACCGCCTCGAAGTCGATGTTCGAAAGGCGCACCAGCACCATGCTGCGCCCCGGCGAGTAGGAGCAGCCGATGATGTTCGTGCCGGGGCTGCCGCAGTAGTTGATGACGTTGACGACCTTCACGCGTGCCGCGGATTGATTCAAAACGGTCGTGAGCGTCGTGGAGTCATTAATGGCGTCGAGGCCGTCGCCAGTGCTCCCGAAGGTGCCGGCGCTCCCCGATCGGGAGACGGCGACGCAACACGGGACGTCGACGACGGCGTCGCCGTCGGAATCGCCGGTCGCCGCACGCCGCGTGGCCTCCAGGAGGACGCCGTCAAGGCGGGAAATGGTCATCGGGCTCGTGACGCTCACGTGGTTGGCAAACGTCAGGCCGTGCGCATGTGATTGTTGCGACGGATCGGGGGCGTAAGCAGCCGCGGCCGATGCGGCGGCGGCTTCGCTCCCAGAATCGGATCGCGGCACGGAGTTTTGCACGAGAGCGGTGCGCGCGCGTGATGCCAGCTCGGGGTGCCGCGGGTCGGGGACGATGCGTCCGGCTGCGATTGCGGCCAGGCGCTCGGCCGCCTCGGGCTGACCCGCGAGGGCCAAGCCGAAGACGGCCGATTCGCGCAGATCGGCGCGCATTCCGGGCGCCTGTGCCGCGGCGTGTTGCGCCGTGATCGAAAGCAATGCGTCCAAGGCGCCATGGTCTCCGCGCGCGGCGATGCGCCCCAAGGCGTGGGGCACGAGCAGGAGCGCGCGCGATTCCTCGGCCGAGGCGTCGGGCGCGGCGTTTCGGTCGAGCATGCGAACGAGGGGTGAGGTGGATTCGGGGCCGCCCAGGTAGGCGAGGAAGGCGACGACGTTGTCGCGTCGTGGAAACGACGGCTCATCGAGGAGCCGGAGGAGCTCTCCGATCCCGGCGCGGCCGACCTCGCGCTCGGCGACAGCGGCCGTCATCCCATGGACGTAAACCTCAAGGGCCGCCGCGCGGACGCGGGCATCGGGAACGCCGGCCATCCCCTCCCCCGCAAGGGCCAAGCGCGCCGTCGCGCAACACCACACCGAGAGCGCGATACCGAAGGCCTGGCGTCGCTTCATCAATCTCCCCCGAAACGATTGCAGGTTAGGTCGTCGTTCTCGGGTCGGCAACCCTTGGGCCCAGAGGGCTCTTGTCGCGCGGGGGAGCGGTTGGCATAATCCCGCTTTCTCCGATGAGGAAGGCAGGGACGAATCCATGGGTTCTTCCGCTTCTCGCGAAGCCATCAAGGCCATTCGAGATTGGGCGGTCTCCGAAGGTCGCGGCCTCACGCGGCCCGTCGTGACCCCGCAGACCTTCGGCAGCCTCGTCTTCAACGATGAGGTGCAAAGCGCCCGCCTCCCGAAACCCGTCTACCGGGCGCTGCGTCGAACGATCACGAGGGGAGAGCCGTTGACCCTTCCCGTCGCGGACGCGGTCGCCGCGGCGATGAAGGACTGGGCCGTCGAGCGCGGCGCGAGCCACTACACGCATTGGTTCCAGCCGATGACCGGCCTGACCGCCGAGAAGCACGATTCGTTCTACGCGCCGACGTCGGACGGAAGCGCGGTCGCCGAGTTCTCCGGAAAAGAGCTGATCAAGGGCGAACCCGACGCGTCGAGCTTCCCCTCCGGAGGCATGCGGTCGACCTTCGAGGCGCGCGGGTACACCGCATGGGACCCGACCTCGCCCCCCTGGCTGCTCGAGAGCCCGAACGGCGCCACGCTCGTCATCCCCACCGCGTTCGTCAGCTGGACGGGCGAGGCTCTCGACAAGAAGACGCCGCTGCTGCGCTCCATGGAGGCGCTTTCGAACCAGGCGGTGCGCATCCTCAAGCTGTTCGGGTCGAAGGCCGAGCGGGTAGTTGCGACGTGCGGACCCGAGCAGGAGTACTTCCTGATCGACCGTCACTTCTTCTTCGCGCGCCCCGACCTCACGCTCGCCGGCCGGACCCTCTTCGGCGCGAAGCCGCCCAAGGGCCAGGAAATGGAGGATCAGTACTTCGGGCACATCCCGGAGCGCGTTTTGGCCTTCATGATGGAGGTCGAGCAGCAGCTCTACAAGGTCGGCGTCCCGGTGAAGACGCGGCACAACGAGGTCGCGCCCAGCCAATACGAGGTCGCCCCGATCTTCGAGAACGCGAACGTCGCGACCGACCATCAGATGATGATGATGGAGGTGTTGAAGCGCGTCGCGCCGAAGTACGGCATGGCGTGCCTCCTCCATGAGAAGCCCTTCGCCGGCGTCAACGGCTCGGGGAAGCACCTCAATTGGTCGATGGCGGACGACGAGGGGAACAACCTGCTGAATCCCGGCGACACGCCGCACGGCAATATCCAGTTCCTCGTCTTTTGCTCGGCGGTCCTGCGGGCGGTCGACACGTTCCAAGGCCTGCTGCGCATGTCGATCGCCGCGGCGGGGAACGACCACCGCCTGGGTGCGAACGAGGCGCCGCCGGCGATCATCTCGATCTTCCTCGGCGACATGCTCACCGATATCTTCGCGCAAATCGAGAAGGGGGGAGCGACCGGAACCAAGCAGGGCGGCATCCTCCACACCGGCGTGTCGGTATTGCCGCAGCTCCCGCGAGACGCAGGCGATCGCAATCGCACGTCGCCGTTCGCCTTCACCGGGAACAAGTTCGAATTCCGTGCCGTCGGCTCGAGCCAGTCGATTGCGTTCCCGAACATCTGTCTCAACGTAGCGGTCGCCGAATCTCTCGACGTCATTGCGACGGAGCTCGAGAACGCGGTGCGCGGGGGCGAGAAGCTCGACGACGCCGTCAGCAAGCTCCTCACCCGTCTCGTGAAGGAACACAAGCGGATCATCTTCAACGGCAACGGCTACGCGCAAGAGTGGCAGGACGAAGCTGCCAGGCGCGGACTATTGAACCACCGGAACACGGTCGACGCGTTTCCGGAGCTCGTGAAGCCCGATGTGCTCAGGACGTTCGAGAAGTACAAGGTGCTGAACGAGCGCGAGGTTCGCGCCCGCCTCGAGATCGCCGTCGAGCAGTACAACAAGGTGGTCAATATCGAGGGTCAGTCGATGATCCACATCGCGAACCGGTACATCCTCCCCGCAGGCCTCGAGTACCAGAAGCGCGTGGCGGAGTCGGTCGGGGCGACGAAGGCCGCGGGCGTCGACTGCACGGAGGGGAGGAAGCTCCTCGAGGAGATCTGCGGACTGACGTGCGAGCTTCGGCGGCGCACCGAAGTTCTGCAGCACGCCCTCGATCACCAAGGAAGCGACTCCGCCGAAACGCACGCCAAGCACTATCGCGACAAGGTCGTCCCGGCGATGAGCGCCTTGCGCGAGGCGGGAGACAAGCTGGAAACCCTCGTCCCCCACGACGTCTGGCCCTTACCAACGTACCGGGAGATGCTGTTTCTTAAGTAGTTTCTCGCAGAGGGGACACTCCCCTTTTTCTTGTCAAAGCGGGATCCGGGGAGCTTTGTAAGAAAAAGGGGAGTGTCCCCTCTGCGCGACCCTCCTTGACGACACCCCTACCACTGCCGATATTGCCGTGGGGCCTCTTCAATGAATGGGGAGTGGGGATGAAGTATCAGCCGCAGCACGACGTGATCGATCCTGAGCTCCCGTCGCCGGACACCACCTTCGAGCACGACGGGAATCACGATTCCGATGCTCCCGATGACGCGTATGTCATCGGGGAGAACGGGGACACGCTCCGCGCCATCGACGTCCGAGCCGGCGTGCGGCAACCGAAAGGCCTCGATCGATGGGGCGCGCCAGTCGCCGTCTTGTTGATCACGCTGTGTTTCGGCCTGACCGCCTGGAACCTGACCCGCCTCGTTCAGGGGCCGCCGCCGCCGCCGACACCTTCGCCGTTTCAGGTCAAACAGGCGCTTTACTTGGGCGTGATGAAGATCGATGCCTACCGGCGCGTGCACGGGGTCACCCCCGATACGCTCGTGGACGCCGGTCTCCCCGACACCAGTGGGTTCAGCTATCGACGCGTCGATCTGGCGCACTACGTCGTTTCGTTCGAGGTCAACGGCTCGAAACTTGAATATGACTCGAGCGATCCGAAAAAGCGCTTCTTCGGCACCCCGCAAGAGATGCTGACGATGGGAGACTCGAAATGAACGACCACGCCGCCTCACCTACGGCCCCGACACCTCGCCGGTCGCGCGAGGGCGGGTTCACCCTTCTCGAGCTCCTGATCACTTGCGCGGTCATCGGGATCATCGCAAACATCGCGATTCCCGGGTTGTACGCAGCTCTCTACCGCGCAAAAGCGGCCAAGATCATCGAGGACTACAACATGGTCCGGACGATGGTCCACCAATACAACGCGGACCACAGCTCCTACCCGGCCGATACGGGCCCGGGAACAGAGCCCCCGGAGCTGGCGTCCTACCTTCAGGGCCGCCTGTCCTGGTCTCACGCGGACTACCAGTACGACTGGGAGCTCTGGGTCGACGACGCTGGAAACCCGACCGAGCCGGCGACGGGCGTCCTCGTCGGGTTCAGCATCGTGACCAACGATCCCGGCTTGGCAGCAGCCGTGCACAGGATCTACAAGGGGATCCTCCTCGACACGATCCCGAATCATACGACCTTCGTCATCGAGCCCTACAGCTGACGTCGTTCCGTCGTCTCCTCCGGAAAAATGGCGTATAAGACGTCGTATGCTTCGACGCTTGGCGCTGCTGACGATCACGGCGGCCGTGGCGTGCTCACACGGCCGTTCGAGCGATCCTCCCGCCGCCGCAGGCAGCTTCGCACCGCGCCTCTCCCGTTTCGATGACCGGGTCGTCTTGAGCTGGGTCGAGCCGGACTCCACGGGGGTCCCCGCCCTGCGGTTCGCCCTGCGAGAGAATCAGGGGTGGACCGCGTCGAGAACCGCAACCCACGACGTGCGCCTGGCCTCGGATGGCGCGGACGTCCCGGCGGTGGTCCCACTTGGTGACGGCGGCCTGGCGGCGTACTGGACGGTCAAACGCGGCATGTCGAAAGACGCGCGCGACCTGATGGTCGCCGTCTCACGCGACGGAGGGGCTTCGTGGACTCCGCCCGCCCGCCCGCACCGAGACGACACCGAGACGGAGCACGGCATGGCGATGATCTTGCCCTCTAACGCCGGTGGCGCGTTCGGCGTCTGCTGGCTCGACGGCCGCGCCGGAGCGTTGTCGGATTACGGTGAGGGTGGGACTTCGCTGTACTGGACCGACTGGAGCGGCGACGACTTCGGCCCCGAGATCCTGCTCGATCCGCGCGTGTGCGATTGCTGCAAGACATCCGCGGCGCAGGGGCCCGCCGGGCCGGTCGTCGCCTACCGTGATCGGGACGAGGCCGAGGGGCGCGACGTCGCCATCATGCGCCGAGGTGACGCGGGGTGGTCGACTCCCCAACCGGTGCACCGTGACGGATGGGTGCTCTCCGCGTGCCCCACCAACGGGCCCTCGATCGCAACGCGCGGCGACCGATTGGCCGTCGCCTGGTTCACCGCGGCTACCGCGACGCCGTCCGTGTGGGCGGCGCTCTCGGCGGACGGCGGCAAGACGCTCGGTACGCCCGTGCGCATCGACGGCGGCTCTCCCGCCGGGCGTGTGGAAGCGACGATGCTCGCCGACGGTTCGACGGCAGTCGCCTGGCTCGAGCGCAAGGGCGCGGTCGGCGAAGTCCGCGTGCGTCGCGTCTCTCCGGAGGGCGGACTGACGGCTCCCGTCGTCGTCGCGACCACATCTGCATCCCGCGCGTCCGGCTATCCGTCCATCGCGGCCTATGGGGCGAGGGACGTTTTGCTCGCCTGGACCGAGACGGGGTCCAGGAGCCGCGTCCGCGCGGCGCTCGTGACGCTTCCCTAGTGCGAAGTGACCAAAGTCTTGATAAAGGGGACACTCCCCTTTTTCGCGACAAAGCGGTATCGGGGGAGCTTTGCAAGAAAAAGGGGAGTGTCCCCTTTATCAAGACTTTGGTCACTTCGCACTAGGGGCACGCCGCTACGGCGCTCGCGATCTCTCCATCGCGCCCGCCCTGCTGGGACGACGAGCCGTCGTCGTAGGTGCCACGGCAGCCCGTGCCGATCGCCCGCACGAGGTAGTACGCGCCGTCGCCCGGCGCCGGGACGCCGCCCGTGATGAGCGCGGTCGTGGCGGCGAGGTCGTCGATCGAGCACGTCGTCGTCGCCGCGCTGAAGTCTCCCGACGTCGCCCGGAGCGTCGACAGGTCGCCCGCAACCAGGTCGTAGATCGTGGCGTTCGCCGCCGTAGTCCAACTCATGCGCAAGCCCGGCGGTTCCTTATCGATCGTCAGCAACGGGCCGCCCAGCAGCGCGCAGGCAACGCATTCGGGGAAGCGGAACGCGCCGACACGCGTACTCCAACCCTTCTCGCTCGTGACGGCGTAGTACTCCTGCGTGTACCAGAACGTGCAGTCGTCGACCGGGTCGACGGACAGCATCGAGTAGTCGCCCCAGCGTCTTACCCCGGTCTGAGCGCCGGAGCCGGCGACGAGGGTCGCCTCGGTCCGCGGAAGCGCTCCCGGCGGATCGCCGGGCACGCGCCCGGCATAGCGAATCGTGGGGCTCAGCGTCGCGTGCGACACGTTGTAGCCGATCGCGAAGTCTCCGGTCCCATCCATCGCGGCGCTGGCCATCCATCGATTCAAGACGTCTGGAGCGAATGTACCAGCCTGGTGGATCGCCCAGGAGCCGGCGGTGCGCCGCAGCTCGTACCATCGGACGCCCGCATGATCGGTGGCGTCGACGTCGACGGTGTGATTCAGCGTCAGCGATTCGTGATCGGGCCAGTATCGATGGACCACGCGGTACATAAGCCGATCGGACAAGGCGTCGATCTTCATCGCCGTGCCGAGTTGGGGGATGCACTCCGACGCATAGCCGCACATGTCGGTGTCGAACGGGAAGCCGGCCGCGCCGACGTCGATCACCTGATCGGGATCGCCCGCGACTCCGAACGTCGAGTTCGATGGCGTCGTCCAGTCCACGTGGAAGTTCCACAGAGACAGCCTGTCGATCGGAGTCCATCCGAACGAGTCGTCGTCCATCTCGACGTACACGTTCGGAGCGCCGGCCGGTGGGAGGACGGGCCCGTCGAGGTCCGAAGGAAGCGCGCCTCCGTAGTTCGCGTTCACGCCGAAGAGATTGAAGTAGATCGTCTGCGCGGGAAGCCCCTGCAGCATCTTGTCCCGCTCGAACGCCATCACCCCCTGGCCCGCAAAGATCCGCGGGTTCGTTCCGGCGAACTGATTGACCGCGAGATAGTAGCCGTCCGGCCAAACTCCGAACTTCGGATAGTCGTTCAGGAGCGTCGTCGAAAAGAGGAAGTCGTACCGGTACCACGCGCCGGTTGGGTCGGGGGTTTGCGAGACCGCGATGCACTGGTGATATTCGCTGGGATCGATGAACGCCAATTGGCTCAGGAGCCAGCGGTCGGCGATCGGATCGTAGAGCACGATGGGGTCGCCGTTGTTGCGCGTCTGGCACATGCCGCCGAACCCGCCCCAGATCGTGTTCCCGTTGACCGGGCCGTAGAGCAGGGTTCCCTGCTTGTCCCACACCGCGTAGGAGAGGTTGACCCACTGGACGTAGTGGTTGGGACCGACGTCGCCGTTGGCGTCGGGCGGGGCGACGCCGTTGACGTTGTTCACCCCGTCGAACGAGAGGAACGGCGGCGACATCGCGGTGAGAAACGCCGAGAAGGCCTCGCTGGAGCCCGGATCGTCATCGCCGCTGGGAGCGGGCGACGCGGTCGTGCCCGTGCGGCGCGCCTTGGGGAGCGGCAGAGGCTCGTGTGTCGAGGAAACAACCTCGCCGTCGTCTTTCGGCGGCATGAGATAGAGAGGCGCCGAGAGGTCGTGCTTGACGGAATGCCCGACGACGGGCTGAAGCGGCGGCTTCGCGAATGCCGGCGCGACGAGAAGAACCAGAGCAAGCAGGCCTGATGAACGCATCGACATGGTTGTACCGAGCAAATGCCGGTCTGTCGAGCCACAAGCTGAACTTCTTTTTGGTACACTCTCGAAATGCGCTTCTCGACGGAACGCGTCTCCGAAACGGACCTCTTCGCGCAGGTTCCGGCACGGCCGAACGAGCTCGACTCGGTCGTGGCGGAGGCGCGGCGAATTGCCGCCAAGCTCCCCGGGATCGAGTTCGAAAACGTCTGGCACACACTGCTGGTTCTCCGCGAGACGCCGCTTCAGCGCCTCCAAGGGAGTTTGCGTCGTGGCCGAGCTGCCCCTCTTTGGTAAGCGAGAGATCGCGTTTCTCGCCGCGCTGCGTGCCGCGCGGGTGGAGTTCATCGTGGTCGGACTGTCTGCCGCCGCGCTTCAGGGCGCGCCGGTCGTCACACGCGACGTCGACCTGTGGGTGAACGATGTCGCGGACGAAAACTTCCTTGCGGTTTTGAAACGCTTCGGAGCGGCCTACGTGCCCCCCGTGGGATTGAACCCGCCCATGATCGTAGGCAAGCGGATCGATGCGTTCGACCTCGTCGTGTCGATGCAAGGGCTCAACAGCTTCGCCGCCGAGTACCGTCGCTCTCGCGATATCGTCGTCGGAACGACGAAAGTCCGCGTTCTCCCACTTGATCGTGTCATCGCGAGCAGGCGCGCCGTCAATCGTCCGAAGGACCGCGCGGTCTTACCGGTTCTGGAGGACGTCCTTCGCACGATCAAAGAAGCTCGGCCTGCGCAATACGGAGTGCGGCCGCGCAAGCGAGCAGGCACCCGATGAAGGCCTATGTCATGTCCACCGGTGCGGTCTTCGGCCTCGTCATCCAACCCGTCTCGCGAGCTTCTGCATCCATTTGCGCAACAGCGGGTGGGCTCCGGGCAGCTCGTCGGCAAGCACCGCGATGTCGCCGTCCAAGCCCTCGAAGACCTGGGGGCTGGCGAACGACCGCCGGCCGCCTTGCGTTGCGCGCACGAGCTCTCCGAGAACGGTCTCGGTGCCGGCCGACTCCAAGTCGCGCCTATAGGGGTTTCCGCTCGCGTCGACTGCGCGCTCCCAGTCCGCGCGGAGCCGCTCCATCATCAGCGCGCGGACGTCCTGCACGTCGCTCCGGCTCACGCGAGGGGTGGCTGCGAGAGCGAGCATGAAGTCCATCAGATCGGGGTTCGATAGATCGGTCGCGACGGGAGGGATGCGGATCTCGCGCTGATCGTCGGTCGTTTCACCTCGCGCGACGGACGCGCGCCAACGCGATAGGCCTCCGATCAGATCGAGCGGGTGAATGCCGTCGAACGTGACGGAGGCTTCGCGAGAGCCGCCCGCGGGAACGAGGCCGAGATCGTCCTCGCTCGCGTTTTTGGCTCCGGTGAGCGGCAGGACGGAGACGACGGCGCGCGCATCGCGGCGGCTTGTGTTTGCGACCGCGAAGGTCAGGGTCACGCGGCCGCCGAGCCGGTCGGCGTCGATCGCGGGCTCGCCGTCGATTGCGAGCGGGCGCGACACGTATAGCGGGGCGTCGGCGCGCGCGTCCGCGAGCGCGATCGTCACCGCCGATCGGGTGCGGGGCGGCACCCGATCGCCGACGCGCAACGAGAGCGTCTCCGCACCGGGCGAGCGGCCGCGTCCTCTAAACCTCACGCTCGTCGTCGCCGGCGCGCCGAGGTCGCTCCCCGAGGCGATCAGGTCGAAGCTGCCGGCGCCGCCTCCGTAATTGACGACATCGACCTCGATCTGAACACGCTCGCCGGGCTCGAAGATCCCGTCTCCGGTCTCGTCCGCGAGGCGCACGTCGCCGACCCCGGGGTGAGCGTTGCGGGACCAGGTGTCGAACCAGCTGCTGTAGGCCGTCCCATAGGCGCGGTCGTACGCATACGGGAAGGCGATCGCCGCGGTTTCCCTGACGCCGGCGTCGAACCCTTCCGCGTAACCTCGGCGGTACGCCCACTCGGCCTGGATCGCGGCTCCGTAGCGCCATCCGTCATCGAAGCCGATGCGCCAGGCAGCGTGGGTGACGCGCAGCTCGCTAGACCCCAGCACCGCTTCGAACCGGTCGCAGAACAACACGCGGAACCGGTCCCGTTCGACCCCCGTGGTGCGCGACCATGGCGACCCTCGGTGCTGCCTGTCGCGCCAGATCGAAAACGCGAAGGCAGGGTCCTTCCACCGCGCGTCGTACTTGGAGGTCGCGCCGTCGCGGCGAGCGAAGAGCCTGGGTTCGACGCGCCATTCGTCGATGGCGCGGCGGCCATCGCGCGACAATCCCGGCGTTCCACCCATGGGGTAGGCGGCAAAGACCTCGTCGAAGACCGGTTGGACCGCAAAAGGGCCGTCGAAGCGCGGGATCGCCCGCTCCGGAGGAATTCCTCTCGCACCGACGCGATCGGGGCTCGGCGCGCGCGACAGGTCCATGAACTGCTGCCGAACACGCCCCTCCGCTTCGTTGTTCGCGGGACCCACTACGGCCTCGTTGGCCAGGTGGTCGCCAAGGACTCGAACTCGAGGATCGGATCGGCCGAAGCGCAGCCCGTCTTCGTGATCCCACGCGCCGAGGCGCGGATCGTCGAGAGCCGCGCCGACGCCGCGCGCGAACCCCGCGCGCCAGTACTCGCGCCAACCCCAAACGCG
>CAZUGP010000008.1:0-8792 GCA_964619965.1 uncultured Acidobacteriota bacterium
TCGGACGTTTTAGAGAGCGTGAGGGCCGAGCTGACGATCTGCGCGGCGCCGCTTTCGACTTCCGTCAACGCGTTCAAAAGGTTGACCAGCATCGTGCTGAAGGAGCGCGCGAGCTCGGCCGTCTCGTCGGTCCCGTCGACGGCGATCGCCTGGGTGAGGTCGCCGCTGCTGATCAAAGAGGCCGCGGAGGCGAGCTGCTTGATGCGGCGAACGACCAGCCACGAGACGAGCCAAGCGCCGCCCAACCCCATCGCCAGGTCCAAGCAGACGACGAGGGCGGCGCTCCACATCGGGTCCGGCTGGAGCCGCGGGACGGCGACGGCGACGGCCGTGCAGAGAAAGGTGACGAGAAGAAATGATGCGGCGAGCTTTTTTTGCACGATGCGACCTCGCGGGAACGACGCGCCACCCCTCCTGGCGTCCATCTGGCCCCGGCGGAATATGGAGCCCGGGCGGGTGAGCGTCCACCGGCGGCGGCAGTTCCGTTTTTTTTGACACCCCAGGCGACCATTCCTACAATCGGAGTTCGTTTGCCCTTCAATGTCCGGAATCGCGGGTCGTGTGTCTGTCCCAAGGAGGTCCGATGAGCGAATCGGTTCAAGAGGTTCAAGACCGGGTCCAACGCGAGGGCGCGGCCATCGAGCAGCTTTTGGGGGAGGTCCGGCGGGTCATCGTCGGTCAAAAGTACCTCCTGGAGCGCATGGTCATCGGCTTGCTCACCCGGGGTCACCTCCTTCTCGAAGGGGTGCCGGGATTGGCGAAGACCCTCGCGGTCCGGTCCCTGGCGGGATCCGTCGACGGAACCTTCAAGCGGATTCAGTTCACGCCGGACCTCTTGCCGGCCGATCTGACGGGGACGCTGATCTACAACCAAAAAGACGGAACGTTCGTGCCCCGCAAGGGGCCGCTGTTCGCGAACTTCGTGCTTGCCGACGAGATCAACCGCGCTCCCGCCAAGGTGCAGAGCGCGCTCTTGGAGGCCATGCAGGAGCGGCAGGTGACGATCGGGGACACGACCTACCCGCTGCCGTCCCCCTTTCTCGTCCTGGCGACGCAGAATCCGATCGAGCAGGAGGGGACGTACCCGCTCCCCGAGGCGCAGGTCGACCGCTTCCTCCTGAAGCTGCGCGTGGACTACCCCTCGTCGGAAGAGGAGCGGCTGATCCTCGACAGGATGACGGGCTCCCAAATTCCCGAGGTCCGGCCGGTCGTGACGCTCGACGACATCGAGCGCGCGCGCGCGGCCATGCATTCCATCTACGTCGACGACCGCATCAAGGACTACGCCGTGCGTCTCGTCCAGGCGACGAGGCGTCCGAAGGATTTCAATCTCGACCTCGAGGGGCTGGTCCAGTACGGCGCGTCGCCTCGCGCCTCGATGTCCCTGATCACGGCGGGTCGCGCGCACGCCTTCTTGCGCGGGCGCGGCTTCGTCTCGCCGGAGGACATCAAAGCCGTCGGACACGACGTGATGCGGCACCGCCTGATTCTCTCGTTCGAGGCCGAGGCCGAGTCGGTCACGCCCGATGAGATCGTGCAGCGCGTCTTCGACGCGGTCGAGGTGCCGTGAACCCTAGGGACGTGCTCCGTAGGGTGCGCCGGCTCGAGATTCGGACCCGGCGCCTGGTCGACGAAAGCCTCGCGGGCTCCTACCACTCCGTATTCAAGGGGCGCGGCGTCGAGTTCGCCGAGGTCCGCGAGTACGAGCCCGGCGACGACGTGCGCACGATCGACTGGAACGTGTCCGCCAAGATGGGGCATCCGTTCGTCAAGAAATTCACGGAGGAGCGCGAGCTGACGGTCATGCTGGTCGTCGACGCCTCGGCGTCGGGGCGTTTCGGGAGCGCGCCATCGACGAAGTTGGAGACGATGGCCGAGATCGCGGCGTTGCTCGCGTTCTCCGCGATTCGCAACAACGATCGCGTCGGTCTTCTCCTCTTCACCGATCGGGTCGAGCGTTTCGTCCCCCCGCGCAAAGGACGCCAGCACGGACTGCGCGTGCTGCGCGAGCTCATGGCGTTTGAAACCGTAGGAACGGGCACCGACCTCAAGGGTGCGCTCGAGGTGTTCCGCCGCGTGGTGCAAAAGCGCGCGGTGGTTTTCCTGATCTCGGACTTCCAGGCCGCGGGCTATGAAAAAACACTGCGCGTCGTCAACCTCAAGCACGACCTGGTTGCGATCGCGATCTCGGACCCGAGAGAGAGTCAGCTGCCGAACGCGGGGCTCATCGCGGTCAAGGATACGGAGAGCGGCCTCCCGATCGTCATCGATTCCGGCCACGCGGGTGTGAGGCGGCTTTTCGCCCTGCGATTCGAGCGCGAATGCGCGCGCACGCGGGCCCTGCTGAAGCAGGCGGGAACCGAGATCCTCGAGCTGTCGACGGGGGCCGACTACGACCGCGCGCTCCTTGTGTTCTTCAGGGAACGCGCGCGGCGGGCCGCCCGCGCGGGGGCGTGAGATGCGCCGTGCGATCTCGATCCTCGCGGTTCTCCTTAGCGCCCGCGGCGCGTCGGCGGCCGCAGCACAGCTGACGGTTGCGCCCGAAAAGGCGCACGTCGGCGATGCGCTGAAAGCGCGCATCACGGTGACGCTCGGCCCGGACGAGACGGTCGACGTCCAGCCGCTGGCTGTTGAGTGGGGGCCGGCACAGATTCTCTCGGGCGCTTGGGAGCCGGCCGTTTCCGGCGTGTCGACGCGCGTTTGGAGCGGCAGCCTCGCGGTGTATCAGCTCGGCACCGTGACGGTGCCTCCGGTTTCGGTGTCGATCATCCAGGGGGGAGCACCGTCCATCGTGGCGACCGAGCCTTTCGACCTCGAGATCGAGGGCACGCTTCCCCAGGGTGACAAGGCGGGCGAGAAGCAGCCCGACCTCATGGACCTCAAGCCTCCCGCTTCGATCCCGCCGGACTACGGCCCCCTGAAAGCGGCGCTCGTCGCGTTCACGGCGCTTTTGGCTGCGGCCGGGGCGGTCTTCTGGCTTTGGCGACGGTACGCCGCGCGCCTGGCCGCCGTCGCGGCGCCGGTCGATCCATTCCGGAAGCTGCCCCCGCATGTGTGGGTCTACGAGGAGTTGGAGAAGCTCTTGGCGCGGCGGCTGGCCGAGGAAGGGCGGATCGGGCTCTTCTACGATGAGCTGACCCGTATCGTGAAGCAGTACCTCGAGGGACGCTATCGCGTCGACCTCCTGGAGCGCACGACCTCCGAGGTCCCGGGTGCGCTCCAGCACGCAGGCGCCCCCGCGGAAGCCGGAACCCTCGCGCGTGCTCTCCTCGAGTCGGGGGACCGCGTGAAGTTCGCGCGCGTCGAAGCGGGCCCCGCCGACTGCCGTGCGGCCGTCGAGGAGGCCTACCGCCTCGTCGATCTGACGAAGCCTGCTGCGGCCGAGGTCGAGGCCGCAGCCGTGGAGGCCGCGCGATGACCCGGCTGGCGACCCCCTTGGCACTCTTGCTCCTTCCGCTGGCGGGCGGCGCGGTCTGGCTCCTGATCCGCCGGATGCAGCAGGGGGGGCCGCGGATCGCGTTCCCGGCGGCCGCGGGGTTGGCCGACCTTCCGGTGAGCCCGTGGCTCCGTTTGGAGAGAATGCTTCCCTGGCTTCGAGGCGTTGCGATCGTGCTGATCGTCATCGCCCTGGCACGTCCGCAGGCCGGCTCCACGCTGGCGACGGTCTCCGCAAACGGCATCGACATCGTCGTTGCGCTCGATGTGTCGGGCTCGATGCGCTGCGAGGACACGCGGCCCAAGAGCCGCCTTTCGGTGGCGAAGGAGTGCATCGCGCGTTTCGTCGCGGGGCGTCCCGACGATCGGATCGGCGTCGTCGCGTTCGGGAGTCTGGCGTCGACGAGGTGCCCCCTGACGCTCGATCACGAGATGTTGCTGCGCTTCGTCGACGAGCTCGATTTCGCCCCTCCAGGCGAGGATCGGACGGCGCTCGGGATGGGCTTGGCGACGGGCGTCAACCGCATGCGCTCGTCGAAGGCCAAGAGCAAGGTCGTGGTTTTGGTCACCGACGGACGGAACAACGCCGGGCAGATCGGGCCCGAGTCGGCGGCGGAGGCGGCGCGCGCTCTGGGCTTCAAGGTGTACACGATCGGCGTCGGATCGGAGGGGGAGGTTCCCTGCCTCGTGGACGACCCGCAGGGGGGGCGCCGGTACGTGCAGGTGCAGGCGGACTTCGACGAAGACCTCCTCCGCAAGATCGCGGACTCGACCGGGGCGCGCTATTTCCGTGCAGCCGACGCCGAGGGGTTCGCAAGGGCGTTCACGGAGATCGATGCTCTGGAGAAGACCGAGATGGAGAGCCGCGTACGCATCCTCTACTCGGAAAAGTTCATGCAGGCGCTCCTCCCCGCGGGGCTCCTCTTGGGGCTCGAGCTCGCCCTCGCCGGGACGCGTCTACGGAGGATCCCCTGATGCGCTTCGCGGAGCCCGGCTACCTCTTCGCGCTGCTCGCCGTGCCGGCGCTCGCCGCCCTGATCCTGTACGCCGGGTCGCGGCGGCGCCGCGCGCTCGCCGCGTTCGCCGGGAGCGCGTCGCACGTGGCGCGATTCCGTCGCGAGGTGAGCGCCGATCGGCGCGCCGCGAAGACGATCGCCCTGCTCGTCGCTTTGACCTGCGGCGTCGTCGCGGCGGCACGACCGCAGTGGGGGCAGGGCACCGAGACGATCACGCGCAAGGGGATCGATCTCGCGGTCGTTCTGGACACGTCGAAGAGCATGGCCGCCGCCGACGTGGCGCCGTCGCGTTTGGCGCGCGGGGCGCGCGCCGCTTCGAGCCTCTTGGACCGCTTAGAAGGCGATCGGATCGCGCTCGTGACCTTCGCCGGGAAGCCCGCCATCGCTTGCCCGCTGACGCTCGATCACGAAGCGGTGCGCCTGTTCCTCGATGCCGTCGACGTCGAGGCCGTATCGGTTCCCGGGACCGCACTCGCCGCGGCGATCCAGGAAGGGATTCGCGCGCTCGGCCCGCCCGCCGTCGAAGGAACGGAAGCGAAGGGGAGGGCTCTCATCCTCATCAGCGACGGCGAAGACCACGAAGGGGGTATGGAAGGCGCGATTTCGGCGGTCAAGCGCGCGGGGGTCGTCGTCTACGGGGTGGGCTGCGGCACCGATCAGGGAGCGCCGATCCCCGAGGGTGAGTCGGGCGCCTACAAGAAGGATAAGGAGGGGCGGCTCGTCACGACCCGGCTCGACGAGGGGCCCCTCAGGAAGCTCGCCATCGAGACGGGCGGCAAGTATTACCGCGCCACCGCGGCGGAAGGCGAGATCGAGGAAATCGCCAAGGCGCTCGCGGCGATGGACGCGTCGGGATCGGGAACCGTGCTGAAGACTCGGTGGGTCGAGCGCTTCCAGATCCCGCTGTCGATCGCGCTTTTGGCGCTCATCGTCGAGACCCTGATCTCCGACCGGAGGAAATCGCCGTGACACACCCGATCGCTCTTGCGCTTCTCCTAGGGTTGTCGACATTTCTCGGAGGCGAGGCGCATCGACGAACCGAGAAGGGGAACGCGCTCTACCTCAAGGGAGAGAACGAGCCCGCCCTATCGGAATACCAGAAGGCGCAGACGGCACTCCCCGAGGCGCCGCAGCTTCACTACGATCTGGGAAACGTCCTCTACCGCCAGGAGAATTGGGCGGGAGCCGCGGAAGCGTACGAGCATGCCCTGGGAATCGCCGGTCCGGACCTTTCGTCGCGCGCGGCGTACAACCTGGGGAACGCCCTGTTTCACGACGAGAAGTACGACGAGGCGGTGAAGGCCTACACGCGCGCGCTCAAGGGGTCCCCGCAAGACGGCGATGCCAAACACAATCTCGAGATGGCGCTTCGCGCCCTCGAGCAGCAGAAGAAGGAGCCGCAGAAGAAGCCGGACCAGGAGAAGCAGGATCAGAAAAAGGACGACAAGCAGAAAGCCCCGGAATCGAGCGCGGGCGACAAGAAGCCCGAGGATGGCAAGGGTGACGCCAAGGACCAAGGGAAACAGCAGGAGCCGAAGCCCGGCGGGATGACGCCGGAGGAAGCGCAGCAGCTCCTCGATCGCCTGGGCGACCAGGAGAAAAAGAACTTGAAGCACGAGCAAGCGCGACGTCCGAAGGATGCCGAGACACCGGAGAAAGATTGGTGATCCGTCCGCTTCTAGCACTCGCCTTGCTCGCGGTCTCGCCGGTTGGCGCCGACGACGTGCACGTTTCCGCCTCGATCCTTCCCCAGGGGAGGATCTCCGACACGACCCAGGTGAGGCTGGTGATCCGCGTCGACGGGTCGTCGATCCCCGAGGTGGCCTCGCCCGAGCTCCCCTCGATGACGAACCTGCGGGTCACGGGAGGACCTTCCACTGCGCGCAATTCGTCTTACACGTTCGACAACGGCCGCATCGTCGCCGCAAGCGCCCTCACGCTGACGTATTTCCTCTCGCCGACTTCGAAGGGGCCGGCCGAGATCCCGCCGTTCGACGTCGTCGTCGGAGGAACCGCGTATCGGACGCAGGCGTTGCGTTTTTCCGTCGAGGCCGGGTACCGCGGCCCCGCGCCGCCCGGGGCGACGCAAGGGATGGCGGGGGACGACAGCGCGGACGACGAGGAGGGGGACGCCTCGGTCGACGTGTTCTTGCAGGCGAAGCTCGGGGCGACCTCCGTCTACAGCGGCCAGCCGATCCACTTGGACGTCACCCTGTTTGCGGCCGCGCCGGTCAACGGTTTCACCTGGACCGACGTGCCGTCGCTGCCGGGCCTCTGGGCGGAGGACCTGCCGGTCGATCCCGGCCGTGACCGCAGCGTCGTGACGATGAACGGCCGGCAGTACAACGCCTATCCCGTCGCCCGGAAGCTCGTCATCCCGACCGGGACCGGCGCGCTGACGATCCAGCCCTTTTCGGCGCAGGTGCAGGTGCGCCGCTCGACGCGCGATCCGTTCGGATCTTTCTTCTCGCTGGGCGGGTTCGTCAACATCGTCCGTCGAACCGGCGCGTTGAAGCTCGACGTCAAGCCGCTTCCCGAGGCCGATCGTCCCGTCGATTTCTCCGGCGCGGTCGGCTCGTTCCGGATGAAAGTGGTCGCCGACCGGACCTCGGTGGACCTGGGCGAGGCGGTCGCGGTTCGCGTCACGATCGAGGGTGAAGGCTCGCTGCAATCGGCGGCCGCGCCGAAGCTCGCGGCACCTCCCGACGTCAAGGTGTACGAGCCGAAGACGGTAGCCGACACGACGACCGGGGCCGGCCACCTGGGCGCGCGCAAAACCTGGGAGTGGGTCGTCGTCCCCCTCGCCCCGGGCACAGTCAAGGTCGAAGCGCCCACGTTCGCCTACTTCGACCCGGGCCCGGGAAGCTACAGGCGGCTTCAAGGGGAGCTCCCACCGCTCGTGGTCCAGCGCGGAAGCGGCGTCGTCGAGCCGGTCATCGCGCGAGGCGAGGTCCAGGCCAACACCAAGGACATCGCGTTCCTGAAGATGCGCCGAGGCCCGCTCGACGAGGCGAAACCTCCGCTTCACAAGCGGGGATGGTTTCTCGGGCTCCTGGTGCTGCCGTTCCTCCTCACCCCGGCCGGCATCGCGTTCGGCCGCCGCCGCGAGCGGTTCCTCGTCGACCACGGATTCGCGCGCGCGCGACGCGCCGCCCGGAGGGCCGCGAAGAGGCTCGACCGCGCCGCACAACGGGCGGGAGACTCGAAGGCGGCGTTCCACGAAGAGGTCGCGGGGTCGCTCGTGGACTACGTCGCCGACCGGGCCAACCGAAAGGCCGCGGGGCTGACCTACGACCAGCTCGACGACATTCTCGCGCAAAAGGGGGTTCAGCCGGAACCGCGGCGGCGCTACAGGACCTGCCTCGAAACGTGCGATTTCGCTCGCTTCGTTCCCGATTCCGGTCGTCCGCAGGCCGTCGCCGAGCTCTTGGCCGAGGCGAGGGCGATCCTTCGTGCTTTGGAGGAGGTCGCGTGACAAGGCGTGCGATCGCGATCGTCTTCGCCGGGTGCGTCCTCTGGGGCGCCTCAGCGTCGACCTGCGCCGAAAGCCCGGAAGAAACGTTCGACACGGCCTGCCGGGCGTACGATCAGGGGCACTGGGATGCGGCCGCCGACGGATTCCGCAGCCTCCTGCGCTACGGCTTCAGGGACGCGCGCCTCGAGTACAACCTGGCCAACACCGAATACAAGCGGGGCCACCTCGGAGAGGCGATCCTCCACTACGAGCGTGCTCGACGACTCGCGCCGGCCGACGAGGAGATCGTCGCCAACCTCAAGATCGCGCGCGCCAAGATCCGCGACGTGGTCGAGGACGAGGACGTAGCAGGCGTGTTACACGTCGTTCGCGCCGCGCAAGACCGCCTGGGCGTGTCCGCCCAGGCGGGGCTGCTCGTCCTGGGCGTATGGCTCGTCGCGGCGATCGTCGCGTGGTGCGGCTCGCGAGCGGGAGGATTCACCCCCGGATGGGGCTGGACGCTCGCAGGAACGGTCTTGGCGACGGCCCTCGTCGTGCTCTCGTGGCGCGCGAGCTGGTCGCGTCTCGAAGGGACGCCGCGCGCCGTCATCGTGAAGCCGTCGGTCGAAGCGTTGGCCGGTCCCGGCTTGAACAACGCGTCGCTGTTTACGCTGCACGAAGGGACCGCGGTCACGATCGAGAGCGAGCGGGAGAGCTGGCTCCAGGTCGCGCTCCCCAATGGGCTCAGCGGTTGGGTGGTGCGCGATGCCGCGGAACGGATCTGAGCGCCCCGGCGCCCCACCCGCCACCTCCCCGTTGGGGATCTACGCCCACTTCCCGTTCTGCTCGGTCCGCTGCACCTACTGCGATTTCCCGACCGTCGCCGG
>CAZUGP010000009.1:0-32440 GCA_964619965.1 uncultured Acidobacteriota bacterium
CCTGGATTCCTTGACACTGCGAGGAAGCGATTGGTAGTGTAACGCGGCCTACTTGCCGAAGTGGCGGAATTGGTAGACGCGCTAGATTCAGGATCTAGTGAGCTCACGCTCTTCGGGGTTCGAGTCCCCGCTTCGGCACCAGCCAGAGAGGATTGCCGGCGCGGGCGAGCGCTATCCGATCGCCTCGCCGATCCTCCGCATCCCTTCCTCGATCCGCTCCATCGCGCAGGAAAACGAGATGCGGATGTGATCGGGCGAGCCGAACGCTTCGCCCGGCACGACCGCGACGCGCGCGGTCTCCAAGAGGGCCTCGGCGACGTCCTGACCGCAGGCGATGCGGCGGCCGCCTAGGGTGCGACCGAACAGGCCGGTGACGTTGGGGAAGACGTAGAAGGCGCCGGCGGGAGGCACGCACGTGACGCCTTTGAGCTTCGCCAAAAGCGCGACGATGGCGTCGCGGCGGTGCTCGAACTCGGCGGCCATGCGTAAGACGTCCTCCCCTGCCTCGCGCAGGGCCGCCTCCCCGGCGACCTGGCTGATCGAGGTGGGGTGCGACGTCGTGTGGCTCTGCACCTTCGCCATCGCCTCGACGATCTCCTTCGGACCCGCGGCGTAGCCTAGGCGCCAGCCGGTCATCGCGAACGCTTTACTCATGCCGTTGACGACGACGGTGCGCGCCGCGATCTCGGGGTTCAACGCGGCGATGCTCGTGAAGGTGCGATGATCGTAGAGGAGCTTCTCGTAGATCTCGTCGGCGACGACCACGAGGTCGTGCGCGACGACGACACGCGCGAGCGCTTCGAGCTCGTTGCGGTCGTAGCAGCTGCCGGTGGGATTGCTCGGGTAGTTGAGGATCAGACCTCTGGTCTTTGGGCCGACCGCGGCGTCTAGATCTTGCGCCGTGAGCCTGAAGCCGTTCGCCTCGCGCGCCTCGAGCGCGACGGGGACGGCTCCGGCGAGGCGGATCTGCTCCGGGTACGAGACCCAGTACGGCTGCGGCACGAGGACTTCGTCGCCGGGGCTAAAGAGCGCCATCACGGCGCAGTAAAGCGACGCCTTGGCGCCGGGAGAGACGAGGATCTGATCGGCGCCGTAGGTGAGGCCATTGTCCCGCTGCAGCTTCACGGCGATGGCCTGTCGCAGCTCCAACGTGCCTTCGTTGGCGGTGTAGCGCGTGAGATTGCGGTCGATCGCTGACTTCCCGGCCATCTTCGCGCATGACGGCGTGTCGAAGTCGGGCTCGCCGACGCTGAAGTCGAGGACGTCGATCCCCTCCGCCTTCATCCGGCGCGCCATCGCGTTGATGCGGAAGGTGGGCGACAGCTCGACGTGCCGGATGCGCTCCGCGAGCTTCATCCCACGCCGGGCTTCGACGCGAGGAACTCCCGCATCTGATTGCGCTGCAAGTGGATGTTCTGCACGGAAAGGCCTGAGATCGCGCGCTCGATCATGAGATTCGAATGGGCGAAACGCGGTATCGATGGAGCATTCGGCTCCTCGCGCACGATCATGTCGTCGGCTAAAAGCCGGTAGCGCGGAATGACGCCGCGATCCGACGGCGGCTTCAGGTGCGCAAAGAACACGATCTGTCCTCCGACGCGCAGCAGGCGGACGATCTCGGCGCCGAACTCTTGCAGTCTTTCGGGCGGAACGAAGTCCAAGATCTCCCACGCGAGCAGGAGGTCGAACGAGTCCGAGGGGTGGTCGATCTTGACGGGACGCACGGCCGCCGCCGGCTCTCCCGGTTGCCGCTTCGGAATGGGCTCCGGAAGCTCGACCTCGTCGACGTGGACGCGGGCTCCGCGCCCGGCGAGGAAGACGACGCTCTCGCCGCACAACGGGCCCAGGACGAGGATCTGAGGCTTTCCGTCGCGAAACGCGCGCGCGACCGCCCGGCCGAGCCCGCCGCACGGCTGGCCGGCTGCGGCCACAGGAGAAGCGCCCGCGGTAACCGGACGTAAAGCCACTGACGGCCTAGAGGATTGCGCCCTTTGAGGGCGCACCGGCGCCCACGGGCTCCATCGTCGGCCGCGAAGCCGACGACGCAGCAGAGGCCGAGGGCGAAGTCGAGCTTCCCGACTTCTTGTCCATGTCGATCGCGCCCTTGAACTTCGCGCCGTCCGCCAAGACAACGCGTGGGGCCTGGATGTCGCCGCGCATCGTGCCCGTCGCGGCCACCTCGACCTTGTCGTCCGCCGTGATGTTGCCGGTGACTTCACCGAGGACCATCACGGTTTTCGCCTGGATCTCGGCGACGATCTTGCCGTTCGCGCCGACGGTCAGATTGTGATCCTTGAGGAAGACCTTTCCCTCGACCTTGCCTTCGATCGTCAGATCTTCGTTTCCGGTCAACTCACCCTTGATGTGGATCGATTGGCCGATGTTCACGATCTTGTTGTCCATGTCCGGTTTCTCCTGCGCGGCGTCACACCGCGTTCAGACCCCTGATCTTATCCACTGCGGCGGCGACACCCCTGCCGGCTCGCCCCTAAACAATAGGGTCCGGAGCGCCGCCATGCCCGAAGGATCGCCTAGACTGCACCTTGGGACCTAGCAAGACGACAGCCAACCAGGCAGCCGAGAAGCGCGGATTATACTCCAGGGGTGCGCACTCCCCCTCGTATCGTTCGGGCCCTCGTCGCCTTGGGTGCGCTGACCTTCGCCGGCGTAAACCCTGCCGCAGCGCGTAAAGACTCCCTGCGCCAATGGCTCGACGGGCCGGTCCACTACATCGTCGACTCGTCGGAGATTAAGGAATTCAAATCGCTCAAGACGGATCCGGACCGTTCCGCCTACATCGAGCGCTTCTGGCGCCGCCGCGACCCGACCCCCGAAACCCTCGTCAACGAGTACCGCCAGCTGTTTTGGCAACGGGTGCAGGAGACGAACGAGAAGTTTTTGGATAGCGCGGGCCCCGGATGGCAGACCGACCGGGGCAAGATTTACATCCTGTACGGTCCCCCCGACGAGGTGAAGGAGGACCCGAACGCCACGGCGGGAAACCGCGTCTCCGATGGCAAGGGGCTCGTCCGATGGGTTTACCTGAAGCCCGCGGGGAGGGTGGACGTCGACCCGGTCGTCTACGTCCCATTCGTCCGCGACGTGTCGGGTGAGTACCGGTTGTCCTTCGACCCCAAGCTGAGCAGCCCGTTCTTCAATTGGTCGCAGGTCGACGACAATCGCACCGTGGGTTTCGGGAGCTTCCTCACCTCCATCCAGCCCGGGGGGAACCCCATCGGCGTCATGCTCGATCTCGGCAAGATGCAGGAGGTCCCGCCGCAGGAGGCGATCCTGCTGGATAGCGTTGAGATGACCGAGACGTTTGTGTACCAGCCGCTCCCGCTCGCGGTCCACCGCTTCCAGCCCGGAGGTGCCGGGCTCCTCGCGGTCGTCACCGTCGCCATTCCGGGGCCTTCGAGCGTAAAGCCTCCGTCGATCCTCGCGCGATTCTCCCAAAAGGGCGCGACGACGGGCTCTCGAATCTTGGGAGAGGGGTCGTTCCGCGTCGAAGGGGAGGGAGACGACCGCGTCGCGCAGGCTCGGGTGCTGCTCGACGCGACGCCCTGGGACGTCACCGTCCTCGCGGTCGAACAGTCGACGGGGCTGAGCCGCATCTTCAAGGGCCGCGTCGAGCCGCTGCCGGCCGGACCGGCGCCGCATCTTTCCGACATCGTGCTCGCAACTGCGATGGAGCCTCTGCCTTTTGCCTCGCAGGCAAGCTACGACGCGCCTTACCTCGTCGGCGGGTTCCACGTCAGGCCGAAGGCGGGGTCCGAGATGGGGCGCGGCTCTCGGGTGCAGGTCTTCTTCGAGATCTACGGCGGCTCGTCCCCGTACCACTTCGTGTATCAGCTCGAAGGTCAAGAGAAAGACGGCCGGTGGCTCGCGCTCGGAAAGCCGCAAGAGCACGACGGCACCGAACGCGGGCAAGGCTACGTGCTCGAGACGAAACCGTCCTGGCCGGCCGGACCCTACCGGCTGAGGATCGCGATCACCGATGCCGCAGGGGCGAACGCTTCGGGGGTCGTCGCTTGGTCGCTCGTCGCCGACCCCGTTCCGTGAGGGCCCGCGCGGCGGCAATCGCCCTGCTCGCCGTTTCCACCCTGCGCGCGCAGGAGCACGGCCCCTACGTCGAAGGGTCTCTCGCCTGGATCGACTCCGATCGCCTGGACCTCATCGGGACGGTCGCCGCCGAGCTGCCGATTGCTACGGTCGGGCCCTATCGGGTGTTCACGTCCCTGCGCGCGGTCACCGCGATCGAGAAGTCGACCTCCAACTTGACCTTCATCGTCGACCGCGTGAGCTATTCCGCCCTGTTCGGCGCGCGCCGCGCCCTGGACGGCCACGGCGCGATCGAGGTGTTCGCCGGCGAGCAGGGAGTCAGCCTCGTGGACGACGTCGGGCACTCCCGCGTGCGCCTCCTCGGCGCGGCCTGGGAGTCGCGCGACTTCCACCGCGCCTTCGGCGCGTTCGGATGGTCGGGGCGCGCTACGCTTGCGGCGATCGTCGAGCACAGCGGTGTCGACGGCATCGTCATGGCGACCGGTGCGGTGCGATACCTGGGTTGCGTGTCGCAAAGCGGCCGGATCGGGATCGGCGCCGACTTTTCGTTCGACGCGCTGCTCGGGAGGGACGACGGCGCCGACGTCGTGTTGGGGCCGCGCATCGACTTCGATCTGGGTGCCGATCGTCGCTTCGGCTTCTTCGTGCGCTGGCTGCACGGCCGCAACCCGCTGGGCGTGGAAGCGGACGGCGTGATGGCCGGCTTCGACCTCGCGGGCGGGGTGCACGCTCCGGGCGCCCGCAGCGTGCCGCCCGAGATCGCGGGGCTCGCCGCCGTGGGCGCCGGCGACGGCGGACGCGGTCTCGTCCGGCTCGATATTCGCGTCGCCTCGCCGCCGTTCCTTCGGGGGACGACCGCAGAGATCGAGGTCGACGGCAACGTTCTCACCGCCCCTGACCTCGACGATCTCTTCTACCTCTATGACGTCGGCGTGTCCCACCCCTTCGCGTCCTGGCGCGCCGGGGCTTGGTTCCACCACCGCTCCAACCATGTGTTGAGTGGCGCCAACGCCACCGTGACCAGCATCGACGTGCTCGAAACCGGCGTCGAGTCCGCCGGTTGGAACCGTGCCGAACCCTCTGTTGCGCTCGGGCGCGCGGGGGCGCTCGATGCGCAGCTACGCGCGGGATGGCTGATCGACAGTTCGTTCGGAGAGGACGTCGACTGGCACGCGCGCGGCGGCCTGCGATGGGCTTCCCCCTTGCTCGGGTCGTCGCGAATCTACGTCGCGTTCGGGCTCGAGCGCGGGGACGTCTCGGGAAGCGATTATCAGATCGGGGCGCTGCTCCCCCACGGCTGGGACGTCAGGGTCGAGGTCCGGCACGACGAGCAGTTGTTCAGCGTCGATCGCCGCGCGCGCCTCGCGACGGCTACGGTGCGCTACTAGAGCCTCGATAAAGGGGACACTCCCCTTTATCACTGGCCGTCGAGGATGCGGAAGCGCGTGACACCCAACGCCGGATGGTGGCGGGCGAACCGTGCGCCGAGCTCGGGAAGCAAATTCGCGAGGGCGCGGCGCCAGGCCGGCTCCGCGACTGCGAGGTCGAGGACTCCGCGCCGCAATCCCAAAACCGACGCGCGCCGAGCAATCGCCGGACCCGCCACGTGCCGCCACGCCGCCTGAAGCTCGAGGTCCTTGGCACGCGCGGCGGAGAGGCCCAAAGCGTGCGGGCCCGTTGAGCCCAAAGGCTCGAATCCACGAGATCGGCGGACGTCTTTCATCCGGCGAATTGTAGACGGAAAAAAAACGCCGGGCCGGAACGCCGCCGAGGACCGCCGGGGAGGGGGGCAACCTTCCCAGGGAGGGGGGTGGACCTCGTCGACATCCCGGCCCGGCCCGAAGCGCCCGATCGGTGGGCGACTTCGTTGCCCGGCGGCTGCCGGGGCTGGGGTCGGGCGATGCAATTGCAAACTCGCGGCCATCGCGTTCCTGGGCGCCGCCAGCCCGGCCTTTCCCGGCGACCGACGATTTGGTCATCGGCGTAACGATCCGCTCCGGACCGCCGTCTATAATGCGCGGCGGAGGTCACTGGCACCGTGACTCACTGTCGTTTCCGAACCAGCCACGGCGGGTCCGAGTTCTGCCACGACCCCGCCTATCTCGAAGGGTTTTGCCGCTTCCACTATGACGCGTTGAAAAACGGCGAAATCAACGAGCTGGGCGTGATGAACGAACTGCTCGCCGACCAGGTCCGGCGCCGGCAGATCAACTTCCACGGCATCGCCGCGAAACCGGTCTACGTCGACGACGACGCGCAGTAGGGGCCATTCCCCTACTGCGCGTCGAGCCAACTTTGTAACAACAGGGCCGCGGCGGCGGCGTCGACGACGTTGCGACGATTCTTCCGGCTGACATTCCCCTCGAGCAGAGCCCGCTCGGCCTGGACGGTCGTCAGCCTCTCGTCCCACAACACGACCGGACATGCGACCTCGGCGCGCAGCCTCTCCGAAAAGGCCTGCGCATCGAGAGCGCGCTCTCCGGCAATCCCGGACATGAGAAGCGGGTGCCCCACGACGACGACCTTGACGTCGTTCGCCCGGACGACCTCGATCAGTGCGCTCAAATCGTCGCGCAGCGCGCGGCGCGGAAGGCGTCCCATCGGCTGGCCCGTGATGCGGAGCGGATCGGACAGCGCCAGCCCCACGCGCACCGTCCCTAAATCGACGGCGAGGACGCGCCCGGGGCCTTCGTTCAACTCCCGCCCGCCGCTGCCGGCGCGGCCGCGGGCTTTCCGGGCGCCTCCGGCTTCTTCGGTTCTTCGCGTTTGGGAATCTTCGCGAGAACTGCGCCGATTGCGTCCTGCATCACCTTGTCCTCGGGGTACTGCACGGTCAGGTAGTGGATGTACGACGTCACGTCCGCGACGCGTCGCGACGCGTCGAGCGTGATCCGGCTCTCCCCGATGCGCTTCCCCTGGTTTCCCGTGTAGTAGATGCGCACGCGGCCTTCGCTTTCCTCGACCGTGCTGAAGATCCCGGCGTACGCGCCCAAGACCAGGTCGAGGTCTTGGAACCGCTTGGCCAGATCGTGCGCGTCTTCTTTGGAGAGTGACGCCAGGAGGACGACGACGTCGGACTTCGCGCGGAGATCCGGCAGGTACTTCGCAATCATGTCCGCCGGAGCGGCCATGGCGAGGTTGGTTCCCGCCGGCCCGGCCTTTTGCCAGACCGGGTTGTAGCGGTCGACGCCGAGCACCCCGACGCGGACCGGCTTGCCGCTGGAACCCTTCACCTCGACGATCGTGTACGGGGTGAACACCGGCTCCTTCGTTCCCTGCTTGACTATGTTGGTCGAGAGGAAGGTCATCCCGAGCCCTTCCGTTCGCTTGACGAAATCCTCGTATCCCAAGGTCAGATCGCGGTCGCCGATGTTGATGGCCTTGTAGCCGAGCTTCTTCATGGACTGGAGGAGCGTCGCCGTGCGCAGGTCACCGACCTCCGTCGGGTTGTCCGAGAAGTTCCCCGTGTCCAGCAGGACGAGAGGCGTCGACGGGTAGTTCGTCTGGAGCTGATTCAATAGCCACGCCCTCCGGGCGAGGCCCCCCGCGGGGTTCAAGTGTCAGCCACAGGGCTCGATGTAGCCGATGACGTCCCCGGTGTAGAGCATGTCGATCTCGGGCGCCTTTCCGGCGGCGACCAAGGCGCCGTCCGGAACATTGAGGGTGCGCGCGACCGCCGGAGCAGCCGGCGGCGGTGCCTGTGCGACCGCGAACCCGGCGAGAAGAATGGCGACCGGGAGCATCCATCTCAGGCGCGATCGGAGCGGCATCATCGAAGGGAACCTCCGTTTTGGCGAAGTCGGGAGATTATACGGAGGCCACATGGCAGGTGCCACCGGAGGATCCACGCCGTGCTCCCCCTCTATCTGGCCTCAGGATCGCCCCGGCGGCGTGAGCTCCTGGAAGGCCTCGGTCTGAGGTTCAGGGTCGAGCCCGCCGCTGTCGACGAAAGCCCGCTTCACGGCGAGGAAGCGCGGGATCACGTGGTGCGCCTGGCCGCCAGGAAAGCCGCCACGATCGCCACGTCGCTTCGCGACCGCGGGATCGAGGCGCTCGTGCTCGCCGCCGATACGACCGTCACGATCGACGGGTTGCTTCTAGGCAAGCCCGCCGACGAGGCCGACGCGCTCCTCATGCTTCGCCGTCTGGCGGGAAGAAGGCACGACGTGCTTACCGCCTGCCGCCTCGTGCGCAGCGACGACGGCCGCGCCGCGGCGACGGTTGCGATCTCCGGCGTCCAATTCAATCCATGGAGCGAGGCCTTGGCGCGCTGGTACGTGGCAACCGGCGAGCCGATGGACAAGGCGGGCGCCTACGGCATCCAGGGACGCGGCGTCCTCCTAGCCTCCGGAATTCTCGGATCGTGGAGCAACGTCGTCGGCCTTCCGCTCGAATCCCTTCCCGGATTGTTCGGCGAGGTGGGCGACGATTTCTTCGCGCGCCTCGCAGGCTCAAAAAGCGAGTGATACGCTGGCGCGTCCAAAGGAAACCCGGCATGCCAAGACATCCCGATCGTTTCGTCGATCGCCACATCGGGCCGCGCGGCGTCGACTGCGACGAGATGCTCAAGACGCTCTCCGTCCCGGATCTCAACGAATTGATCGCACGCGCCGTCCCCGCGTCGATCCGCTTCGACCGCGAGCTTTCGCTCGCCCGCCCTCTGTCGGAGGTCGAGGCGATGACACAGCTTGCGCGCATGGCCGGCCGCAACACGGTGCTCCGCTCGTACATCGGGCTCGGGTATCACGGCACGGTCGTCCCGGCGGTGTTGAGGCGGAACGTCTTCGAGAACCCCGGCTGGTACACGCAATACACGCCCTATCAGGCGGAGATCGCGCAGGGGCGCCTCGAGGCGCTCTTGAACTTCCAGACGATGGTGATCTCCCTCACGGGCCTTCCGGTCGCGAACGCCTCCCTCCTCGACGAGGCGACCGCCGCCGCCGAGGCGATGACGCTCTGCGCGCGCGCCGTCGACAAGACCCACGACGGGAAGTGCTTCTTCGTGTCCGAGCGCTGCCATCCGCAAACGATCGCGCTGCTTCAAACCAGGGCCGAGCCGATGGGTATCGAAATCGTCGTTGGCGATCACGCACGCTGGGATTTCGCCAAGCCGATGTTCGGGGCCCTCGTGCAGTACCCCGCAACCGACGGCGAGATCTTGGACTACGCGTCCTTCGCCGGGCGTGTCCACGAAGCCGAAGCCAAGCTCGTCGTCGCGGCCGACCTTCTCGCCCTGACGATCCTGAGGCCTCCGGCCGAGTTCGGAGCGGATGTCGTCGTCGGGAGCGCCCAACGCTTCGGCCTCCCCTTGGGCTTCGGCGGCCCGCACGCGGCGTACATGGCCGTGCGCGACGAGCTCAAGCGACAGATCCCGGGGCGTATCGTCGGCGTCTCGAAGGACGCAAACGGCCTTCCGGCGTATCGGCTGGCGCTCCAGACGCGCGAGCAGCACATCCGCCGCGACAAGGCGACCAGCAACATCTGCACCGCGCAGGTCCTGCTCGCGGTGATGGTCGGGATGTACGCCGTCTACCACGGACCGGAGGGCTTGCGCGCGATCGCTTTACGCGTCCGCCGCCAGGCGCTCAGGCTCAAGGCCGCGCTACGCGCCGCAGGCTACCTCGTGCGGGGCGAGACGACTTTCGACACGCTGAAGGTGACCCCCGGCCCAAGGGGCCAGGCCGCAATCGTCGAAGCGGCGCTGCTTCGCGGCATCAACCTTCGCCTCTACTTAGACGGCGATTGCGGCATCGCCTTGGACGAGACCGTCGGCGACGCCGACCTCGCCGATCTCGCCGGGGCGTTCGCAGCCGACACCGCGGCGCTGTTCTCCCCGGTCGACGAGGCGATCCCGGCGCCGCATCAGCGCCAAGGCCCGATTCTCACGCACCCCGTCTTCCATGCGTATCGCTCCGAGACCGAGATGCTGCGCTACGTCAAGCGCCTCGAGTCGCGCGACCTATCGCTGACGACGTCGATGATCCCGCTCGGCTCGTGCACGATGAAGCTGAACGCCGCGGCGGAGATGTTTCCGATCTCCGATCCGGGATTCGCCGACCTCCACCCCTTCGCGCCGGGGGATCAGGCCGAAGGGTACGCCGAGCTGATCGCGTCCCTCGAAGGCCAACTCGCGGAGATCACCGGGTTTCATGCGGTGTCGTTGATGCCCAACGCCGGATCGCAAGGGGAGTATGCGGGACTGCTCGTCATAAGGGCCTACCACAAGGCGCGGGGCGAGGGGCGGCGTGACGTTTGCCTCATCCCGATCTCCGCGCACGGCACCAACCCGGCGAGCGCGACGATGGCGGGGATGCGCGTTGTGGTCGTGGCGTGCGACGCGCAGGGGAACGTCGATCTCGCCGACCTGCGAGCGAAGGCCGAGCAGCACGCCGATCGCCTCGCGGCGCTGATGGTCACCTACCCCTCGACGCACGGCGTCTTCGAAGAAGGCATCAAGGAGATCGTCGCGATCGTGAAGCGGCACGGCGGCCTCGTCTACTTGGACGGCGCCAACATGAACGCGCTCGTCGGGCTGTGCCGCCCCGGCGATTTAGGCGCCGACGTCTGCCATCTCAACCTCCACAAGACGTTTTGCATCCCGCACGGAGGCGGCGGCCCGGGCATGGGCCCGATCGGCGTGGCTTCGCATCTTGCGCCCTACCTGCCGACGCACCCGCTGAAGCGGGTCGGAGGTGCCAAGGGCATCGGCCCGATCGCGGCTGCGCCCTGGGGCAGCGGGAGCATCCTCCCGATCAGCTGGGCGTACATCGCGATGATGGGTGCCAAAGGCTTGCGCCGGGCGACCGAGGTCGCGATCCTGAACGCGAACTACGTCGCGCACCGCCTGGCGGCGCACTATCCGCTCGTCTACAAGGGACGCCTAGGGCTCGTCGCGCACGAGTGCATCGTCGACGCGCGGCCGCTCAAGGCCTCAGCCGGCATCGAGGCCGACGACATCGCCAAGCGCCTGATGGACTACGGCTTCCACGCGCCGACGATGTCGTTCCCCGTGCCCGGGACGTTCATGATCGAGCCGACGGAAAGCGAGTCGAAAGAAGAGCTCGACCGGTTCTGCGACGCGATGATCGCGATTCGCGCCGAGGTGCGAGAGATCGAGGAGGGGCGCGCCGACCGCTCGGTGAATCTCCTCAAGATGGCGCCGCACACGGCCGAGGCCGTCACGGCCGATTCGTGGGACCGGCCGTACTCGCGAGAGCGGGCGGCGTTCCCGACCGCGGCGACCAAGGCCCACAAGTTCTGGCCCGCGGTTTCCAGGATCGACAACGCGTTCGGCGACAGAAACCTCGTATGCGCGTGCCCGGAGATGGAGGAGTACGCGAAGAGTTAGCGGTTCACTGGCGCGGCGCTCGGGAGTCAGCCCCTAGCCCGTCGACAGCTTCCCGCACGCGTCTGCATCGATCTCCGACATCTCCTGCTATTCTGCTCCGCCATGAAGCGACTGATGCGGCCCGCCGTGACAAGAACGTTCTTGGTGTGTATCGGACTACTTCTTCTCGCCGCGATCACTCCGGTTTCGTGGGCCAAGCCGCTGCCCCTCGAGCCTCCCGATCCCGGTCGCGGGATCATCGGTGTCAAGGTCAAGGTTTTCCCTCCCGCGCAGACCGGTTGGGGCTCCGCCGACGTCGTCTATTTCGTGCGTGTGGTGGAAGACTCTGATCGATTCGGCGCCGAGGGCGTGATCAGCTCCAACTATGTGAAGGGGGGCCAAATCTACCTGCTCAACGCCAAACCGGGGAGGTACGTCGCCGTCGGATGCGAGTTCGTCTTGGGGACGGCCGGGGATATCGGCAAGGTGGCGTTCTCCAGGGCCGACATCCTTCAATCAGAGGTCGAGGTCACGGCCGGAGGCGTCGTCTTCATGGGGGCTATCCTGGCCGAGAGCTCCACGAACACGCAGGAGTTGGACCGGGCCCAGGCGCACTACCTACGCATCATCGCTCCGGCCGCGACGAGCAAGGGGTTCATGGCGCGTGCGTTTTCCGGGGACTACGCCTACACGGCGGTCTTCACGAGCATCGTCAGAGACCAGGCCGTGGCCAAGGCATTTTGGAACAAGGCGATCGCGAAGCACTTCAAGGACGAGCCGGCCTGGTCGAGCGGCCTCGCCGCTCGCTCGCTCACGCCCGGCGGAATCGGGGCCGGTTCGACATCCACGGCCTCGTCGAGCGACAGATTCCTGTCGGTCGTGTGCGTCGACGTCAATACAGCGAAAGCTCGAGCGAGTGGGCAGCCGCAAGAGGCAGCGAAGATCGCCCACCTGATTTGCGAGTCGATCATGACGGACTGGGACTCCAGTGGATGCCGGGAGAATGTCGACCAGGCCCCCTGCAAGAAGAGACTGGCCTCCTTCGATGGTTCGCTGAAATCCGCGGGATCATCCATGCTGTACGCGGCCGCCGAGGCCGGCGAGACGTCCATCTGCTCGGTCATGCTCGCCATGGGGAGCGACCCGAACGCCGCGATTTCCACCGGCAAGACGCCTCTCATGATCGCCGCGGAGTCCGGCCGTCCGGAGGTCGTCGAGCTCCTGACGAAGGCGTCTGCCCCCTAACCGTTCGCCAGCTTCGCATACGCCGCGGCGTCCATCAGCGCGTCCAGCTCGGAAGGCTTGGACAGCGTCAGCTTGCAGATCCAGCCCGTCCCGTGCGCGTCCAGGTTGATCGACTCCGGCTTGTCGCTCAGGAGCTTGTTGACTTCCGTGATCGTCCCGGAGACCGGCGCGTAGAGCTCGGACACGGCCTTCACCGATTCGATCGTGCCGAGCGCCTCGCCGGACGCGACCGCGCGACCGATCTCGGGGAGCTCGACGTAGACGATGTCCCCGAGCTCGTGCTGCGCGAAGTCGGTAATTCCCACGGTGGCCGATCCGCCATCGACCTTGACCCACTCGTGCTCTTTCGTGTAGCGCCGATCGTTGGGGAACATCGAAGCCTCCTCCTGGAACGATGAATCGCGCGTCAGCGGACGCGCGAATAGAACGGCGTCGGCACCACGACCGCCGCCTCCTGGCGTCCGCGAATGTCGATTGCGAATCGCGACCCCGGAGACGTCAGGGCGATGGGGAGGTAGGCGAGACCGATGTTCTTCTTGAGAAACGGCGCAAAGGTACCGCTCGTGACCGTCCCGACCTGGGTTCCATCGGACATCGCCTTGTGGCCGTGGCGCGCGATGACGCGCCCCTCGGTCTCGAAGCCAACGAGCATTCGGGTCGGCCCTTCGGCCTTCTGGCGGAGGAGGGCGTCGCGCCCCAGGAACTCCCCCTTCTCGATCTTCAAGATCCAGCCGAGATCCGCCTCGAGCACCGTCGTCGTTTCGTCGATGTCGTTCCCGTACAACGCCATCTTGGCCTCGAGGCGCAGGGTGTCCCTTGCGGCCAAGCCCGCAGGCACGAGGCCGTGCGGCGCTCCCGCTCCCAGGAGGGCGTACCACAGAGTAGGCGCGGACTCGGCGGGACCGTAGATTTCGAAGCCGTCCTCGCCGGTGTATCCCGTGCGGGAGACGATGCACTCAACGCCTGAGACCTTCTCCTGCACGAAGCTGTAGTACTTCAGGGCGGCCAGCGGGGCGACGGTCAACGGCTGCAGGATCTCTTGCGACCGCGGACCCTGCAGCGCAATCTGGCACCAGCGCGCCGAGACGTCTTCGAGCCGCAGGTCGTATCCCTTGGCGTGGTAGCGGAGCCAGTCGAAGTCTTTCGGGGTGTTTCCGGCGTTGATCACCAGCAGGTAATCGTCCTCGCGACGCTTGTAGACCAGAAGATCGTCGACGAACGTCCCTTCGGGCGTCGTCAGAGCGCTGTATTGGATTCGGCCCGGTGCTAAGCGCGACACGTCGTTGCAGGTGACGTGCTGGAGGAAGTCCAACGCCTCGCGCCCTAAGACGTCGACCTCTCCCATGTGGCTGACGTCGAAGATTCCAGCGCGCGTTCGCACGGCCAGGTGCTCGTCGATGACGCCTGTGTATTGGACCGGCATGTCCCAACCGGAAAACGAGACCATGCGCGCGCCGGCCTCGCGGTGGGCTCGGTTCAGGGGTGTCTTCTTGTCGAGATCGGTCAAGGATCCCTCCTGCGACGAGGGGCGTCATCTTAGCAGGTCAAAGATGGAGGGCCCGCGCGATCGCGTCGCCGACGGCGTCCTCTCGCGGCGTGTCGGCCACGGCATCGGCAGGAAGACCGGACGTCGCTAGATGCAAGGACGTCGTAGGACCGATCGCCACGCGTGCGACCCGCCCCAGAGCGACGACGAGCGCCCCGCGGCGCGCGCCGGCGGCTTCAAGCCACAGGTCGAAAGACGACGGGGCGGTGAACACCACGCCGGAGAAGTCGCCGGCGATCGCCGCATCGGCTAACTCCCCCGCGCGTTCCGACGCGACGGTGCGATAGAGAGGCGCCTCGTCGACCTTCGCCCCCGCGCCGCGCAGTGTCGCTGCGAGTACGCCCTCCGGCCCCTCGGGGCGAACGACGAGGACGCGCGCACCCGCCGTCAAGCGCGGGTTAAGCGACGCCATGAGGCCCGATGAGTTGGCGTCATCGGCGACGACATCGACACGCGCGCCTGACGCTACGAGAGCGCGCGCGGTCGCGGGACCAACCGCCGCGACGCAAAGCCGGGGTGGGAGGCCGCCTTTGCCCCGTGCGGCGAGGCGGCGGACGAGCGCGGAAACCCCGTTGACGCTCGTTGCGACGAGCCAGTCGTAGCGCTCCAACCGGCCGATCGCCTCGTCGCCGGGACGCGGATCGATCGGATCGACCTGGATCGTCGTCTCCGTCATTTGGAGCACGACGGGTGTCCCTCGAAATCGGGCCGTAAGCGCCGGCCACGTTCCTGCCTTGCGCGTGACCAAGACGCGAGCCGTCACGGGACGCTTTCGCCCGGGGTGTCTCTGACCTCGCGCAGGATCTCCTCGCCGCCAACGTCCAAGAGGCGTCGCGCGAGGGCCGCCCCCAACGCTTCGGCGTCTTTTGGCGCGCCGTGGACGCGGTCGCGCTCTACGCTCCTGCCGTCGGGGTATCCCACCATCGCCTCGAGCGTGAGCGTGTCCGAAGCGATCGTGGCCAACGCCCCCGCCGGGGCGAGGCACCCGGCGCCGAGCGCTGCGAGGAAGGCCCGCTCGGCCGCGACGCAAGACGCCGTTTCCGGATCGTCGAGCACGTGCACGTGACGGCGTGTCGTCGCGTCATCGGCGCGAATCTCGATGGCCAACGCCCCCTGCCCGGGAGCGGGCAGGCAGAGCGAGTACGGGATCGGGGCGTAAGGGATCTCTCTGAGCCCGAGCCGCTCGATCCCCGAAACGGCGAGGATCAGCGCGTCGAACCGCCCTTCCTCGAGCTTCCTCAAGCGCGTATCGACATTGCCGCGCACGAGCGTGAATCGCAGATCCCGGCGCGCGTGAAGCAGCTGGCACCGGCGCCTCGGGCTCCCGGTCGCCACGAGGGCGTTCGCCGGGAGGTCCATGACGCTGGCTGTCTTACGGCAGACCAGCGCGTCTCTGGGATCGTGGCGCGATGGAATCGCCGCGAGCACGAGCCCCTCCGGCGTTTCGGTCGGAAGGTCTTTCAGGCTGTGCACGGCCAGGTCGATCGTCCCCGCCAGCAGGGAGTCCTCGATCTCCTTGACGAAGACGCCCTTGCCGAAAGACGCCGTCAGAGGGACGTCGGTGCGCAGGTCCCCTTCGGTCTTGATGATCACGCTCTCGACGACGAGCCCGGGCCACGCCGCGCGAAGCCGATCCGCGACGTGGTTGGCCTGCCAGAGCGCCAACGGGCTGCCGCGGGATCCCAAGCGGAGGCGCACCGCTCAGTCGTCCTTTCCGCCCTGGATCGCGTGCGTCGGGCCGGAGCCCGTCGCGTCGGTGGCGTCGTCGGCCTCTTTCGGCCCGCAAGGCCGAACCTGTCCGAGCCCGAAAATCTCACGGTAGAGGGCGGCGCGCGGTCCGGCTTCGCCGCGCTCCGCCGCCGACTTCAGCGAGACGATGGGCGTGTGCAGCACCTTTTGGATGACGGAGCGTGTCAGGTCCGCGACGATCGCGCGCTGCTCGGGCGTCAACGTCTGTAGCCTGCGCTCGTACCGCTCGATCTCGTCATGACCCACGTGGTGGAGGTGCTCGTAGAGCGCGGCGATCGTGGGCGCCAGATCGACCGACTGCCGCCAGCGATCGAAGCCGACGACCTCGACGTCGAGCATGAGCCGTGCTTCGTCCGCAGCGCGGCGCCTCTCTTCGAGCCCGTCGTCGACGATCCCCTGCAGGTCGTCGATGTCGTAGAGGTACACCCCGGGGAGGTCGTGAACGGAGGGCTCGACGTCTCGCGGAACCGCGATGTCCACGATGAACAGCGGGCGGCCACGGCGGCCTCGAAGCGCCGCGCGGACCTGTTCTTTCGTGAGGACGGGCGCCGCCGCCGCG
Organism: uncultured Acidobacteriota bacterium; assembly: GCA_964619965.1. Classification (GTDB taxonomy): domain Bacteria; phylum Acidobacteriota; class Polarisedimenticolia; order Polarisedimenticolales; family DASRJG01; genus DASRJG01. Next base: position 16,489 of record CAZUGP010000009.1, read on the forward strand.
GTGCCGGTCAGCACGATGTCGACACGCGCCAACTCTGGCGTGAAGTTGTCCCAAGGGACCGCGTTGCCGCCCAGCGACTCGGCGAGGGTACAGGCCCGGGCGTACGTGCGGTTGGTGACGGTCAGGTCGGTGACGCCTTGCGACACGAGATGCTTCGCGGCCAGCTCCGTCATCTTTCCCGCGCCGAGGAGGAGCGCCGAGCGCCCTTCGAGGCCGTCGAAGATCGTCCGCGCCAGGTTGGCCGCGGCGTAGGCGACCGAGACGGCGTGGCGCGAGATCCCCGTCGCCGTGCGCACCCTCTTGGCGGCGGACAGCGCGTGCTGGAGCAGCCGGTCGAGCACGGGCCCGGTGGACCCGCTCGCTTGCGCGATGGCGTACGCCTGCTTGAGCTGCCCCAGAATCTGCGGCTCGCCGAGCACCAGGGAATCGAGCCCACACGCGACCGAGAAGACGTGCCGTACCGCATGCAATCCTTCGTGGACGTACACGTGCCGGTCGATCGTGAGATCGTCGATCCCGCGCTCCGCGCCGAGGAACGCGCGGATCTCGCAGGCTGCGCTCTTGCCGTCCTCCGCGCGGGTCAAGATCTCGACGCGATTGCACGTCGCCAAGATCAAGGCCTCGTCGGCGCTCGTGGATTGGCGGATGCGCAGGAGTGCCGCAGGGACGTCGTCTTCCGCGAAGCAGGCCCGTTCGCGCAGATCGAGGGGCGCGCTGCGGTGGTTCATGCCGACAAGCGTCAGCATCAGCGGACCATGCCGACGAATGTGAGCAACGCGAAGGCGAATCCGGCGATCGCGAGTATCGCGGAGCGGCGCCCGCGCACGCCGCGCGCGAACCGTGCCCAGAGGATCCCGGCGAAGACGGCCCAAGCGATGACGGGGAAGATCTCCTTCGGGCCCCAGATCCAGAGACGGTTGTGCACGGCGGCGCTGTACACCATGCCGGTGGCGATGCCCAACGTCAGCAGGGGAAAGCCGTAGAGCAACGCCTGGAAGCCGACGCGATCGAGAGCCTCGAGCGTGGGCAGCATCTCCAGCATGCGCAGGGAGCGCTTGGACTTCAACGCGCGCTCCTTCACGAGGAAGAGGAGGCTCATCGCGAAGGAGACCGCGAGCGCCGCGACGCCGGCGGTGGCGATCGAGGTGTGGAAGACGAACCACCCCTGCGTCTGCAGCGCGTGGGCTTGCGACTCTCCCGCCGAGAAGAACAAGAACGCGCAGAGCACCAACAACGCCGCAACCGGCGGAAGCACGAGCGCGGCCGCGCGGACCTCTGAGCGGAACCACAGCACGAGGTGGAGCGTGAGCACGAACCAGCCCAGGGCGAGCAGGTACTCCGGTCCGGTCCGCAAGGGGAACGCCTGAGCCGTCACCCCGCGTACGATCAACGTGAGGAGCTCCCCGGCCCAGCCTGCCACGAGAACGAGGGCGCCGACGCGAGCGAGCGAGGCGCGATGGCGCAGCTCGCCGATCGCGGCGAGCGCGACCCCCGCGACGTGAAGGGCCAAAGCGACCGTCAGGAGGACGCGCGCCATAAGCCGCGTAGGCTACCACCTGGCAACCTCGGCGTCCTAACCCAGAAGAGTCGCGATCTCGCGCAGCGCGGCCTCTTGGAGGGCCGCGAGCTCCTTGTACTTCTTCAGGTCGAGACACCCCAACCGGCGCGCAAGGTAGAGCAAGTAACGGATCTCGAGCAGCCCTTGATGCGCGCTCTCGAGCGCCCGGCGCGCACTTTCGTTCCCCTCGGGGGCCGACGCGGCCGCGACGAGCGATCCTCCGCTCTTTGCGACGGCGCGCCGGATGTGATGCGCGAGGCTCTCCCCCTCCGTTCGGGCGAATGCGCGCACCGCTTGCCACGCCGCGAGCGCGAAGTGATCGGTGGCCCGAAAAGCGCGGACTCGGCGCTCGCCGATGGGCAGGGTGCGATCGCGTTCGGCACGATCGATTACAGCGTCCATCGCCGGTCCTCGGGGCGAAATCGCCACACGCGCAAGCGCGCGGTAGGACCGTAGAGGACGACCGCGAAGAGCCCTCGCCGCCCGTCGGTGACGTAGATCGTTCCGCTCGAGGCGGCGCCGACGGGGCTGAACGAGACCAGATCGGAACGTCCGAAGCGCACCGGATCGTCACCGGCGCTCAGCGTTTCGGTCCCCGGCGGCGCCTCGGGGAAGGGTCCGCCGGGAGGAAATCCGAGCGTCACATCCGGAACCCGCTTGAAAAGCGCGTCATCCGGGGCCAGCACCGGGTCGATCCCGCGCGTGATCTCAGCAGAGCGCAGTCCGTTGCCGTTCCCGTCGGCGACTTCGCGCCACGACCACGTGCTTCCGACCTTGCGGAATTGCAGTCCCCGAACGCGGTGACCGGCCACGCTCTTCCACCGCTGCGCGGACAGGATCGTCGCCATCGTCCGTGCGCCGGCCGCGGCGCGTCCGCCATCGCGGATCATCGCCGCGGCCGGAAGCGCCACCGCGACGGCCATCGCAACGATCGCGAGCACGGCTGCGAGCTCGGCGATCGTGTATCCCTTCGACGCCGCCACGGCGACCTCACTTCGCCTTGGCAACCGTCAGGTACGGACGCAGCTTTTGGATCGATTTCTCGCCGACTCCTTGCACCTTCAAGAGATCGTCGACGCTTTGGAAGGGGCCGTTCTTCTCGCGGAACGCGAGAATGCGCTGGGACAGCGACTTGCCGATTCCCGGAATCGACTCCAAGGCCGCGCTGTCGGCCGAATTGAGGTCGACCGGGCGGGCTTCAGACGCAGCGGCCTTCGGTGCCGCGGGCGGCGCCGCGGCGACTTGTGCCGTGGATGCGCCGACCAGCACGAGAACGAACAAGAGAGCGGTCACGATCTGAGAGCGAGAGAACATGGATGCCTCCGGGATTTGGGCCGCGCTCCACTGCGCGGCGCATCCTCACCAAGGCAACCTCGATGCCACGCGGGAACGCGCGTCGGCGCTCTGTTTCATCGTCCGCCCGGTGTCCGAAGTGTCCGGGAAAAGGGGACACTCCCCTTTTCCAGGTCCCCTACCGCCCGTGCTTGACTTGGAGCAGCTCGGCGACGATCGAGACCGCGATCTCTTCCGGGGTCTCGCCTCCGATCGGCAGGCCGATCGGGCAGCGCACGCGCGCAAGCTCGTCTTGCGCCACACCGTCCTCCGACGCGAGCTCGCCGAAGATCACGGTCTTCTTGCGGCGGCTCCCGATGAGCCCCACGTAGCGCAGCGGCCGGCCCAACACCTGCTTCAAAGCGAGGCGGTCGGTGCGGTGGCATCGCGTGACGACCGCGACGTAGCAGCCGGGATCGAGCGGTGGAACGCCCTCGGTGTAGGCCGCGTCACAGCCAAAGACCCGCCCGACCGAAGCGTTGCGCGCCTCCTCGCAGAACTCAGGCCGGTCGTCGACGAGCTCGGGCGCGAATCCGACGGTCGCGGCCAGCCGCGCCAGCGCCAGCCCGACGTGTCCGGCGCCGAAGATGATCAGGCGGGCGCCGCGTCCTGCGGCCTCGAGGAGGACTTCGGCGGTGCCTCCGCACGCCATTCCGAGGGAGTCTTCACCCTTCTCGGTGAACGTGTAGCGCTTGACCGTGGGGAGGGCGAGGTCGGCGACGAGCAGCTCCTTCGCATCGCAGGCGACCATCGCCTCGAAGGCTCCGCCGCCGATCGTGCCGAACGACGAGCCGTCGGCGCGGACGATCATGCGCGCGCCCACGGTGCGGGGTGTGGAGCCCGATGCCCGCACGATCGTCGCGAGCACGGCGCGCCGCCCGCTGCGGATTTCGTCGAGGAAAGCTTCGAGGACAAAGCGCAAGGGCGCTGCCGCTACTGTTCCGTCACCGAATTCTTGATGAGGAGGACACTCCCCTTTTTCTTACAAAGCTCCTCGGATACCGCTTTGCTGCGAAAAAGGGGAGTGTCCTCCTCATCAAGAATTCGGTGACGGAGCATTACATCCGAGCCTTCAGGATGTCGAAGAAGATCACCAGGCCGAAGAACGCGAGCAGGAAGACGAAGCCGACGGTCATCACCCGCTCCTTCAACTTGTCGGAGAGGTCGCGGCGGAGGAGCCCCTCGCAACCCAAGATCAGGATGTGCCCGCCGTCCAACACCGGAATCGGAAGGAGGTTGAGGATGCCGAGCTGGAGGCTGATGAGGGCGAGGAGCGTGAGGAACGACTGCCCGCCCCGCGCGGCCTCTCGCGAGACCCGCGCGATCTCGATCGGACCGGAGAAGGCGCGGAGCGAGATCTCCCGTTTGACGAGCCGCGCGAGCGTCTGGAAGACGCTCTTGGTGATGTCGACGTTCCAGTCGATCGCCGCCACGAACGCGGCGCCGAACCCGAGCTCGCGGTGCACCCGGTTCCCTTCGGCGAACTGCACGCCGATCTTCCCTTTGCCGTTGTCGTCCCTAGGCGTCACGACGATCGTCATGTCTTGGCCCGCGCGCCGAATGGTCAGCGCGACCTCGCGATCGATGCTCTTTTCCAAGATGGCCTTCAGCTCCATCTCGCCCTGCGGCGACCGTGCATCGATTCCGACGACCTTGTCCCCGCGCTTCAGGCCAGCCTTTTCCGCCGGGCTCCCGCCGAGGACCATCTCGACCTCCGGAGGACCCCCGCCCTCCTGGATGAGCCGCCAGCCGGGAGCGCCCAGGTGGTAGACGGGATCCTGCCCGGTCGACATCGAGAGCGTCTGGCGAACGCCGTCGCGCTCGATCTCGACCGGTTTCAGCTGGTCGGGCGCCAAGATGATCTCGTTCACCTGGGTCTGCTGGTCGCGCGCGTCCTGACCTCCGATGCGAAGGACCTTGTCCCCCCGCTTGAGCCCGGCCGCATCGGCGGGCGATGCGGGAATCACGTCGGACAGCGTCGGAAAGGTCTCGGGGCGGACGACCTCGTCCCGGCCCCACACTGCGAACACCACCGTCATGACGCAAACCGCGAGGACGATGTTGAACGTCGCTCCCGCGACGAAGACCAGGAAGCGCTGCCACCGCGGGCGCGAGAGGAATTCCTCCGGCCCGCCCGATCGCGCGTCGTCCGCCTCGTCACCCGCCATGCGCACGTAACCGCCCAAGGGAACCGCGGATACCCGGTAGTCGGTCTCCTTGCGACGGAATCCCCAGAGGCGCGGGCCGAAGCCGAGCGAGAACACGGGCACGCCGATCTTGAAAGACTTCGCGACGATGAAGTGCCCGAACTCGTGGACGAACACGAGGATGCCGAGCACCACGATGAACGACAGGGTCGTCTGTGCGACATGGACGAGCTGACTCACGATTGGACTCCGGACGCGAGGAGGTCGGCCGCCGTCTTTCGCGCAAGTCGATCGGCGGCCAGGATGTCGTTAAGCGTGGCGGCCGGAGCGTCCCGGTGGCGATCGAGCGCCCCGCGGATGACGACCGGAATGTCGAGGAAGCCCGCGCGTCGCGCGAGGAACGCGGCCACCGCAACTTCGTTGGCGGCGTTTAGGACCGCCGGCGCCGCACCGCCGCACCGAAGAGCTTCGTAGGCGATCGCCAGACACGGGAATCTCTCGGTGTCGGGCGCCTCGAACTCGAGCGGCCCGGCCGCGACGAGGTCGAACGGTTCGACGGTCGAAGGAAGGCGGCGGGGAAACGTCAGCGCGTACTGGATCGGGTGGCGCATGTCGGCCGCCGAAAGCTGCGCCTTGAACGAGCCGTCTTTGAATTCCACGAGGGAATGCACCACGCTTCCGGGGTGAACGACCACGCGAATGCGATCGGGCCCCACCCCAAACAGCCAATGAGCCTCGATCACCTCGAGCCCCTTGTTCATCAGGGTCGCCGAATCGATCGTCACCTTCGGGCCCATGTCCCAAGTCGGGTGCCTCAGCGCTTGCTCGGGGGTCGCCGCAAGCAGCGCCTCACGGCTCCATCCGCGGAACGGTCCACCCGAGGCGGTGAGCCAGAGCGCCTTGATCTCGTCCGCGTTCTCGCCCCTCAGACACTGGTGCAGCGCGTTGTGCTCGCTGTCCACCGGGAGAACCTGCGCGCCGGTGGCTTTTGCGCGCGCCATCACGAACTCCCCCGCGGCGACCAACGCCTCTTTGTTGGCGAGCGCCACGTCCTTTCCCGCATCGACGGCGGCGTACGTCGGTTCGATTCCGACAGCGCCGACGAGCCCGCACACGACGAGGTCGGCCTCGCTATGGCGGGCGGCTTCGACGAGCCCATCACGCCCGAAAACGACGCGGGTCGCCGACGGAAGACGTGAGGCCAGAGCGCGCGCGTCGTCCTCGTCGGAAACGGCAACCAGCTCCGGGGCCAAGGCCTGCGCCTGCGCCAGGAGGCGCTCGAGGTTCCGCCCCGCAGCCAACGCGACCACGCGGAACTCTCCCGGCAGGGACGCGATCACATCGATCGCCTGAGTCCCGATCGAACCGGTCGAACCGAGGAGGGTCAGTGTCTTCATTCAGAGGGTCCCGGCGAGAAACACGCCCCAGTAATAGTAGAGAACCGGGGCGGCGACCAGCAGGCTGTCGATGCGGTCGAGCACCCCGCCGTGGCCGGGGAGCAGCGCCGAGGAGTCCTTGACCCCCACCGCGCGCTTTAGCGTGCTCTCGGCGAGATCGCCCAAGACCCCCGCGGCGCAGAGCAGGATCCCGAGCGCCGCGGCATGCGCGAGCGGGAGTCGCTGAAAAAACCAGGCGTGGGCCACGAACGCCCCGGCGAGGCTCCCCAAGACCCCGCCCGCGGCGCCCTCCCAGCTTTTCTTGGGAGAGACGACGGGAGCCATCCGATGCCTCCCGAACCTCGAACCGACGTAGTAGGCTCCGGCATCGGAAAGCGTGACGCACACCATCGCGAGCAGCAGAAGATCCGGCCCGTTCTCACCAGGGATGACACGTAAGCCCACGACGAATGCGAAGGGAAGCCCGACGAAAAGGAGCGGGAACAACGTGGTCATCGCGGCGTCGAGCATCGTCTCCGGCGTCCCGCGGAACAGCATCGCGAGCAGGGGGGCCGTCAGTGCCGCCCCGGTCAAGACGGCGACCGCAACGGCGAGCGACGGCTGCAGCGCGAACGCCCCGACGATGCCGAGGCATGAGGCCACGGCGATCCAGGAAAACGGCCGGGAGCCGCGGTGCTTCAGCATGGCCGCGCATTCCCACGCCCCGAGGCCGGCGAGCAGGAGCGCGGCGGCCATGAAGACGGCGAACGGCGCCCTCTTGCAGAGGTACCACGCCGTCGGGATCATGACTGCCGCGGTGAGGAGCCGCGTCATCCCTGCACGAGCGCGGGAGTGCCCAAGGCGGCCTCGCGGGGCGACAACCCGCCGAACCGGCGCTCGCGGCGCTGGAACGTAAGGAGCGCCTGGAAGAAGTCGCGTTTGCGGAAATCGGGCCAGAGCACGTCGATCATGACCAGCTCGGCGTAGGCGATCTGCCAGAGGAGGAAGTTCGAGACGCGCATCTCGCCTCCGGTTCGGATCACGAGATCGGGGTCGGGCTGGCCGACGGTATAGAGACGCTGCGCGAACGTCTCTTCGTCGAGCTCCTCGGGGCGCACGCCGTCGCGAATCAACTCCCGGCAGGCGTCGACGATCTCGGCCCGGCCGCCGTACGACAGTGCGAGGTTGAAGATGAGCCCGGTGTTCGAAGCCGTAGCCGAAACCGCACGCTGTAGAACGCCTTGAACCACTTCCGGGAGGTCGTACAGGCGGCCGACGACTTGGACGCGGATATTGTTGGCGGCTAGCTCGTCGAGCTCCTTGCGGACGTAGTCGCGCAGGAGATCCATGAGGAAGTCGACCTCGGCCTTCGGGCGCTTCCAGTTTTCCTTGGAAAATGCATAGACGGTCAGGACGGAGACGTCGAGGCGGGCACAGGTCTCGACCAACTCCCGCACCGACGCGATTCCCGCACGATGACCGGCGATCCGCGGCAGGCGTCGCTTGCGGGCCCAGCGCCCGTTCCCATCCATGATCACGGCGACGTGCCGGGGGAGCCGGTCGCGGTCAAGCTGCTGTAGCAGCCGCTCCTCTTCACTGCCGGGAGACGCCAATTGTTCTAGTTCCGCCATCCGCCCTCTCTATGAAGCTTGAAGTGCGGGCGAATCTTAATGCCTGATTGCGACGAGGGGCAACCGCGCGTTCCTATCGATGGCCGTACCCTCCGGGGTGTGCCGTGTGCCACGCCCACGCGGTCCGCACGATCGCATCGAGCGACGATCGTCTCGGGTGCCACGCAAGGCGCCGGATCGCCCGATCGGCAGACGCGACGAGAATCGCCGGGTCTCCTTGGCGCCTTGGGGCCCGCTCGGTGGGGGGCGGCGATCCCGCGATCTTGCCGACCGTCGCGACCACCTCGCGGACGGAAAAACCCTCGCCGTTTCCCAAGTTGAACGACCCCGCCTGGAGCGTTCCCCTAAGGAGCGAGGCGAGTGCCAAGGCGTGCGCCTCCGCGAGATCCATGACGTGCACGTAGTCGCGAACGCAGGTTCCGTCGCTCGTCGGGTAGTCCTCCCCCAAGATCGGGGTCGGCGGACCGCCGCGAAGCACCGAGAGGATCAGCCGGGGGATCAGGTGCGTTTCGCGGTCGCCGTGGTCCTCGCCGAGCTCCGCACTCTCGTGCGCGCCCGCCGCGTTGAAATAGCGCAACGCCGCGTAGCCGATCCCGTAGGCTCGCTGGTACCAGCCGAGAATGCGCTCGACGGCGAGCTTCGTCTCGCCGTAGGGACTCGTCGGCACGCAGGGATGCTCCTCGCGGATCGGGACGTCCTGCGGCTCGCCGTACACCGCCGCCGACGAGGAAAAGACGATGGCTCGGACATCGTGGCGGTGCATCGCGTCCAGAAGGGTCAGCGTCTTTGCGACGTTGTTCCCGTAGTAGCGAGCCGGCTCGGTCATCGACTCGCCGACCAGGGACATTCCCGCCATGTGCACGACCGCGTCGAACGCGCCGCCCGCCATCATCCGGTCGAGCATCCCACGATCGCCGCAATCACCCTCGACGAAGTCCGCCCTTCCCACGGCGGCGCGATGCCCGAACGAAAGATCGTCGAGCACGACGACCTCGGCCCCCGTGTCGACGAGATGCCGAACGACGTGGCTCCCCACGTAGCCGGCGCCCCCCGTGACGAGCACTCTTCCCATCCCGCGCTCTCCTCGCGTCCCGCCGCGCGCGGCGCATGCTACCAGAGCGTCTCCGCGTCGCCGCTTGGCCCGCCCGACGCCTCGTCGTACACGACGCGCTCGAGGCAGAGGCCCTTCGCCGGCGCGGTGGGACCCGCGCGGCTCCTCTCCCCGGTCTGGAAGACCTCCACGATCCGCTCCGGCCCGATCTTGCCGCGGCCGATCTCGAGAAGCGTGCCGACGATGTTGCGCACCATGTGCGTGAGGAACCCGTCGGCGGTGAAAACGAACGCTTGGAGCCCCCGGCGCAGCAAAACGCGGCGTGCCTCGGTGATCGTGCGCCTCCGATCGGAGACGGTGCACGCGCTGCCCGTGAAGCCCGACCAGTCCCGCGTCCCCGGAAGCAAGGCGAGCGCCGCGTCGATGGCGTCCTCATCCAGCACGCGCGAAACGTCCAAGGCGTAGCGCCGCCGCCACGGATCGCCGTGAGCCGACCTGTCGACGAGATACCGGTAGGTCTTGGATTTCGCGTCGTGCTGCGCGTGAAACGCGGGGGCGACCGTGAGCAGGCGCTTCGGCCTGACGTCTTGCGGAAGCATGTGGCCAAGCGCCCTGATGAGGGCGCCGTCGTCGCATCGCGTCGTAACCCAAGCGTCGGCGACCTGCCCCCGCGCGTGCGCCCCGCTGTCGGTGCGGCCGGCCGCGCGCAGGCGGACGGCGCGCCCGCCGTGGATCCGGCAGAGCGCCTCTTCGACCACCGCTTGCACCGTCTCTGACCCAGGCTGGAGCTGCCAGCCCGCGTACGCGGTCCCGTCATAGGCGAGGTCGATGCGGACACGCCGCTCCATCGGTTCAGCCTTTGCGGGACGGACGCGGCGCCGGACGCGGATCGAACGCTACGAGACCGGCCGACGTATCGAGCGAAGCGGTCCCGCCCAAAGGCAGCGTCCACTTCCCCGGGCCGTGGCCCGCCGGAAAGCCGATCACGACGGGCACCTCGAGCGGGAGCAGGTGATCGCGCAGCACGGAGCGTAAGTCGAGATCGCCCGGGAACGAGCGCGTGGAAGGCGGCACGTGGAACTGTCCAATGAGGACCGCACGCACCCCCGCCAACGCACCGGACATGCGGAGATGCTGGAGCAGGCGGTCGATGCGGTAGGCCTCTTCGCCGGTCTCCTCGAGGAAGAGGACCGCCCCCCGCAGGTCCGGCATGTGCGGCGTTCCGAGCAGGTGGGACAGCACGGTGAGGTTCCCACCCATCAGGCGCCCGCGCGCCGCTCCGGCGCGCAGCACGTCGCGTCGCACGACGCGCCGCCCGGTCTTGTGCCCCGCCAAGGCGTCGCCTAGCGACGCCGCGTTAAACGCGGGGCGATGACCCAGTTCCGCGACGACCGGCGCGTGGAGGCACACGGTCGAGGCGCGCTTGAGCAAGGCCGAAAACAGCGCCGTGAGGTCGCTGTAGCCTAAGAGGAGCTTCGGGCGTCTCGCGAGTCGGTCGAGATCGACGCGATCCAGGATGCGAGCCGTGCCGTAACCTCCGCGAGCGAACCAGACCGCCGCCAGATTCGGGTCGGCGATCGCCGCGTCGAGGTCGCCGGCGCGCGCGGCGTCGTCCCCCGCGAAATAGCCGTCGATCGCGCGGACATGCCGCCCGAGAACGGGGATCAATCCGCGGCGCTTCAGCCAAAGGACCCCGGCGTCCAAGGCGTCGGGCCGCGCGGCGAAACCCGTCGCCACGACGCCGACGCTATCGCCACGCGTCAGGAGCGCGCCGCTCACGCTAGCATCGTAGAAAATCCGTCCCCACCGGTTCCGGCCACCCGGGGCCGGCGGGAACGGGCGTCGCCGAAGTCGTCCATAAGCCGAATTCTGTCCCCTGTTTCGAGGGTGACGGTCATTCCTCTAGGAGCGGGGTCTCCCCCGCCCTCAAGCAACCTACCCGGGAGCTTCGGCCGGGCCAGCCTCAAACGCTCCCCTATTTGGTCTTGCTCCGCGTGGGGTTTGCCGAGCCGCCGGCGTTGCCGCCGGCGCTGGTGCGCTCTTACCGCACCGTTTCACCCTTACCGGCCGCGCCGTAACGTACGGCGCGAGGTGGCCCGCGACGAGGCACGCGACCGGCGGTTTGCTCTCTGTTGCACTCTCCGTCCCGTTTCCAGGCCTGGGCGTTACCCAGCACGCTGCCCTTTGGAGTTCGGACTTTCCTCCCCGGCACGCTGCGGCCTTAGGCCACAACCGCCGCGGCGACCATCCGTCCGGCTCCGACGACGGGGGGATTATAGGGCGCAGACTCTGACGCCGTCTAAGATGATGCTCCGATGCTGTCCCGAACCCACCCTCTGGCCCGAAGGCTCAGAGCCCTGAGGGTCGACGCCCCGTTGCGCGATTCCGAAGGGGTCTTCATCGCGGAGGGGATTCACCTGGCGATGGAAGCGCTGGCAGCCAACGCCGCGATCGAGGCGGCCGTCGTCTCCCCGCGCCTTGCTCAAGACGGGGAAGGACGGGAGCTCGCGCGCCGCCTTCTTGCGGCGGGAATAGAGGTGCATGAGTGCTCTGCGGCGACGCTTGCGGGATTGCAGGACGCTCGCGCGCCGCAGCCTATCGTTCTCATCGTAAGGCGAATCCCGCCGTCTCTCGACGGGGTCATAGCCGGACGCGGCGGAACGCCGCTTCTCGTCGTCGCGTGCGGCGTGCAGGACCCCGGGAATCTCGGCGCGCTGATGCGCACCGCGGACGCCGCCGGTGCTACCGGCTTTTTGTCCACGCCCGGCAGCGCCGGCCTCACCCACCCCCGCGCGGTGCGCGCCGGCATGGGGGCGATCTTCCGATTGCCCGCGATCGAAGCGCGGTTGGAGGAAGTTCTCGAAGAAGTTCACAGTCGAGAGTTCACAGTTGTCGGAGCGGACCCGCGCGGCGCCACGGATTACGACACCGTGGATTGGGACCGTCCCGTCGCGCTCCTTTTGGGCGGCGAGGGCGCCGGCCTTCCGCCGGAAGCCGATGCCGCGCTCGACTTGCGGGTCGTCGTGAAGATGGCGCCCGGCGTCGAGAGCCTTTCGGTCAACGCTGCGGCGGCGGTGCTCTTGTTTTCGGCTGCGCGGAAGAGGCGGGAGCTCAACCGCGCCGGATGATTCGCAAACCTTTGCGCTCGGCCGTGCCGCGCGGGGCGGGTTGTTTTGGCGGCGCGGGCTCGACGGATGGCTCGCTCGGGATCGGGGCATCTTCCGCGCCGGACCGTTTCTCCGCCAGGGGCAGCGTGAACGAGAGCACCGTGCCTTGGCCGAGCTCGCTCGTCGCGTGGACCACACAGCCGTGGAGACGCAGGATGTTTCGCACGATCGCGAGACCGATCCCGCTTCCTTCCTTCTCCCGGCTCCCGCCCTCGCCCGTCTGGTAGAACCTGTCGAACACCTTCTCCAAATCCTCCTTCGCGATCCCGATCCCGGTGTCGCAAACCTGAACGAGGGCGAATCCCGGCTTCCCCCGCCGCGCGGAGACTTCGATCGACCCGTGCTCGCGGCTGAATTTCACGGCGTTCCCCAGGAGGTTCAAGAAGACCTGGAGGACCTTGTCGCGGTCGGCGCGCACCGTAAGCAGGGGGTCGTCGACATCCTTCGTCACGCGCAGCGACTTCGCCCCGATGGGCTCGGCGAGGACGGCCAGGGCTTCGTCGACGACCCCGGCAAGCGGGAAGGACGAGATCTTCATCGCCCCGGCCTCCCGGTCCATCCGCGCGAACGCGAGGAGATTGTCGATCATGGCGATCAGCCGGTCGATGTTCTTGAGCGACAGGGACAGCCCTTTCCGCTGCTCGTCGTTGATCGCGCCCAAGCGCCCCTTGAGGATCATCTCGGTATAGCCGCGCACCGACACCAGCGGGGTCTGGAGCTCGTGCGAGACGTTGGCCAGCAGATCGGACTTCATGGAGTCCAAGGTGCGCAGCTCGGCGTTCAGCCGCTCGGCCTCCTGCCGCCCCGCCGTCAACTCGTCCTCTGCGGCCTGAAGCGCGGCGTACGAGGCCACGACGGTCTCGTGGCGCCGCCGCCATTGCGCGGTCTCCCCCGCTTGCGCGCGTTGCGCGGCCTGCTGGGTGGTGACGTCGCGCACCGCGAGCATGCGCAAGCGCAGGGAGCTCCCGGAATCCGCGAGTGGAGCCGCCCAGAATGCGAGCGAGCGAGCCTCCGTGTCGAGCAGATCGCTCGCAGGCCCCCCGGACGAGGCGAGGAGGCAGGCCGCCGCCTTCATCCCCTCGTCCCCGCGGTCCTTCAGCGTCTGCAGCAGATCGCTTTCGGTCGCGCCCGCGACGTCCCCACGGGTGAGCGAGAACAACGCGACGAACGATCGATTCGCCAGACGCACCCTGGAGCCCGAGGCATCCTCCTCGACGAGGACGACCGCGTCGTCCCAAGCGTCGAGCACCGCGTTGAGCCGCGCCTCCCCCGCGGCCAACGTGCGCGCGAGGCGGCGCTCTTTTGTCTCGTCGCGGAGCATCACCAAGACCGCGGGCCGTCCTTCATGCGTGTGCGCGGCGCCGACGAAGCGGACCTCCCGCTCGGCTCGCCCTGCGGCGTCCAAAAGCGTCACGGTCGCCGATACGGTCGTATCCCCGCCGGGGGCCGCAAGCCGGGCTAACGCGTCTTCGACGATGAGCACGTGCGACGTTGCGATCCGTTCGCGCAGGGCGAAGCCGGTGACCACGGCTTCGGGCAGTTCGAGCAGCGCGCGCAGCGCCGCATTCGCGTAGACGATCCGGCCGCGTTCAACCAGCGCGACACCCGCCGGGAGATCCTCGAGGATCCCGCGGGAGCGGCTGTCCGCCGCTTTTAGCGCGGTCTCGACGCGGACCTGTTCGGTCACATCCTGCACTACGAGCAGGAACCCCGAAGACTCGTCGCCGTGCCCGCGCAGGACGCGGACGAAGAGCTTCGCCGCAAAGCGTGTCCCGTCGCGGCGCGCCATCACGGCTCGCGTTTCGACCCCGCGCTCGCGCAGGCTCTTGCGCGCGAGCTTCGGCAAGAGCTCCTTCCACGAGGCCGGTTCGAACAGGAGCGAGACGTTCCGGCCCACGACGGCGTCCTCCTCCCAACCGAAGAGCTGCCCCGCCCCAGGTGAGAGCGAGCGCAGGTCGCCGTCCGCGTCGGTCGCGATCACCGTGTAACCCCGCGCCGCTTCTTGGAGCGCGTAGAACTCCTCGGTGGCGGTTTCGGCCCGGGACCAGCGCACGCCTAGATCCTGCCCGAGCCGGTTCGCCGACTCGGCGATCGGCGCAAACGGGGAACCAGAGTCGAGGTCGAGCCGGGTGCGCACCCGGCCCGACCGCATCTCTTCGAGGAGCAGGACTATCTCCTGCACGTCCTTCCGCCGCCTGCGCGAAAGCGCGACCACGATCGCGACGGCTAAGGCCGCGGTGAGCAAGACGGCGGACACCAAGAGGACGATCGTCACCGGGAGATCGGAGACGAACGGATCGAGGCGCGACAGGCCCGCCGCTGCTGCGATCACGGCGACCACCTCTCAGCAGGCGCCGGACCGGCGAAGTGGTAGCCCTGCGCGAAGCGCGCTCCCAGGCGCCGCAACGTCGCCGCCTCCTCGGCGGACTCGACACCCACGGCGACGAGGCGTGCGCCGATCGTGTCCCCGGCCCGCGCGATCGTCGTGAAGATCTCTTGCTTGACGAGGTTGAGGTCGATGCCGCGCACCACGGAGGCGTCCACCTTGACGTAGTCCGGCCGCAGCCGGTCGAGCGCTTCGCCGCCGTCCCGTCCCGTGCCGACGTCGTCGATCGCAAGCCAAAACCCGGCGTTCCGAAGTGCGTCCCAGGCTTGTGCCAACGCGGGGGCGTCGGCGCCTATCGCGCGCTCGCTGACCTCGACGACGACATCCTCGGGGGCGCGCCCGCTGGCGGCGAGCAGCTCCGGCACCTCTCCCGCGCTCCATGCGGAGCCAGAGAGCGTGGAGGGGAGCACGTTGACGAAGAGCTTCCGCCCCGAAGCGACGCCCGCCCCCTCGCGGATCGCGGCCAAACGGCACAGGCGATCGAGGTCCCCCGAGGCGCCGACGCGGCAGGAGAGAGCGAACATCGCGCGCGGCATCTCGAACATGCTGTCCTTCGGGCCGCGCGCCAACGCCTCGAAGCCGTGAAACGCGCCGGATTCCAGCTCGACCACCGGCTGCCAGACGGTGCGGATGGACTCTTCCCGGATGACCTTCTTGAGCTCGGCGCCCCAGACGCGGTCGCGACTGCGATCGCGCCGGTCGGGCAGCGAGCGCGCCTCGGAAACGGCGGCGTGCACACGGCGCTCGAAGCGGTAGAACGGGTCTTCGGAGAGAAACGCGTGTCCGACCCTGAAAACGAGGCTTGGCGCCATCGCGGCGAACGGCTCTTCATCAAGCGTCGCGTCGAGGCGGATCTTGACGGCCGCGGCCATGGCGGCCATGTCGTCGTGGGTCAACGAGCGGCCCGCCGCGACTTCGGGAATGAACGCGACGAAACGGTCGGCCGGAACCCCACCCACGGCGAGCAACGAGCCGGCGGGCAGCTCACAGCCCGGCATCGCCTTCACGACGCCGGCGAGCTGCGCCATCGTGCGGTCGAACAGCTGCCAGCCGTAGAGAGACTCGACGAGGTCGATGTTCAGAGGCTCGATGTGCACGACGCCCAGATGGCGGCGCGCGTCCAAGAGCGCGCGGAGCTCGTCGAACAACATCGGGTAGGCGGAAAAGCGGGTGGTCTTGTCGTGGAGCGCGCTCCGCAGCTTCAGGTAGCCGTTGCGGAAATGCTCGAGCGCGTCTTCTTGGCTTCGCGGGTCCATGGAGCTCACCGTGGGGAGGCGGTTGGGACCGCGGAAGCGCCGGGGGCT
>CAZUGP010000010.1:0-28854 GCA_964619965.1 uncultured Acidobacteriota bacterium
GGTGGCGCTCGACGGGGGTGCGATCGCCGGCTATGCGACGAGCGGCAGGCTGCGGGAGAAACCGGGCTACCTCACCTCGATCGAGACGACCGTGTACGTGCATCCCGAACACTACGGACGGGGAATCGGGACGCGCCTTTACGCCGCGCTTTTTGCGGCCCTGGCGGGCGAAGACGTCCACCGCGTCTACGCGGCCATCGTGATCCCGAATCCCGCGTCGATCGCCCTCCACGCGCGATTCGGATTCGTGCCGGTGGGGATCTACCGCGAGGTCGGGCGCAAGTTCGGCCGCTACTGGGACGTGCAGTGGTTCGAGCGCCCGTTTCCATGACGACGATCGGTCCGGTGAGCTTGACCGTCGCGGACCTCTCGCGATCGCTCGCGTTCTTCACCGAGCGGCTGGGCTTCCGCGTTCACGACGAGGGCGAGGGGACACTGCTACTCGGGGCGGGTGGTGGCGATCTCCTGGTCTTGGTGGAGCGCAAAGGGGCGCCGCGCGCGCCCGGAGTGCCGGTTGGGCCGGCGGCCATCGTGCGCGATCCGTCGGGAAACGCCGTCAGGCTGGCGGCCCTTTGAGCGCAGCGGAATAAAAGATCGATTTTGACCGGTTCCCACTGTCCGGCAACGTGCCGCGGCGGTAACATCTTCCCCAGTGACGGATCAGACCGTGAGATGGGCCGCTTCCGGCCGGTGAGGAGACGCAACGTGAACACGAAGAAGATGGTCCCAGTCGCCCTGTTGGCCGCGTTCGGATTGGCGGTTCCCGTGCTCGCGGCCGAAGACGGCAAGGCGCTCTACGAGGCGAAGTGCGCGATGTGCCACGGCATGGACGGCGTCGCCAAGAAGATGGGCGCCGGCTCGAAAAACTTCAACGACCCGGCCTGGAAGAAGACCGCGACGGTCGACGGGATCGTCAAGGACAC
Organism: uncultured Acidobacteriota bacterium; assembly: GCA_964619965.1. Taxonomy (GTDB): domain Bacteria; phylum Acidobacteriota; class Polarisedimenticolia; order Polarisedimenticolales; family DASRJG01; genus DASRJG01. Next base: position 924 of record CAZUGP010000010.1, read on the forward strand.
GAAGGATGGGAAAGGCAAGATGAAAGGCATGGGAGAGAAGTTGAACGCCGAGCAGATGAAGGCGATCGCGGACTACGTGCTGACGATGGCGAAATAGGGCGGGGGCTTCCCCCGGTCCCCCCCGAGGGGCACCCCGCCGGAAGGCCGCCCAGGTGTTGTGCCGGGCGGCCTTTCCTTCGCGCCGCGGACGATCTCGGGGTTTTCCACAGGAGACGACAGATGACGTTGAGGAAGATGGCGGTCTTGGTCGTGGCGTTCGCGTTCTGCCTCGCGGTCGTCCCGTCATTCGCGGCGGAAGATGGGAAGGCGCTGTACGGTTCGAAGTGCGCGATGTGCCACGGCGCGGACGGCGTGGCCAAGAAGATGGCGGCCGGCGCGAAGAACTTGAACGACCCCGCCTGGAAGCAGGGGGAAACCGCCGACGGTATCGCGAAGATCATTCACGACGGCAAGGGGAAGATGAAAGGCTTGGGCGACAAATTGACCGCCGAGCAGACGAAGGCGATCGCCGAGTACGTACTGACGCTCGCGAAGTAGGCTATTTCTCTTGCTTCTGGCTGGCGCGGATGAAGTCCGCGATCTCCGTCGCGCCGAAGTCATCCGCGACTTCGGCCGGCGTGCGGTCTTTCCACTTCAAGCTCCAATTCGGCCGGTGGGCGGCGAGCGCCTTGATCATCGGCAGGTTCTTGCGCTGTGCAGCGAGGTGGAGGGGCGTCGCTCCGACGTTGGGGCCGGCGGTGATGGCCGCGTTGACGTCGGCCCCCTTCTCCATCAACAGATTCGCGATTTCGAGCACCTCATACTCCACGGCCGTGTGCAGCACGGTCCCGCCGTTGACATCCTTCCCGTTCGGCTCCGCTCCCTTCGCGAGGAGCGCCTTGACGGCCTCGAGACTTCCCGAGGCGACGGCGGATTGAAGCGGAACAATTCGCGGTGGGCCGAAGGGCTTGTTCGGATCCGCACCAGCCGCAAGCAGCGCCTCCACGATTTCGAGGTTCTTTCGCCCCAACGCGATTCCCAAGGGGGTGACTCTCCGCGGCCCCTCGATGTCGGCCTGGGCCGGGTCTGCGGCGAGCGCCGTCTTCACGCCCGCGACGTTGTCGGCGATCACGAGACCGATGATCGGTGGCAACGCCGGAGCCGGTGCGGGCGCCTTCGTTGGTTCCTCAGCGCGTGCAGGCGGGCCTGCTAACGGCGCCAGGGCGAGCGCGCACGCGGCGACGAGAACGAACGATCGACTCATGACGGTCATCACGGTCTCCTGGCTTCCGGCCGGGGGCCGCAAGCGGCAATTGAAGTTCGAGAATGTACGGCGAAAAGCGCGTTAGAACTGGAACCCGACGACGACCGGGATGAACTCGGTGGCTTCGGGATTGGTTTGATACGACACGTAGCCCGCCTCGAGATAGAAACCGTGCTTTCGCTTGAACGAGAAACCGATCCCGCCGGTCCAGCACCAGTCATGGCCGCTCTGACGCACAAACGATCCGGGAATGGGGCCGCCCGTCGTGTAGGTCAGCGTCCCGTACCCCACTCCTCCATAGGCGTAGGCGAAGGTGCGCGCGCTGCCGAATTTCACGAGAACGTCGAAATCGAACCCGTACACTCGGCCGCCGTCGGCGCCGTTCGATCCGGCCGTATCGCCGTAGTACGCCGCGGCGCGTCCTCCGAAGATCTTCTCGACGTACAGCGACCGGCTCTGCACCAAATACGACGGGTCGTTGAAGTCGGCGAACCCCCCCTGGGGAAGCAACGCTCCAACGCCGAGGCCGTAGATGGCGCCTGCGCCCTGGTCGCTCGATGGATGTTTCTTGGCCGCGCTGTGTGCCGGTGCAACCGCCAAGCCGCAGACGACGGCGAACGCGCAGACCGCAAGGCCGGGTGTACGCAAAGAACCTCCTCGAACCGCTAGCCGGTCCCGCCGCCGATGCCGGCTTTCGGTCGCTTGGTCATCGACGCCAGGACGAAGTCGCGGTTCATGCGTGCGATCGTCTCCAAAGAGATCCCCTTGGGGCACGCGGCCTCGCACTCGCCGTGATTCGTGCACGAGCCGAACAGCTCGGCATCCATCTGCGCCACCATCTTCAAGGCCCGCGGGTCGCGCTCGGCCTGGCCCTGCGGAAGAAGTCCCAAGTGGCTGATCTTGGCCGCGACGAACAGCGACGCCGACGCGTTCGGACACGCGGCGACGCAGGCCCCGCATCCGATGCAGGAGGCGGCGTCCATCGAGCGCTCGGCGGCGTCCTTCGCAACCGGGATCGCGTTGCCGTCGGGAGCGCTCCCCGTCGGGACCGAAACGAACCCGCCCGTCTGGATGATCCGGTCGAACGCGCGCCGGTCGACGACGAGATCGCGGAGGACGGGAAACGCCGCCGCGCGCCACGGCTCGATCGTGATCGAGTCTCCGTCCGAGAACGAGCGCATGTGGAGCTGGCAGGTGGTCGTCAGCTTGCGCGGCCCATGCGGGCTGCCGTTGATCACCATCCCGCAAGTGCCGCAGATCCCTTCGCGGCAGTCGTGATCGAACGCGATCGGCGCCTCACCCTTGACGATCAGCCTCTCGTTGACCACGTCGAGCATCTCGAGGAACGACATGTCGGGGCTGATGTCGGCGGCAGGGTAGGTGACAAAGCGGCCCGCATCGGTTGCGGCGGCCTGTCGCCAAACGTGAAGGGTGAGGTTCATGGCTACTTGTAGCTCCGGGTCGCAAGGTGCACGTTCTCGAACGCGAGCGGCTCGACGTGGCGCACCGGTCTCGTCTCGGGACCCCGATACTCCCACGCCGCGACGTGGCAGAAATTCCTGTCGTCGCGAAGGGCCTCGCCGTCTTCGGTCTGGAACTCTTCTCGGAAATGGCCGCCGCACGACTCACGCCGCTCGAGAGCGTCGAGACACATCAGCTCCGCCAGCTCGAGGAAGTCGGCCAGGCGTCCGGCGTGCTCGAGGGAGGGGTTCAGCTCGGCGCCGTCTCCCAGCACCTTGACGTCTTTCCAGAATTCCTCGCGCAGCTTCGGGATCTCGGTGAGCGCTGCCGTCAGTCCCTGTTCATTGCGGGCCATGCCGCAACGCTCCCACATGATCTTCCCGAGCTCGCGGTGGAACGAAGCGGTCGTGCGCTTTCCATTGACGCCCAAGAGCGTGGCGTTCCGTCGCGCGACCTCGCTTTCCGCCCTTTTCACGTCGGGATGATCGGAGGCGATCTTCTCGAGCTTGCTCGAGGCGATGTAGTTCCCGATCGTGTAGGGGATGACGAAGTACCCGTCGGCCAACCCCTGCATGAGCGCCGACGCGCCGAGCCGGTTCGCGCCGTGGTCCGAGAAATTCGCCTCGCCGATGACGTGCAGGCCCGGAAGCGTCGACATCAAGTTGTAGTCGACCCACAGTCCGCCCATCGTGTAGTGCGCGGCCGGAAAAATGCGCATCGGGACCTTGTACGGGTTCTCGTCGGTGATCCGCTCGTACATGTCGAAGAGGTTGCCGTACCTCTCGCGGATCGCGTCCTCCCCCAGTCTCGAGATGGCGTCGGCGAAGTCGAGGTAGACGCCCAGGCCCGTCGAACCCACGCCGCGCCCCTCGTCGCACACCTGCTTGGCCGCGCGAGAGGAGATATCGCGCGGGGACAGGTTCCCGAAGCTCGGGTACTTCCGCTCCAGGTAGTAATCGCGCTCGTCCTCGGGGATCTCCAGCGCCTTCCGCTTGTCGCCGGCCTTTTTCGGGACCCAGATGCGCCCGTCGTTGCGCAACGACTCGGACATCAGGGTCAGCTTCGACTGGTGATCGCCGCTGACCGGGATGCACGTGGGGTGGATCTGCGTGTAGCAAGGGTTGCCGAACGCGGCGCCGCGCTTGTACGCGCGCCAAATGGCCGTTGCGTTGCACCCCGTCGCATTGGTCGACAGGTAGAACGCGTTGCCGTAGCCGCCCGTGGCCAGGACGACGGCGTCGGCGAGGTGCGATGTGATCACGCCTGTGACCATGTCGCGCACGACGATGCCCCGGGCGCGGCCATCGACGACGATGACGTCCTGCATCTCGTGGCGGGCGTACATCGCGACCTTGCCGAGGCCGATCTGACGCTCGAGCGCCTGGTAGGCTCCGAGAAGCAGCTGCTGTCCGGTCTGGCCTCGCGCGTAGAAGGTGCGCGACACTTGCGCGCCGCCGAACGAGCGGTTGGAGAGCACGCCTCCGTACTCGCGCGCGAACGGCACACCCTGCGCCACGCACTGGTCGATGATGTTCATCGACAGCTCGGCGAGCCGGTAGACGTTCGCCTCACGCGCCCTGAAGTCGCCCCCCTTGACCGTGTCGTAGAACAAGCGCCACACCGAGTCGCCGTCGTTCGGGTAGTTCTTCGCGGCGTTGATCCCGCCCTGGGCCGCAATCGAGTGCGCGCGGCGCGGCGAGTCCTGATAGCAGAAGGCGAGCACGTCGTATCCGAGCTCGGCCATCGACGCGGCCGCAGCGCCGCCCGCCAGGCCTGTGCCGACGACGATCACGGTGTGCTTCCGCTTGTTGGCCGGGTTGACCAGCTTCATCTCGAACTGGTGCCTTGTCCATTTCGTGTCGACCGGACCGTCGGGGACGTTCGAACGGAGCTCCATGAGGTCGGTCCTATTTGAGGACGCCGGCCATCACGGCCAGCGGAACGGAGATGAACCCCAAGAAGACGATCACCGTGAAAACGGTCGCAGCCAAGTTGCGCGCGTCGTCCCAGCGCGGGTGCGACGCCCCGAGAGTCTGCAGCATGCTCCAAGCACCGTGCCGCAGATGAAGGCCGAGTGCCGCCATCGCGATGACGTAGGCGGCTGCGACCGGCCAAATCGAGAATCCCACGATCACGTTGCGGTAGACATCCCCGTCGACGAATGCGGGGTGGACGCTCCCGACGGTGAAGTGGAGCAGGTGATAGACGACGAACAGGAAGAGGATCGGCCCGCTCCACCGCATGGTGCGCGACGCGTAGGTCGATGCTTCGGGCGTGACGACCTTGTAGGGAACCGGGCGCGCCTTCCTGTTCGTCCGGGTCAATGACCATGCGGCCCAGATGTGCAGCCCGACCGAGCCCAGAAGGGCCGCTCGCGCTACCCAGATTCCCCCGCCGTGGAGCATCTCGCGCAGGAACTTGCCGTAGTGGTTGATCGCCTCGAGGTCGGGGAGGAACATCTGCAGATTGCCGAGCATGTGGACGAACACGAATCCAAAGAGCATGAGACCCGTGACGGCCATCACCACCTTGCGGCCGATGGTGGAGGCGACGAACGCTTCGGGACGATTCATGGAGACCGACTCTGCCATCGACCGGAAGGATAGCGCGGGTCAGGTCAATGCGCTGCGGCCTTGCGCCTGGCCTCGAACTCGTCGCCGGGAAACCACGCGGGGAGGGCGGCGCCGCGAATCACGTCGAGGCCGACACGGTAGGCTAGCACGTCGTCCTCGATCATCCCGTCGAAGTTCCACTCCGGCGTGATGACGTCGCTCGGTTGGTGATAGCGCGTCTTCCGGTACTCCGCTTCTTTCTCCTTGCCCCATCCCACGGGGCGGCCGACGTAGCTCTGCCCGGACTTGAAGTAGAGCGCAGGAACGCCGATGCGGGCAAAGTTGAGCTGGTCCGAGCGGTAGTAGTACCCCTTGTCCGGCTCCGGCTCGTCGACGACCTTGCGCGACTGGGTTTTCGCCGCGGCCGCCAGCCGGTTCTCCAGGTCCGACTTCCCCTTGCCGATCACGGCGACGTCTTTCGTACGGCCGAAGATGTTTCCGCCGTCGATGTTGAGGTTCGCGGCGATCTGCGAAACCGGAATCGTCGGATGCGTCGCGTAGTACAGCGACCCCAGCAATCCTTGCTCTTCCCCCCCGACGAACAACGCCATGACGCTTCGTTTTCCGCGAGGCGCCGTCGCGGCGAACGCGTCGGCGATCGCCAAAACCTGTGCGCACCCCGACGCGTTGTCGAGCGCGCCGTTGTAGATCCGGTCTCCCTGGGCGTCGGGCTCGCCGATGCCCAGATGATCGTGGTGGGCCGTGTAGATCATCGTCTCGGAGCGGAGCTTGGGATCGGCCCCGCGCAGGATGCCGATCACGTTGGCGGTCTCGGTGTTCTCGAGCTTCACGTCGAAAGCGAGCGAGGTCGTGATCCCGAGCGGGATCGGTTTGAAACCGCGCGTTTTCGCCTCCGCGATGAGAGCGTCGAGGTCCTTTCCGCTCATGCGGACCAGCCGGCGAGCGGCATCCTCGGTCAGCCAGCTGCGAAGCTTGACCCGGGGCCCTTCGCCGCCTCGAAGCTCGAACGACGTGCCCGACCAAGACGTCTGCACGACGTTCCAGCCGTACCCGGCCGACGGCTCGGTGTGGATGATGATGGCGCCGGCCGCACCGTGCCTCGCGGCGTTTTCGTACTTGTAGTCCCAGCGGCCGTAGTAGAGACGCTTCTTGCCGGCGAAGAGCTTGGGATCCCAGTCGGGATCGTTGTTCAGGATGAGGAGGACCTTCCCGGTGAGGTCGGCGCCCTTGAAGTCGTCCCACTGGAACTCGGGGGCCTCCATCGCGAAGCCGGCGAAGACGACCTCGGCGTTCTCGATGGCGACCTTGGGCTGCTGCACGCCGGAATTGCCGATGAACTCGTCCCACCAGCGAACCGAGAGCTCGCCGCCGGACGCCGCGCGAAAAGTCCACGACGCAGGGTGTTGCATCGTCACGCCCACGAGCGGAACCGGTTGCTCCCAGCTCCCGCCGGGGCCGCCGGGCTCGAAACCGATCTCCTTCAGGCGCTTCGCGAGGTACGCCCGCGCCATACGGTCTCCAGGGCTTCCCGGACCCCGTCCACCCATCGCGTCGTCCGACAGCGCGCGCGTGTCGCGCATCAGGCTTTCGGTGGTGATCCGTGAGGTAGGACCGTCGGCCGGAAAGGCCGGAGCAAAGATCAAGGCGATGGGAATAGCGGCTGTTGCGAGACGGCACATGACGAGCTCCTTCTACGATTTCGCCTTCACGATCTCCCCGCTGGTGACGAAGACCCCCCCGGAGATGTGGTGAAGGGTGCGATCCTCGTCGCGGGCAAAACGCCACGTGCCCTCGACGAACGACGCATCGTCGGCCCAAGCCGCCACGACGTCGGCCACGAAGAGGTCGTAGCTCTCTTGCATGTGAGGCTCGGGGACGACCCTGCATTCGAGCCACGCGGCGCAGCCCGAAAGCAGGGGCGCGCCGACGATCGACGCCGGGGAGGGCGCCAGCGCGAGGGAGGCGAACTTGTCCTCATCCTCGCCGGAAACTTTGCCCGCGGCATAGACGGCGTCGAGCATCCTCGCCGTCGGCACGTTGACGACGAACTCTCCTGATGCCTCGACGAGTCTTCGAGTGAACGTGTCCGCCGCGATCACGGCCACCAGCCTGGCGGGATCGAAATCGATCGCCATCACCCACGCGGCGGTCATCGCGTTGCGACGGTCGCCCGCTGCGGACGTGATCAGCGTCGTCGGGCCGTGGTTGATCAGCTTGTAGGCGCGGCGCAGCGGGACGGAAACGCGCATTCTCCAACCTCCGCGCGGATGCTAGCAGAGGGCATGGCGTAGACTCCTCGCCGGCATGCGTGACGTCTTCCATCGCGGCGAGATCTCGGTGCAGGAGAAGGCCGGCGTCCGCGATCGCGCGATGAAGGTCGGACGGATCGTCGCTCGCCGGGTCGAGCGCGACGCCGCGTCGTTTCTCGAGGAACAGGTGTTCGTCGTGCTCGGCTCGGTGGACGCTCTGGGGAGGCCTTGGGCTACCCCGATGTCGGGAGAGCCTGGAATCGTCTGGGTGGAAGACGAAGAAACGGTGATCCTGAGCGGGAGGTTCGGAACGAGCGATCTGTTGCACGAGCACCTGGTCACGCCGGGCCCGCTCGCGCTTCTCGCGATAGACCTTCAAACGCGGTCACGGTATCGCGTGAACGGCGTGGGCGAGGCGGTTGCGCCGGACAGGTTCCGGCTGACGGTGCGCGAGGCGTTCGGCAATTGCCCCAAGTACATCCAGGTCCGGCGGCTCGAGGCGAAAGGCGAGACGGTCGCGAAGCGACTCTCCGACTCCCCGGCGTTAGGCGAAGGCCAACGTCGTTTCATCGAGGCCGCCGACACGTTCTTCATCGCGACCGTCGCCGAGAACGGGGCGGACGCCTCGCACCGCGGCGGGCGACCGGGATTCGTTCGAATCGACGGCGACGGGACGCTCGTGATCCCGGACTACACCGGGAACAACATGTTCCAGACGTTGGGCAACATCGCGCTCACGCCGATGGCCGGGCTGCTTTTCGTAGATTTCGAAACGGGTCGGACGCTCCAGCTTTCCGGGGGAGCCACGATCGACTGGAACGAGGACCGCGCGAAGGCGTTTTCAGGAGCTCACCGGCTCTTGCGCGTCACACCCTTTCGCGTCATCGAGACCCGTGACGCGCTCGCCGTGCGCGGCACCCTCGTCGAGCCATCTCCGTTCAACCCCTGAGGAAGGGGGGACACTCCCCTCTACTTCTTGAAGGTGGCGTAGATGGTCTCGATCCAGTTCTCGACGGCGATGGGGTCTCTGGCATAGCCCTTCCACTCGTCCGGGAGCCCAGCCTTCTTCGCGTCCTCGAGCGTCATTCCCCGCGCGATCTCCTGCCTCACGTAGTCCGTTGTCCCCGCGAGCACGGTGTGAAATCTCTTGAGGTCGTCGACGGTTGCCAAGGTGCCGTGGCCGGGAATGATCTTCGCGCCGGCCGGAATCCTCGCGATCATGTCCGCTACGTTCTTGACGTAGCCGGCCAGGTCTCCGCCCGACGCGACGTCGATGAACGGAAACGTGCCGTTGAACATCTGGTCGCCCATGTGAACGACGTTCGCGCCCTTGAAAAAGACGATCGCGTCGCCGTCGGTGTGCCCATGCGGAACGTGCACCACCTCGATCTCCTCCCCGTTCCACCAGATCGTCACTCCGTCCTCGAAGGTGACGACCGGGAGCGCTTCCTTGGGGGACGCCTCGGACATGCGGCCGCCCCGGTCCTGGGGTGTTGCGAGGCGCTTCCGCACGTTGCTGTGCGCGATGATCCTCGCGTCCTTCCCGAACGCGGGATTTCCCCCCGTGTGATCGCCGTGCCAGTGCGTGTTCACGACGAACGCGAGCTTGCCGTCTTGGGAGATGCCCTTGAGCGCGGCTTTGATCTTGTCGGCCAAGGGGAGAAACTGATCGTCCACGATCAGCAAGCCGTCGGGACCAGAGGAGACAGCGATGTTGCCGCCGGCTCCCTGGAGCATCCAGATCGAGCCTGCGACCTTCATCGGCTTGATCTCGACCTTGGAGAAATCGTCTCCCTGTGCGCGGGCCGGCAGCGCGGCGAGAGTGAGAACGACGGCGAGGACGAGGTGTGCTTTTTTCATCATCGGAGTTCTATCATGCGCGAGCCTCGCGCGTTCCGAAATCTCCACGGGGGGTCGAACAGGTGAACGGAACGGCCCTGAACGGAATCGTCGCAGCGGCCGGAGCGCACGGCGATCCGGTCGCGCCGGTCGTCCTCATGCTTGCGCTGATCCTCGTGGCAGCCAAGCTCGGCGGAGATCTGGCCGCGCGCGTCGGGCAGCCTTCGGTGCTCGGCGAGCTGGTGTTCGGCGTTCTTCTCGGGAATCTGACCCTCGTCGGATTCGACGGCCTCGAGGCGATCAAGCACGACGGCTCGATCGACATGCTCGCCCGGCTGGGCGTTTTGATCCTGCTCTTCGAGGTGGGGCTCGAATCCACCGTCTCCCAGATGATGAAGGTGGGGTTCTCGTCGTTCGTGGTGGCGACCCTGGGAGTGGTGGCGCCGTTCCTTCTCGGCTGGGGTGTTTCCGCTTGGCTCATGCCGGAGCATTCGATCTACCTGCACGTGTTCATCGGCGCGACTCTGTGCGCGACCAGCGTGGGCATCACCGCACGTGTGTTCAAGGACCTCGACCGGTCGCAGAGCAACGAAGCGCGCGTGATTTTGGGCGCCGCGGTGATCGATGACGTCATGGGACTCGTCATCCTCTCTGCGGTCACCGGTCTCATCGTCGCAGCGGACCGAGGAGGCGCGTTCACCCTCGGAACCATCTTCTGGCCGCTCGGGAAGGCGGTCGTTTTCCTCGCCGGATCGCTGACCCTGGGCGTAGCGCTCTCGCCCAAGCTCTTCGCGGCCGCCTCGCGGCTGAAGACTCAGGGCGTCTTGCTGGCCGCCGGGTTGTCGTTTTGCTTCCTGCTTTCCTGGCTCGCGAACGCGATCGAGCTCGCCCCGATCGTCGGCGCGTTCGCGGCAGGGCTCATCCTCGAGCACGTCCACTACCGAGGCTTCGTCGACCGTGGGGAGCACGGCTTGGAGGAGCTCATCCAGCCGATTTCGGCCTTCTTGGTGCCGGTCTTTTTCGTGTTGATGGGCATGCGGACCGATCTGAAGTCGTTCGCGCAGCCCGGCGTCATCGGACTTGCCTGCGCGTTGACGGTCGCCGCGATCATCGGGAAGCAGGTCTGTTCGCTCGGCGTGATCGGAAAGGGCGTCGATCGCCTGACCGTCGGCCTGGGGATGGTCCCTCGGGGCGAAGTCGGCCTGATCTTCGCGAACATCGGGCTCGGCCTCGCGCTCGGCGGCGAGCGCATCGTCGATGCCGCGACGTTCTCGGCGATCGTCGTCATGGTGATCGTGACGACGATGATCACGCCCCCTGCCTTGAAGTGGAGCCTCGGACGAATCCCGAAGGAAACCTGACCACCGTCTTGCTATCGTGCGGGCCGATGGCGGACTGGATCGACTACGACGAGGCCTACGAGGGCGGTGGCTCGCGCGTCGCGGGCACCGTCAAGGTGCTGCGCGGCGTGCGTAGCGTAGAGCTCGGCAATGCGCGCGACATCCTCGTCTATCTTCCGCCCTCCTACCCCACCGCAAACCGCACCTATCCGACGCTCTACATGCACGACGGGCAGAACCTCTTCGACGAGGCGACGAGCTTCGCGGGCGAGTGGCGCGTCGACGAAGCGCTCGAGAGCCTGGCCGAAGAGGGGATCGAAGCGATTGTCGTCGGGGTCCCCAACACCGGTCCTCACCGTCTGGAGGAGTACAGCCCGTTTCACGATGCGCGCTTCGGCGGCGGTCGCGCCGCGGACTACGTGAAGTTTATCGTCGAGACGGTGAAGCCCCTCGTCGACGAGGCCTTTCGCACGACGGGGGACCGCGACGGCACGGGAACGATCGGATCATCCATGGGCGGAATGATCAGCCTCTACGCATTCTTCGAGCGGCCCGACGTGTTCGGTGCCGTGGGAGCGGTCTCGCCGTCGGTCGGTTTTGCGCGCGGCGCCCTGCTCGACTACTTGGAGCGCGCGCGATTCGTCGGCGGGCGAATCTACCTGGACGTCGGCACGCACGAAGGCCGCCCCCGGAATCGCGATCCGCTGGAGCTGCGCCGGGAGCCGGGAGCGTACGTGCGGATGGTGCGCGAGGCGCGGGATCGCCTCGTTCGCAAGGGGTACCGGGAGGGGCGCGACTTGCTCCACGTGGAGGAAGAGGGCGCCGTCCACAACGAGGCTGCGTGGGCCGAGCGGCTCCCGCAGCTGCTGCGATTCCTACTGAGTTGAGAAAAGGGAGTGTCCGCTAGACCCGGGCAGCGATCGCGTCGAGCGTGAGCCTGAGGCCGGGCTCGAACGTGGCCGGGTCGGTGATCAAGCTGACGACGAGGTAACCGTCCGTCGGGAAGTCGAAGAAGTAGCCGGGGTGCACGGCAACGCCGTGCCGATCGAGGAGCTCCAGCATCAACTCTTCTTCGGTCACAACGCGAGGAAACCGTAAGACGGCGCTCCAGCCGCCTCCGGGTTCGAGCAACGTAACCTGAGGCGCGCCGCGGACGATCCGGCGCGCGAGGGCGAGATTCTCGCGGCAGCGGGCGAGGATCGCGTCGCGCACCGGAGCCGCGCGTTTCAGGATCTCGGGGAGCGCGTCCTGAACCGGCGTACCGACCGAGAGATAGCTGTCCCCGATGAATTCGAGCGCCTCGAGCGCTCCCGCGACCTCGGCGTCGGGTCCGCTCACCACGATCCACGAGAGCTTCAGCTGCGGGAGGCCCCGGCTCTTCGAGAGGCCGCCCAACGTGAAGACGAGCCCCGCGGTGCGCGCGGCGAACGACTTCGCGTGCTCGTGAGGAGCGATTGGGAAGTCGAGGAACACCTCATCGACGATGAGCGGGATCGAAACCGCGACCGCGGGGTCGACCCACGTTCCTGTAGGGTTGTTCGGGTGGACCAGAATTGCCGCGCGCGCGTCCTTCGCGCCGCGGGGCTCGGGGAAACGGGGTTGCCATCCGTTGTCGGGGTCGAGCAGGAACCGGACGGCGTGCACGCCCTCGAGAGCGGCCAGGTGCTCGAAAAGCGGGTACGAGGGCGTGGGAACCAGCACTGTGTCGCCTGGATTGCAGAGGAGCTTGAAGAGGAAGCCGTAGGATTCGCTCGACGACGCGGTGAGCACGATCCGCTCGGGATCGACGGCGACCCCGCGCGCCGCGTACTCTTGCGCCACCGCCTCGCGCGCGCTGCGAAGACCCTTGGGATCCGGCCGGTAGTGCAGGGCGGCGGGGTCGCGCAGCGGGTCCAAAAGCCCGTTCGGGTATTTAAAGCTGCACAGCGTCGGATTGCTGATCGTCAAATCGTAGGGCACCGCACCCCGCGCCGCGCGGGCGCGCGCCCATGCGTTCGGCTTCAGATCCTGCGGAATCCTGCTGGAGAACATCAAAGGGGACACTCCCCTTTTTTCTCGAGAAATGCAACGCCCGTGTAACCTCTCCGCGTCACCCGTGGGACGGAGGCCGTCATGATCGCTCGCCGCGTTGCCGTCATCCTGATCGCTCTGCCGCTTGCCGGATGCCTGGAGCCTCCGGTGTCCGAGTCCCTGGACGTGCGCATGATGCGCCGCGGCGCTTCGGTCGTCTCGGTCGGCGTCGTCCTGCGCGACCCATCCGACTACGACAAAGCGCCGCAGGTGCAGCAGCGTCTCGAATCCGCGGTACGGGAGCTTGAAGAGGGGAACGACCCGTGGAGCGCCCGCCTGCGCCGCGTCGATGCCCTACGCCAGCGAGACGTCGTGGATAGAGAGCGAGGCCGCTTGCGCCGCGTCGTCCGGCACGCCCAGCTTCAGGCCCCGGAAGACCTCCGCGAGTTCCTGCGCGACACCGGTATCGGCGTCGTCTATTCCGAGGGGGAAGGCTGGGCCGAGCTTTCGCTTTCGCCAGGGCGCGCCAGTCGAGCGACGGCGGCGCAGCGTCAGCACCTCGACTCCCAGCTCGAAGCCTTCAGCGCGAATCTCGTCGACTATTCGGCCGCGATGAGGAAACTCTACGACCATCTCGACGGCAACCCCCATCGCGCGCGCGTCTGCCTCGGCGAGATCCTCTCGTTGAAAATCGAGGGCGAGAAGCTGACCGACGAAGAGTCCGCGCTCGTTGAGAGGGTCGACAACGCGATCAGCGCGCTCGGCGCCGTCCTCGACCCTGCGCCCGGCGAGCCCTACACGATCGATGAGATCTCGCGATTCGTCTACGATCCGTTTCCCGCCCCCATGCGCGTGACGGTCCCCGGCGAGATCGCAGAGCGTGAGGGGTTTCTCGGCGAGCTCGGCTCCGCGCTGAAGATCCCGGTGTTTTCGATCTGGTCGGCCTTCGAGCGCCTCGAGGGCCGCTGGTTCTCACCCGACCCCGCGCTCGCCATGTGGCGCGACGACATCGCCAAGACCGGGAAGCCGTTCGACCTCGACGCGTTTCTCGCGATTCCGCGTCGCGCGGCACTCGCACCTACCACGAACGAGGTTCGCGGAGCGATCGAGAACCAGCTGAGGCACGAGCCGGTCTACCGCGTGCGCTGGACGCCGGCCGAGATGGACGACGAGGGGCTGCCGTTCGAGTAGCGGGTCGCGGGATCAATCGGCCTCATGGCTCGTCCGGAACCGGAACCGCCGCTGCTAGAGCGGGAAGCGGGGGATCGCCCGCGTAGATCACGCGCTCGAGAAAGAGGCCCGACGGGGGCGCGGTCCAGGCGGCGGTCGAAACGCCTCGCAGGCCGCCGTCCTTGACGAGCGCCGTGAAGTCGCGTTCGGCGAGCTCGCCCGCGCCGACGCGGACCAAGGATCCGACGACGCGGCGGACCATCTTCCACAGGAAGTGCGAGGCGGCGAGCCGGACGAGGATGAGCGCCCCGTCGCATGCGACTTCGGCGCGCTCCACGAGCACGCGGGTCGAGGTCTGATCCTGCGGGCGCTCGCAGAAGCTCGCGAAATCGTGCATACCCGGAAGAGAGGCCGCAGCCCCTTCGATACGGGAGACGTCGAGCGGACGCTTGATCCACCAGACGCTTCGCTTGGCGAGAGCCGTGCGACGGCGCGAGATCTGATAGACGTAGGAGCGAAGCACGGCGTCGTGGCGTGCGTGGAAGCGGTCCCCCGCCTGCCGCATCGCGAGCACGTGCACGTCGTGCGGCAGAGCGTCGTTGATCGCGAGCCGGAATCGCCGCGGCTCGACGGCCGTCTTGAGCCGCAGGTGCGCAACCTGGTGGAGCGCGTGGACGCCGGCGTCGGTTCGTCCCGCTCCTCCCAGCTCGACGATGTCGCCGCCCGCGTCGGAGACGGCCCGCTTGAGCTCGGCGGCGACGGAGCGGGCGTTTTGCTGCTCTTGCCAGCCGCGGTAGCGGGTCCCTTCGTATTCGCAATCGAGGCGGTAGGTGGGCATCGGCCGGTCCCGCTACTTCGCCGCGTTCAAGCTCCAGTCGTAGTCCGCGTAGTCGAGCTTGGCCTTGCCGCCCGCAATCGCTTCGGCGGCGGCGGGCGGCCCGAACTTACGGATGAACGCGAGCGGCCCGCCCGACGCTTTGAAGTCGTCGCCGTACCAGTCGAAGATCTTCACCGAGACGATCTTCGGCTTGCCGCCGTCGGTTTTCGTCTCGACGGCGCCGGGTGAGGCGAGGTACTTGCGGGCGGAATCGTCGAGCTGCGTGTCGAGCGAGGCGGCGACGTACGGCTCCGGGCGGATCGGCGGGCACGATTTCGACGCGCAGTTCACCGCGAAGTGGATCCGCGGGTCCTTGAACTCCTCGCGGAGCCTCTTTTCGAGGTCGTTCAGGCCGATCTTCTTCTGATCGAAGTTCAGCATCTCGCGGCTGAAGATCTCGAACGGGTTGATGCCCTTGGAAAGCTCCTTGATCGAGCCCTTGGGGTTTTGGAGCAAGACGAGCTCCACGATCGACGCGTTGTAGAGGTTGATGTAGAGCGCCTTCCGATCGTTCGGTTCGAGCGTCTTCGGGTCGGTGTTCCGGTACATCGTGACGATCTCGGAGATCGTCTTCAGGTCCGCACCCGACGCTCTCCAAGCGTCGTATCGGACGCCGCGCGACGTGACGTAGGTCTGGAGGAGCTTCCCGTAGGCCGTCGTCGCCCCGGCAAGGTCGGCCGAAACGGGAGATGCGGCGAGCGCGAAAACGGCGGCCGCTGCGGCGGTGCGGATCGGTGTCGTCCTCATGGCAACCTCTATCTCGACTGGAGAACAGGGAGGGACGAAACGAGCGGAAGCGCATCCGTCCGTTGTCCGGCGTAGAACGCCTCGCGCACCCCGCCGGCGTTGACTTCGCACATCGAGACCATCCGCCCGTCCACCGGCAGCTTGAACGCGCAGGCGGCGAGGCGCTCTTCCCCGACCGGAGAAGCGATCTCCGCGCGGCTCATGAAGTGATGCGACACGATCGAGAGGCCGTCGAGACGAACGCGGCGGCGCGCAAGGTCCAAGGCCAAAGCAGGCAGGGACGTGCCGAACATCGCGAGGCGCGACACCAGAAAACGGCGCGCGGGGCCTGCAACCCAGCCGGGATTCTGCAATGCGATGCCGACCGCGCGGCAGATGCGTTCGAGCGTCGTGTCGTCGCGGAAGTTGATGCCCGCCAGGCCGCGCGCGTGGAAATCGGCGAGAAGCGCCTCGTCTTCGGGATCGCCGTCTTTGAAGATGCTCGCGACACGGGGCGCTTCACCGCGCCGCTGATACACGGTCATCAGCTCGAGCCGCGAGCAGTCCGGATGGCCGAACAGGAAAGGGCCCGGACCGCGGCTCACGAACCCGTACGGACGGAGCGCGTCGCCGATGCGGGACCAGAGCTCTTGCACGGTCACGCCGGCGAGCCCGTCCCTGGTGCGGCCGACTTGGGCCAAGGGCTGAAACGAGATCATCCCGAAGACATCGCGATTCCTCAGACACCAATCGACGACGGGGGTCACGCCTTCCAGGTTGTCGCGCGTGATCGTCATGGTCGTCGCGGAGCGCAGCTTCACTCCCGTCGATCGTCGGGTCTCGCGAATCATCGCCGCGAATTCCTCGCGCAGCGGCATGAGGGCCAGCTCGTCCTTCACCCCCTTGTAGCCGAGACGCCCGCGCTGGGTCGTGTCGACGTGGATGGACATCTCGGTCATCCCGCCGTGGACGACGAGGCGCGTAAGGAGCCCGGGGCGGCGCCGGAACGAATCGCCGTGGGTCATGACCATCGGGAGGAGCTCGAGCTCCCGCGCCCGCTTCAAGACCGCCACCAGCTCGTCGACGGGCAGCAGCGTGATCTCGCCGTCGGTGAGCTGGACGTTCCCCTTCGGTCCGAGGAACGCGCGCAACGTTTCGAGTTGGCGGAAGACCTCTTCGATGGGGCGGGGGGGCACGCGGTTGGCGTCGCTTCCGAGATAACACCCCTCGCAATCGAAATCGCAGCGGGGGTGCATGCCGATCGTGGCGCCGCAGCCGGTCGCCTGGCGGCCGAACCCCTGCGCGAGGATGCGCCAGCGCGGATCGAGTCCCTCCCAGCGAGCCGCCAGGATCGCCTGCTTTTCGAGCGCGATGGGCCGGCGGACGAGCCGGAACGCATCGCGAAGAGTCGTGGGTCTTCCGTGCACGATCGTCCCTCTCGCCGAGTCTACGCCGGGACGGGGCGAATGTCAGTCGTCTTCGGCTTCGATGTGGAATCGGTGAAGGAAGCGGTGTACGACGGGGCCGAACATGACGCCGGCGATCACGAGCACGGCAAGCCCGCTGTACAGCGCGTAGATGCCGGCGAACAGCTTGCCGCCGGCCGTGACGGGCTGCCACAGCGGGCTCATCCCGGAGAGGATCATCGAGGCGTTCAGGAACGCGTCGAGCCAAGGAAGCCCCTCGTACCCGTGGTAGCCCGCCATGCCGACGCCCAGCGACAGAACTACGAGGGCTAGTCCCACGGCGGCGCCCGCGATCAGGCGGCGGACGAAAACGTGGGGCGGTGCGAGCGGCTTCACGGTCGACCCGTCGAAGGCGCTGCGAAAGGATCCTCGCGACGCATCCGCCCGATGACCGCGAGCGGGAACAGAAGCCATGGGAGATTCGCGCCCACGACGAGACCGCGCGCCGAGGTCGGGGAGGCGCCCCACAGCTCCTCGAACAAGATGATCGAAACGACCGCGATCATCATCCCGGCCCAGACGAAGCAGGGGATGCGGATCCAGCTCTTCCCCTTCCAGAACGCAAGGATCGCGAACAGGTAGAAGGGTCCGAACGCGACCGCGTCGATCCAGATCGTCGCGCGGTACCACGGCGCGGTCGCCTTCACGAGGGCTCCCGAAGGTCCTTGGTCATCACGTAGTGCTTTCCGGAGTCCTTGAGCTCGAACGCGTCGGACAGGACGACGAAGCCGAGCTTCTCGTAGAAGCCACTCGCACTGACCCGCGCGTTGCACCACATGAGGTCCGCACCGGCGGCGGTTGCGACGCGAACCCCCTCATGGACGAGGGCGGTCCCGGCACCGCATCCCCGCATGTCGTCGAGCGTCGCCATGCCGCGGAGCCGCCAGGCGCGCCGGCCCGGCCTCAGCGCGCACGGTTCGGCGAAAAACGTCGCGACCCCGACGAGTCGTTCGCCGTCGAGCGCTCCGAAGTGCCGCGTGTCGGGGTCGTCGTCGTGATCGAGGATCGCGGATTCGGGCGGCATCCCCGCGCGCAGCACCGGAAGGCGCACGGTGCGCGCTAGCCTCGCCGTGATGGGGCGGATCTCCATCGTCTAGAGAAGCCCTTCTTTCTTGAACCGCTCGAGCCCTTGCTTGGTCAGCGTGGTCAGCTCCTTGAAGAGCGCGGGCTCGACGGTCTTGAAGTTGAAGCAGGACTTCCCCTGCATGCGCTTCTTAAGCTCGGGTGAGACCTTCTTGAGAAGCTCGGGGTGCATGTACATCGGCATCAGGTAGAAGCTGACGTAGCTCTTGTTGAGGCGGATCCCGCCGAAGAAGATGTCCCGCTTCCATTTCTCGCTGTATCCCGCGTCGAGGTGGTAGTTCCCCGGCTTGTCGCGCACGACGCGCATCAAAGGCTCATGCTTCGCGAGGATCGCATGGAGCGCCGAAAAGATCGCGGGGAATTCCGAGGTTCCGGACGACTTGGCCTCTTTGCGCATAGGGGGATTCTAGCCTGTCGGCCGGATCTCCGACCCGGCAAGCAGAAAAAGGGAGGGGGCCGAACCGCGGGCGAGTCAGCTCTCGAGCTTGGCGTCCATGGTGATCGGTACTTTGAGCGCCTTCGAGACCGGGCACCCTTCCTTTGCGGCCGCGGCCGCCGTGCCGAACGCTTGCGCATTGCCGCCCGGAATCTTCGCGGTCACGTCGAGATGAATCCCGGTGATGGCGAAGCCGCTCTCCTGCTTCTCCAACGTGACGGTCGCGGTCGTCTTGATCCGCTCCGCCGTCATCCCGGCGCCACCTAGCTGGCCCGACAAGGCCATCGAGAAACACCCGGCGTGCGCCGCCGCGATCAGCTCTTCCGGATTCGTGCCGACGCCATTCTCGAAGCGTGCGCTGAAGGAGTACTGCGTTTCGGAAAGCACGCCGCTCTCCGCCGAGACCGTGCCGCGGCCTTCCTTCAGGCCGCCCGTCCAGACCGCTGAGCCTTTTCGCTTCATCGTGACACCTCCAAAGGGTTTAGTGTCTTCCATCATATAAGAGACACGCAAGGAGAGCCGATGGTCGAATCGAACGTCCGCAAAGAGCGATCCACGATCGTGGCTCGCTGGGCTCTACCCTTTGCCGTGCTCGCGTTTTTTGCCTCGACGCTCTCGGGATACGGCGTCTTCCGCGACGAGCTCTACTACATCGCCTGTGCCCGCCACCTCGACTGGGGGTATGTCGATCATCCGCCCCTCGTCGCGTTGATCGCGTGGTTGGCGCGAACCGTGTTTGGCGAATCGTGGATGATGCTCCGTCTTCTGTCGGCGTTGGCCGCGGCGGGCACCGTCCTTCTCGTGGGTGACACGGCACGCGATTTGCGTGGGGGTCGATGGGCGTGTCTTCTGGCACAGCTGCTCGCCGCCTCGGCGCCGGTCTACCTGTCGCTCTTTTCGATCTACTCGATGAACGGCTTCGACGTCCTGATTTGGGCCGGGCTCGTGCGCATCGCGGTGAGTATCCTCGGAGGTGGAAGCGGAAAGCTCTGGCTTGCATTCGGCGCGCTCTCCGGGATCGGTCTCGAAAACAAGATCGACGTCGTCCTGCTGGGGGTGGGTCTCGTCGCCGGTCTCGCGCTCGCGCGGCGGTTCGACGTCTTCCGCGAACGATGGATTTGGCTCGGCGGCGCCTGCGCCGCGGCGCTCTTCGTTCCGCATCTCGTCTGGCAGGCCCAACATGACTGGCCGACGCGCGAATTCGTGGCAAACGCCCAGCGTGACAAGATCACGCCGTTGGGACCGATCGGCTTCGTCCTTAGCCAGTTCCTCATGGCGGGACCGTTCGGCTTCTGCTTCGCGCTGTGCGGATGGGGCTGGCTTCTCGCCGGCCGCGCCTCCCGCTCGTTCCGCCCGATCGGATGGGCTGCGTTGGCCGTGCTCGTCGTGCTCGCGGCGTCCGTCTCGAAGCCGTATTACTTCGCTCCCGCGCTGACTCTGCTTTTTCCGGCGGCCGGCGTCGCGCTCGAGACGTGGACCTCGGGCCGCTTCGCGCGACCTCTTCGCGCCGTGGCGACCCTCGCCGCGGCGTCGACCCTCGTCGCGGCCCCGCTCGCCAAGCCGCTCCTCTCGGAGGACGCCTCCGTCGCTTACGCCGCCGCCCTGGGCGTTCCTCCCGCAACCGACGAGAACCACCGGATGGGCCGCCTGCCGCAATTCTTCGCCGACATGCACGGATGGCGAGAGATGACGGAGGCGGTGGCCGCCGTCAACGCGGCGCTTACTCCCGCGGAGCGCGCCTCAGCGTGCGTGTACGGCCAGAACTACGGTGAAGCCGGAGCGATCGACTACTTCGGTCCTGCGCTGGGCCTTCAGCCCGCGATCTCGCAGCACAACAGCTACTGGATTTGGGGGCCGGGATCGTGCACGGGCGCCGTCGTGTTGATCATCGGCGGCGACCGCGAGGATCACCTTGCGCACTTCGCAAGCGTGGAGCCCGGGAAAGTGTTCCGCTGCGCCGACTGCATGCCCTACGAGAACGACCTCACCATCTGGGTCGCGCGCGGACTGACGGTTCCGCTCGCCGACGCGTGGAACGCGGGGAAGCACTACAACTGATACGGATATTCAATGTAGCGTGCCGTCTCTTCCGCGACGTCCCGTCCGCAGTAGGCCGCAACGACGGCGAACGCCATGTCGATGCCCGCCGAGACGCCTGCGGAGGAAATGACGACGTCATCGACCCCGCGTCGATTCCCATCGACGGCGGTGCGTCGCAGCCAGGCCAGCACCTCGTCATCCTGCAACAACGGGCGCGTGCCGAACCCGCCGGGAACGACCAACACGTCGATCGCGGGAGCGGTGGCGAAATCGCAATGCGGCACGATGTGCAGCCCTCCGGTCGCGACGACGGGACCCGGACGCGGCGCCACCGTGAAGACGTTGAATGGGGCGGAATCCTCGGAGCGTCTGGATTCAAGGCCAGGCGTCAGTCGCGTGCGAGAGAACACCTCGAAGGGACCGGCGAAATCGAGGACTTCGACGTCGTCGAAAACGAGGATTCCGACCGTCCGCTTTTGGATCACTTGTGCGTCAGCCCACTGGGCAACGTGTACTTCAAGGCGCCCGAAGGACAACGGGCGACTTGAGAGGCGACCGCGTCCGGGCTGGCCAGCTCGGGCTTGATCCAGCGCTTCCGCCGCACGTCGAACACCTCCGGAAGCCCACGAACACAGTTGCCACTGTGGGTGCAGAGCGTCGGGTCGAACGTCACCGAGATCCCCTCGGCCTCGTAGATCTGAAGCCGTGTTGCCATGGACTCCTCCAACACAACCGCGCTTTGCGGCGAGACAGTATACCGGCGCAATCTCGCGAGCGTTTCCTGCCTTGACCGCGCCGGGTGCGGTCTAGAATCCGGCGCGATGTCCCGCCCTCCGTTCGATCCGCGTCCGACGGTACTGGCGGGCGAGCACGTCGCCCTCGAGCCGTTGGGTCTCGGTCACGCGGGTGATCTCGCGATCGCGGGGGGAGATGATGCGGCATGGGTCTACATGCCGCGGCCCGCCCTGCGGTCGGTCGCCGATGCGGAGTCGATGATCCGGCAAGCGCTGATCGAGATCGAGGCCGGACGGGAAGTGGCGTTCGCGATCGTTGAGGCGGCTTCGGCGAGAGCGGTCGGGTCGACCCGGTTCCTGGACATCCAGCGTTCGCATCGCGCGCTCGAGATCGGATGGACATGGATCGGCGCCCCTTGGCAGCGCACCGCCATCAACACCGAGTGCAAGCTCCTCCTGCTGGGGCACGCCTTCGAAGACCTGGGGGCGCACCGGGTGACGCTGAAGACCGACCTGCGCAACGTACGGTCGCAGCGGGCGATCGAAAGAATTGGCGGGTTGCGCGAAGGCGTATTGCGCCGGCACCGGATCTGTTGGGACGGCTCGGTGCGCGATTCGGTCTACTACGGCATCGTCGACGCCGATTGGCCGCAGGTGAGGCAGCGGCTCCTCGGGATGCTGGCGCCGCGATGAGCACGACGGCGAGACGGTTCCTGATCGCGCTGGGACTTGGCGTCGCGGTCGCTGCGGTGTTCGGGCGCGCGGCCGGCTACGGCTTCGTCGAGCTGGACGACTATGGGTACGTCGTCGACAACGCGATGGTCCAGCGGGGGCTCTCCAAAGACGGCGTCGCCTGGGCGTTCACGACCTTTCGTCAAGCGAACTGGCACCCGTTGACGTGGATCACGCTCATGGCCGACGCGTCGATCGGGGGCGGCGCTCCGCGGGCCTTTCACGTCGCCAACGTCGTTTACCACGGTGCGGCGGCGATCCTCCTCTTCCTGCTGTTGGCG
This sequence comes from uncultured Acidobacteriota bacterium, assembly GCA_964619965.1. Classification (GTDB taxonomy): domain Bacteria; phylum Acidobacteriota; class Polarisedimenticolia; order Polarisedimenticolales; family DASRJG01; genus DASRJG01. The sequence continues at coordinate 23,184 of CAZUGP010000010.1, forward strand.
CGGCTCACCTCGTGCCTCGGGCGGAGCGCGGTGGCGGCGCTTCTGTTCGCGATCCACCCGCTGCGCGTGGAGTCGGTCGTTTGGATCGCCGAACGGAAGGACGTCCTGTCGCAAGCGCTGGCGTTCGGCGCGCTTTACGCCTGGGTTGCCTGGATCGCGAAGCCGTCTCCGACCCGTTACGCCGTGGCGCTTTCGCTCTTCGTGGCCGGACTCCTGGCGAAGCCGATGCTCGTCACGCTTCCCGTCCTCATGCTTCTCCTCGATCGTTGGCCGCTCGACCGATTCGACCTTCGGCGCGGTCTGCGCGAGAAGCTCCCGTTCTTCGCTCTGGCAGCGGGCTCGGCGGTCGTCACGTTCGCCGCGCAGGCACGCGGCGACGCCGTGCCGGGCCTGACGATGCTGCCGTTGTCGACGCGGCTGGCCAACGCCTGCGTCGTTGTGGTCGATTACCTCGTCATGACCGTGTGGCCCCACGCGCTCGCGACGCCGTATCCGTACGACCTCACGCGTCTCACCTCCTTGCGCCTGCTCGTCTGCGCGCTCACGATCGTGGCCTTGACGGCGCTCGCCGTGTACGCCTGGAAGACGCGCCCTCATTGGGCCGTCGGCTGGGCGTGGTATCTCGCGGCGCTCCTCCCCGTGATCGGCATCGTGCAGGTCGGCGCGCAAGCCATGGCCGATCGGTACACGTACCTTCCTCTCGTCGGCCCCGTGGTCGCCGTCGTCTGGGAGCTCGGCGAGCGGCTCTCCCGGACCGTCTCGGTCGCCTTAGCCGCCGTCGCCGTCGCGCTTTTTTCCTTCTTGACGACCGCGCAGGCCACGCTCTGGCGCGACAGCACGACACTCTTTGCGCGCGCCATCGCCGTGACCGGGCCGAACGCTCCCGCGCATCACGCCCTCGGAGTGGCGCTCTACCGGGAGGGGCGCTTGGACGAGTCCATCGCCGAGCTGCGGAGCGCCCTCGCGATCTCCGACCGCTACGCCGAGGCGTGGGCCGCGCTCGGCGTAGCGCTCTTGAAGGCGGGCCGGAATGACGAGGCGCTGGAGGTGTTCGACCGCGTCGTGCGCGAGGGCGCGCGGAGTCCTACCGTGCGCGCCAAGCTCGGGGCCGCGTTGACCGGGGAGGGAACGCGCCTGATGCGCAGCGGCGACGCGGCCACCGCCGAGCGTGTGCTGCGCGAAGCGGTTGCGGCATCTCCCGAGGATGCCACCGCGCACGGGACGCTCGGCGTCGTGCTCGCGCGCGCGGGGAAACTCGAGGAAGCGGAGCGCGAATGCACCGAGGCCGTGCGACTCGATCCGGAGAACGCAGGGTTTCTCGGCAATCTCGAGCGGATCAAGAAGATGCGACGCGCGCCCTAGAGGAGGGGGCGCCTCGCGGCCAGATTCTCGAACATGCGCTCCATGAGCGCCCCGACCTCGACGCGCGTGAGCTTGTTGCCTCCCGTGGTCGACTCGATCCGGTCGAGGCTCGCACGCGCGAGGACGGCCGGCGAGCCGGTGAACGCGACGAAGCCCTCCGGCGCTCCCGACAGTTGCAGGGTGCTCACGTACGCGGCCGCCACGTCGAGGTCCCGCCGCGCCAGGAGAAAGACTCGAGCGCGGTCGACCCCTTTGGGGAGATAGACGCGCCCTTCGGTCGCGTCGGAACCAACGTCTTTGAGGATGTTGACCAGCTGGAGCGCTTCGCCGAAGAATCGCGAGCGACGCCTCAGGCGTGACGCGAACGGGGCGAGCGCCTCGGCGTCGAGCAGGAACAACTCGGTCAGCATCTCGCCGACGATCCCCGCGACGACGTAGCAGTAGTCGCGCAGCTCGCGCAGCGAGCCGAGCCGCAGGTTGCCGCGGGCGTCCCCGCGACGCACGAACCCGGCCATTCCGGAGACGGTGCGCAGAAGATCACGCCGCAGCACCGCGCGCGCCGTCGCGGGCACCGCCCAGTACGCGTCCATCACCGCGGGCGTTTCGCGCAGCAGCTCCAGGTACCCCGCGTGCGACACGGGAACGTCGGCCAGCCAACGAGCGGCCGCGAGCGTCTCGTCGCCCGGCGTGGTCAGCAGCCGTGCCAGGTCGTCCAAGGCGGCAAGGCGCTTCGCGCGCGGCCAACGCGCCGCGTCCTCGAAGGTGTCGGCGACGCGGAAGAGGAGATAGGCGATACCGACGTGACGGCGCGTGGGTTCGGGAAGCATGGGGATCGACAGCGCGAAGGTGCGGCTGGTCTTGATCAAGAGGTCGTCGAGGTTCGCCATCGCTCTCACCGAATGACCACCTGGGTCCCACCCGCCCCGCGCCCCGCGATCGCGGCCGCGAGCGCTCCGGGCTTGCGCCCGTCGACGATCGCGGACCGAACGCCCGCCTGTGCCAGCGCCCCCGCCGTGCGCAGGCGGAGCGCCATCCCGCCGGTGACGTCGACCCCCGAGGCGCCCGCGACGCCGCGTGCGGTGCGCAAGGCAGAAGCCTTGGACATGCGCGCGATGGCGCCTCCGTGGTCGTCGAGGACGCCGTCGGTCTCGCCGAGCCAAACTGCGCGCCCGACCGGACGGCGGCGTCTCACGGCTTCCTTGACGAGGATGAGAAAGAGCTCCTCGGTCGAGACGATGACCGCGCCGCGTTTCCGGTCCAAAACGACGTCGCCGTAGACGACCGGCATGAGCCCGCGGTCGAGCGCCTCGAAGATCGGCTCGGCGAAGACGCCGTTGACACGGCCGTTCGCGGCACTTAGGAAGCTGGAGGGAGCGAACGAGAACGGCAGCGCCCCCGCGTCCGCGAGCTGCTCCAGGACGATGGCATGCAGCTCGGCCGCGCGCCGCTGCGTGTGCGCGATCGCCGCGAGGCGGTGCGACGCGTCGGCGCCCGGGGTCAAGCCGCCCGATGCAGCCGCAGCGTGTCCGAAGGAGCCGCTTCCGTGCCCTACGAGGAGGCGCGGCGCGCGGGGATTCAGCGCGAAGGCCGTGAGCTCCAGCGCGATGCGCCGGATTGCGGCGTGACGCGCAACGCCGGGGCGCGTCTTGTCCGTGATCAAGCTCCCGCCGAGCTTCACGAGAACGAACGGGCGCGCCATCAGAAGAGGTGCTCCCGCTCCTCGTGCGGACCGTCGCCGACCCCGTCCAAGAGCACGCCGCTCACGCCGGTGAGGCCCGTGAGCGCGGCGATGACCGACGCTTCGGCCTGCGGCGTGCAGATCACGTGGACGTTCGCGCCCGCGTCCATCGTCGCCCAGGCGTGAAGACCCTCGCGGCGCATCCCGCGCAGGCGCTCCAAGACCTGCACCGTCCCGGGCTTCCAATAGAAGATCGGCGGCTTCGAGGACATCGCGATCAAGTGCAGCTCGATCGCCTCTTCTTCGAGGACCGGCCCCAAGGTGTCGAGATCGCGCTCGTCGATCGCCCGCCTGACCAACGCCAAGCGCTCGGGGAGGATCCGCTGGCGCGCTTCGAAATGCGGGCTCGAGGCCGCCACGCGGTGCCCGTCGAGAGAGGACACGTCCTTCTCGCCGTGATCGACGACGGCGATCACGTCCCGCAGGTCCCAATGGGACGCCGGGGCGATCGCGACCGCGTGCCCCGCTCCCTCCCCTTGAGGCGACCAGCTGACGTAGCCACCGAGCACCGAGCGCGCGGCCGAGCCCGAGCCGCTCATGCGGGCGAGATCCGACAACTCGGGGGTCGAAAGCGAGAGTCCCAAGGCTTTCGTGGATGCGAGCGTGAGCGCCGCGAACCCCGACGCCGACGAGGCGATCCCCGAGCCGGTGGGGAACGAGTTGCGCGTTGCGACGCGAAACGACCCGTCCCGGCGCGCCCAGCGGCGCACGCGGTCGAGGTGCGCCAGAGCCCTTTCCCGAAACGAGGCCGGCGGCGGTGCGAACGAGCCGTCCTCGCCGACGAGCTCGATTCGGTCGGCCTCGTCCGATCGGTCCTCGAACGCGACGGTCGAGAGGCTGACGCACGCGGTGAGTGTCATCGAGATCGAGGCGTTGACGGGAAGAGCCTTCTCGAGATCGCGCGCGCCCCAGTACTTGATGAAGGCGATGTTCGAGGGCGCGGTGACAGTCGCCTTGCCGGTCACGCCGCAATCTCCGGGCGCAAGCCTTCGGCGCCTAAGCGCACGCGGTGCGCGGCCCAGCCCGCGGGGGGGGCGAAGCGTCGGTGCCACTCCGGGTCGGGGTGCACGACCAGCACCAGGCCGGCGCCCGCGCCGGTGAGGCCGCCCGCCCCCGAGATCTTCGCCGCGCCTCCCGCGGCCTCGATGACGCGGATCGCCTCGCGGACGCCCTCGGGAACCACCCCGATCGCCTCGAGAGCCGCCTCCGCGCGCCGCACGATCGGCACGAACGCGGCGCCGTCGCCTGCCAAGAGCGCGGCGTGCCCGTCGCGAGTTGCGGCTTCAATCGTCGCGAACGCCTCGCGGACGCGGGCCGGCTCGCGTTCTAGGAGGCGCCGCACCGCGGCGACCATCTCGCCGGTCGTTTCGTTGGGCGCTCCGGAATGGAACAGTCGGAACACCTCGAGGAGCAGCCCGGCTTCGGGTAGCTCTTCGCGCTCCAGAATCCCGTCGTCCAAGCGACGGCACCACTGCACGCCTCCGCGCAAAACCGCCTGAACGTCGACTCCGGAGGCGCGCCCGTGCTGGTGTCGCTCGATCGACAACGCCAAGCGCGCGATGTCGTCCTTGGCGATGTCGTCGCCGCAAGCGCGGCGGCAGGCCGCGACGACGGCAACGGACAACGCGGCGGAGCTTCCGAATCCGGAGCCCGGCGGAATCGTGGAATCGATCCTGAGGCGGAATTCGACCGCGTGAGGTCCCAGGCCCGCGGTGCCGATCGTCACCGCGAGGATCGCGAGGTCGCCGGGCTCCTTGAGGTCCGTGAACTCGTGCGTGAGGGCGACGGTCCTGGCGATGTGCAACGAGGGGATCTCGAGGCGCAGCGTGCGGTGGTGGGTTGCGGCCGATGCGCGCGCTGCGACCGTCATGCGATGGTCGAGCGCGGTGACGAGAGCGGGGTGTCCGTAGACCGCTGCGTGCTCTCCGAAGAGAATCGTCTTGCCGGGGGCGGAGACCGCGGCCTCCCCGCTCATGCGCCCCTTTCGCCGCCTAGGGCGCTGCCGCGGCCCAGCCGCTCGTGGGCGCGCGCGAGGTCGCTCGAGGTGAACGCCGCCATCAGGGACAGCTCGCCCGCGAGCACCGCAGCGCCCACGATCTCCGCGAGCCGCATTGCCGCGTGGCCCGGGCGATCGGGATCGGGGACGACTCCCAGAATCCTGAGCGCTTCGCTCTGGGTGTTTAGCGACGTGCCTCCGCCGATCGCGCCCAGCGGGGCGTCGGGAATGAAGATCGAGGCGTAGACGGAGCCGTTCGGCCGGAGCTCGATGCAGGTCACGCCGGTCGAGCCGCCGACGACGTGCGCCGGATCCTGCCCCGTCGCGAGGAAGAAGGCCGAGAGGATGTTCGCGAAGTGCGCGTTGTAACCCAACGCCCCGGCCGCGATCGAGCCGAGAAGGTTCTTGCGGTACTGGACCTCGGCCAGCGAGGCGGCGTCCGTCTTCAGCACCTCACGCAGCACCTGCGCGTCGAGGACGACTTCCGCGTGAATCCGCTTTCCGCGGCCCTCCGTGAAGTTGATGGAGGCGGCCTTCTTGTCCACGCAGTAGTTTCCGGACAGCGCGACGCATGG
>CAZUGP010000011.1:0-40521 GCA_964619965.1 uncultured Acidobacteriota bacterium
GTATCCGAGGAGCTTTGTCAGAAAAAGGGGAGTGTCCCTTTCCTGAGTGGCACCTAGTCTACAGGCACCGCGAGCAAGAAGCCGCCGGACTCGGAGCGCGCGGGTTTCGCCCGGGCGATGCAGCGCCGCAAGCGTAGGACCACGGCGGCGGCGAGCGGATCGCTCAGACCGGTCGGGTCCACGACGAGCGCCAGCGGGCGGCGCCGCGCGGCATCGAGGAAAAACGCCGCGACGCGGAGCGCGACGACCGGCACCGCGGCCGGTCGCCGCGCGCGCTTTTCGTCGTGGCTCTGCCGGTCCCAGACGGGCACGCCCGCGAGGAGCGCCAGGGGAAGGCCCCGGTGCAAGTCGTGCCTCTCGACGAGCGCCTGCGCGTCAGGGCCCAAATCGAGAAGCAGGGTCAGGACGACGCGCGCTAGGTTCGACAAGCGCGCGCCCGCGGTCCTCTCGAGCGTCACGCACGTCACCCCGGCCGCTGCGGCCACGGTCGTCAGCTCGCGGCGCGTCGCCCGGGTGCGGCCTGCATCCCTCGGCACGTCCAATTCCCGCATCGCGCCTGCGCGCGCGTCATCGAGGGCGAACCGGACCCGTGCACGCTCGCAAGGCTGCAGGCCCTGGGTCGAGACGCCTCCAGATCGGGGCGAAGGCGACCCCAAAAGCTCCAAGGCCCCGGCCGCCGTGGTGGGACGCTCGTCCCGCGCCCGCTCCGTGAGCCGCACGACGAGCTCGGCGAAGCGCCCGGGCAAGTCGGGCCGCACGCGTCGCGGATCGGCGGGCGGGCCCGCCAGGTGCCAGCGGAGCCACCGTTCGGGGGACCTCGAGGCGAGCGGTAGTCGTCCGGTCGCCAAGTAGAAGAGGAGGACCCCCAGGCCGTAGAGATCCGCGCGGCCGTCCACCGCCAGCCCCAAAACCGTTTCGGGGGCGACGTAGGGGATCGAGCCGGAGATGTGCCCCGGCTCGCCTGCGCGTCCCGACTCCGACGCCAGGCCGAAGTCCGTGATCTTCACGCGTCCGAGTCCGCGGCGTGACGGTCCCACGAGGACGTTTCCCGGTTTGAGATCCCTGTGCACGATCCCGGCCGTGTGGATGTGCTCGAGCGCGCGCAAGACGCGGCGCGCGAGCTCCTCCAAGACGGAAGCCCGTTCCGCTCCGGCGCGCAGGGCACGGTGCACCGGGAGGCCGCGCACGAACTCGAGCACGAGGTAAGGCGTCCCCGGAGCGAACGGTCCCGACGAGGCCCGCCGCAGCTCGTGGGCGCGCACCACGTGAGGGTGCCGCAGGCGCGACCACGCCGCGAACTCCACCGCAAGCGGATGCACGGGGTCGTTCGCGCGCGCGTCGTGCAAGGCTTTGATCGCGACGTCGCGCCCGTAGACCCGGTCGTACGCTCGGAACACGCGTCCCTGGCCGCCGCGCCCCAACGCCTCGACGAGCACGAAACGCCCATCGAGCGTGGGAGATGCGGAAAGCTGTGCGGAAGGCGTCATGAGGTGGCTCTTTGAGGGAGGCGTGGGCGACACTACGTTGAGGCGATCCGCGAAGGCAAGGGCGCGGCGGGTCTCCGGTTCCCGTGGTGAGAGCGCTCTGTTGTCGAGCCGGGAAAAGAAGATTACGTTGCGGGGGTGCAACGCCTCATCGCAGCGTTCGGGATCGGTCTCGCGGTCGTCGCCGCGCATGCGGCCCCGAAATCCTCGCAGCCGAACCCGTCGAATGACGCGCTCCCCGCGCTGGCGTCGTCTTTCGCAGGCCGTCTCGCGGACAAAACGCTCCGCGCACCCGACGGCAGCGACGTCGCGCTGGGCACGCTCCTCGACGCGGGGCGCACGGAAACGTGTCTCCGAACGATCGCCGAAGGAGGCGGCTGGCCGGCCTCGTGGCTGGTCGTGTCGGATTCGACGAAGCCCTACGATCTCGTGCTGCGCGTTGCCTTGGCGCCGGACGGGTCGATCGCCGATCCCGAAACCGTGTTTCTGGCCTCGCGCCGCTCCTGGGACGATGCGTCCTTCGAGGCGGCGTTCCACGCGGCCACGGGGAAGAAGCCGCCGCGCGAGAGGCAGCGCAATGTCGTCATCCAATCCTTCACGAAGAAGGTGGTGACCGAATACGTCTACGACCTTCCCGCGACGGGGAGCGGCGCGAAGGGCCTTCTGGCCCTCCTCCCCGAGGGCTCGCTGATCCGCGAGGCGCCGGCGATCGACCTGCGGGATGGAAGGCACCATACGCTCGCGATCGTGCTCGTCCGGCCGCGGTTCGTCCCGGCCGACTGCTCTACCAAAGAAGGGCGCCGCACCGGGCATCGCGACTCGGGCGGGATCCTGCTCGTGCTCGCGGGGGAGACCGCGCTCGAGGACAAGCTCGACATCACCGAGATCGCGCGCGAGGCGTCGGGACAGGTGCTCCTCCCGCGCTTCGCCTGCGAGCCGGGCGACGCCGAACCCGGAGCGATCGACGCCTTGGTGGACGCGAAGTTTGAGGGGCGCGAGCCCGTGCGCCTGATGGACCTCTCCGGCCGCCTCGCTCAGAGCGAAATCGCCGGCCTTCCGGTGATCGTCGGCATCAAGCGGGTCGACGGCAACTTCAAACTCTTCGCGTCTCCGAAGTAGTAGGGGACATGGAAAAGGGGACGCTCCCCTTTTCCTGACAAAGCTCCCCGGATACCGCTTTGATCAGAAAACGGGGAGTGTCCCCTTTTCCATGTCCCCTACTCCCGCGGCTTGCGGTTGGCCCCGAGCCAGATGTAGGCGACGAGGCCGAGGAATCCGGCGATCGACACGACCTGCGAGATCGTGTCGAGGTCGTAGATCGGGAGCTTGATCCAGTCCTCGCTGAATCCGGGAATCAGGCGCAGCGCCGCACCGAACACGCCGCCTAACGCTCCACCCGCCATCATTCCCGACGCAATCACGACGCCGCGCTCGCGCATCGCTCTCCCGGTCTCACCGCCCTGCCTAGCGGCCTTCTTGGTGACGAGGTGGTGGAGGTAACCGCCGACCAAAGCGGGGGAGTTCAGCTCGAGCGGAAGGTACATGCCCAGCGCGAAAGTCAGCGCGGGAACCTGCAACATCTCGAGCACGACAGCGATCATCGAGCCGACGCCGAACAGGGCCCAAGCGACCGGCTCGCGGTTCATGAAGCTCTGCACGAGCGCTTTCATGATCGAGGCTTGCGGCGCCGCGAGGATCCTCTCGGGGGCCGTGCCATCGGGGGCGTCGCCGAAGAAGTACATGCGCGAGAGCATCGCTATCGTCAGGCCCGCGGCGATGGAGGCGGCGACGACACCCAGGAACTTCACCCGCTCTTGAACTTGGGGTGTCGAGCCCAGCCAGTAGCCGGTCTTGAGGTCTGTGATGGTCTGGCCCGAAACGGACAAGGCCGTGCACACCATGCCGGCGATCGCCATGACGAAAAACATGCCGGTCGGCCCCGAGAGGCCGAACTTCAAGAGCACCACCGACGAGATCATGATCGTCAGCATCGTCATTCCGGATACGGGGTTTCGAGCGGTGGTGGCGATCGCGTTGGCGGCGACCGAGGTGAAGAAGAACGAGAAGACGAGCATCAAGAGGAGGCCGACGACCACGGTGGCCCACCCGCCGGCCCCGAGCGTTCCGAAGAAGACCAGAGCGAGCAGCGAGGTGACGACGGTTCCGATCAACATCGTCATGATCGAGATGTCGCGATCGGTGCGTGCGAGCTCGACGTGCCCCTCGCCGTGCCGGAACGCCTTGATGGCGATGCCGAATGAGCCCATGACGACCTTGAGCGACTTCAGGATGCCGAAGATCCCCGCGGTCGCGATCGCGCCGACGCCGATGAACCGCACGTACCCGCGGAAGATCTCGTTGGCGCTCATCGCGGAGATCGCCTTCGTTCCGGGCGGGACGACGTCCGGAAAGTGCGCGCCGAGGTAGAAGATCAGCGGGACGAGGACGAAGTTGGAGAGAACACCGCCGGCGCAAAGGATCATCGAGGATCGCAGGCCCATGACGTAGCCCAATCCAAGGATGAATGCGATGGCGTCGAACCTGCAGACGACCTTTGCCTTCTCGGCGGCGTCCCTCACGAGAGGCACGAACTGGAAGTCCACGAACTCCTTGAAGACGTGGAACGTCGTCACGAAGAAGTCATAAACGCCGGAGACCACGGTGGCCTGGATCAGCAGCCTCGCCTGCGAGCCGCCCTTCTCCCCGGTGACGAGCACCTCCGTGATCGCCGTCGCCTCGGGGTACGGGTACTCCCCGTGCGTTTCGCGCACGAAGTAGCGGCGCAACGGGATCAAGAACAGGACGCCGAGGCAGCCTCCCGCCAGGCAGATGAAGATCGTCTGCAACGGGTGCGGCGAGAGCTGGAGCGAGTACAGCGCGGGCAGCGTGAAGATCGCCCCCGCGACGACGGAAGCGGACACGCCGCCGATCCCCGTCATGATCACGTTCTGGAGCAGCGGAGGGTCCTTCGAGACCACGCGCGTGAGCCCGATCGCCAAGATGGATATCGGAATGGCCGCTTCCATCACTTGGCCGACCTTGAGCCCCGAATACGCCGAGGCGATCGTGAAGATCACGCAGAAGAGCAGCCCCCAGAACAGCGAGACACCCGTCGCTTCAGGAAACTTCGTCGCCGCCGGGACGATCGGCTTGTACACCTCGCCCGGCTTCAACGGCTCGTAGGCGTTCTCGGGAAGCGACTTGGTATCGGGTGTGTCCATTCGGGGTCTCCTGTCGATTCTCCGAGAAATGAGGGGAGTGTCCCCTAAGAAGGGGCGAGCACGGGCGTCCGTCCGTGATAGGCGATACGCTCGCGGAGCTCGGAGAGCGCGACCATGGCGCGGATCGTAACCCGAGTCGGGAGTTCTCGTGCGTCTTACTCGGGCCCTCGTCCGCCGCCCCTCGCCGAACTTCGACGCAGGACTGACCCGCGGCGATCACGGCACCCCTTCGTACAGCTTGGCCAAGGCGCAGCACGAGCGCTACTGCGAGGAGCTTCAGCGGAGCGGACTTCGCCTGACGTGGGTTTCGGCGGACGCCCATCATCCGGACGGCACCTTCGTCGAGGACACCGCCATCCTGACCGGACGGGGCGCGATTCTCACGCGTCCCGGTGCAGAGAGCCGCCGGGGCGAGGTCGCAAGCGTGGCGGAGGCCCTCGTCGATCTCGCGCCGGCCGTCGGCACGATCGAGGCGCCCGGAACGGTCGACGGAGGCGACATCTGCGAGATCAACGACCGCTTCCTGATCGGCATCTCGGCGAGGACGAATGAAGAGGGCGCGAGGCAGCTGGCCGCGCTGCTCGCAAGCCACGGGTACGAATCGACGATGGTCGACATCCGCGCCGTCCCCGAGTTGTTGCATCTGAAGAGCGGCCTTTCCGCGCTCGATGACGGCCGCCTCGTGGCGGTTTCGTCTCTGGCCGGCCGGGACGAGCTCCGGGCCTACCCGATCGTCCGGGTCGACGACGGCGAGGCGTACGCGGCCAACTCCGTGTGCGTCAACGGCCGCGTGTTGATCGCGCGCGGGTTTCCACTCCTCGAAGCGGCGCTCGTTGCGCTCCGTTACGAGGTCGTCACCTTGGAGATGTCGGAGTTCCGAAAGATGGACGGCGGGCTGAGCTGTCTCTCGCTTCGCCTATGACGCGCCGTGCTTCAACGATTTCACCATCGAGGTGAACGCCGCTCGCTGCTCCGTAACCGTCGCGTCGGGACCCGTGAACTTGAAGTACCAATTCGCGTCCGGGCCGGGCGCCACCGCGCCCAGGAGGCGGTAGCCGGGACTCGGCTTCGCGGGAGCGGCCGTCATCGTCATGCCGCCGTTATAGGTTCCGGCGACTTCGACGATGAAGACTTTGAGCCCGCCCACCGCGATCTCCGAAGTTTTCATCGCGCTCTGCGCCGAGGACCCGTCGGCGAGCGTGAACTGTTCGCTCCACCGCACCGCGTTGGCCATCGGGTCGCCGCCCTGGCCGGGGCCGAAATAGAAGACGACGCATTCGCCGTCTCCGGCTCGACCGGGGACCTTGTATTGGGCGCGGCGCATCGGGGATGCAGGCTGCTCCGCGATCCATCCCTCAGGTACCACCCAGGCGAGGGCGGCTTCACCCGTTCCGGCGCCCTCGGGAACGGGCGGTAGCCCGGGCGGAGGCGGGGCGGCGGCGTCGAGTGGTGGGTGCCCGGGTGGGAGGGCTCCCGACTGGTCGGCACGGCCGGAAACGAGCGGCGGACGCTCCGTGGTCGATGCGGCCGCTCGTGGCGCGTCGGTCTTCACCGCGCCTTGGTCGGAGCACCCTGCGGTCACGGCGAGCATCACCGCGGAAACGCGGAGCAGGGGACGCATGAGGCTCTTGGTCATCACGCTTGTAAGCATATCAAGGCCTAGCCGAGGGCCGCGACCTTGACGGCACGCGGCCCGTCCGGAGCAGGCGGTGGAGGCTCGATCTCCTCGCCGTCCACCAGCCACCGCGTCAGGGCGGTCACCCCGAGAAGGTCGGAGCGACAGAGCCAGGCCTCGAGGTCGTTCGCCGGCTCTTCCCCCCACAAGCGGGGGTCGTCGGAGTTCGCAGCGTCCGGCGCCGCGCGCCGGCGGTACCGGCGGAAGAAGTCCTGGTGAAACACGAGGAAACGCCGCGTGCGCGTACGCCCCTTCTCATCGTCGCGAAAGTGAGCGCGGCACAACTCGACGTAGCGGCGTACGACCGCCAGGCGCTCGTCGGGCGACAGCTCGACGTCGCGCGAGTTCGCGAATTCGTGAAAGATCCACGGCTTTGCGAGCGCCCAACGCCCGACCATCACGGCGGCGCAGCCGGTCTCTTCCATTCGCCGCCTCGCGTCGCGCCACGTGAAGATGTCCCCGTTTCCGATGACCGGCACGGGGACCTCGGCGACTAGAGCTTTCACGTGGTCCCAATTCGCGGGGCGGCGGTAGCGCTGGGCCCGGCTGCGCGCGTGGAGCGTGATCGCGTCGACGCCGCTTGAAACCGCCGCGCGCGCCACCTTCAAGTACGCGTCCTCCCCCTCGGACCACCCGAGCCGGAGCTTGATCGTCACGGGAATCGTCACGGCGGCCTTCATCGCGGCGACGATCGCCGCGACCCTCGACGGCCGCTGCAGCAGCGACGCTCCGAATCCGCGCCGGGTCACCTCGTCGATGGGACAGCCCAGGTTGACGTCGACGAAGTCGGCCCCCAGGCCTTCGGCGACCCTCGCACCCTCGGCCATCACCTCCGGGGCCTTTCCCGCGAGCTGCACGCCGAAAACCTTCTCCGACGGGTGTCGGCGCAGCAGCGGGAGATCGCCGCGGTCGCGCCCCCCGGTCCGGTGGGCGTACGCCATCTCGCCCGAGCACACGGTGGCCCCCCACTCGTTCGCCAGCAGGCGGAACGGCAGGTCGGTGCCCCGCGTCATCGGCGCCATGATCAGGCGGCCGCGGAAGATCTCGTCGGCGGTCATCAGTAGCGGATGTTCTCGTCGACGTCGTCGTCGGGCGTGCCGTCGTCCTCCGCGGGAACGTCGCGCTCGAGCTGCTCGGTGATCGTCTTGACTTGCACTTCCGCGGCGTGGATCTTCCCGCGGCAGAGCGCCACGAGTCGCGCCGCCTCGGCGACCAACCCCGACAGCTCGTCGATGTCCACCTTGCCTTCCTCGATGCGGCCCAAGATCTCCTCGAGCCGTGCCGCCGCTTCGCCGTAGGAGAGCTCCTTCCCGGCCTTCGCCTTAGTCATCGTTCGCCCCTTCCGACACGAGCCCCAGTCGTCCGTTTCGCAATTCCGCCGTCACCCGAGCGCCTGCCTCAGCCTGCGCCGGATCGAGGATGACCCGTCCGTCCGCACCCCGCAGAATCGCATACCCCCGCTCGACGACCCGCCGCGGGTCGAGCAGATGAAGTCGTCGCGCACGCGTGACAACGCGCTCGCCCTCCTGGGCCAACGCCCGCGTCACGCGCGGTGCGACGCCTGAGGCTGCGTCCCTGACGCGCCGCATCTCGCTCGTGAGGTCGCGCCGCGCACCCTGGCCGAGCTGTCGCGCGGAAGCCTGGAGCGCGGCACGCGAGGACTCGATCCTCCGTGTCGTCGCGCGAGTCAGCCGTTCCGCCGCGTCACGACGGCCGCGTTTCTCCGTCTCCAAGAGTGCGACCGCCTCCGCGAAGATCGAGATCGTGTGCTCTTCGACGCGGCGCGAGAACGCGCGCACGGAGTCCACGAAAAACGCCGCCGCCGCCGTCGGCGTCTTCGCCCGGCGCGCCACGTGGTCCAAAACCGAGACGTCCTGCTCGTGGCCGATGCCGCTGACGACCGGGATCGGGAAGAGAGCGACCGCTCGGCCGAGCGCCTCCGTGTCGAACCATGCAAGATCCGTTCGCGAGCCGCCGCCGCGGCATATCAGGATCGCGTCGAAGTGCGCCTGCCTCGGGCGAAACCAGTCGAGCGCGTTCAAAACCGAGCTCTCCGTGGCGCGCCCCTGCACACGCGCGCCGTGCACCGTCACCTTGAAGGCGAAGCCGCTCTCGCCGAGCGTGCGCAGGACGTCGTGATAGGCGTCGGAGTTCAAGCTCGTGATCAGTCCGAGGCGTAACGGGAGCATGGGGAGCGGGAGCACGGCGTTCCGTTCGAGGAGCCCCTCTTCGGTGAGCTTGCGAACGATCTCCTCGCGGCGCCTCGCCGCCTCGCCCAGCGTGAAGGCGAGGTCGAGATCTTCGATTTGGACGCGGTAGGCGCCCCACGCGTCGTAGAGATCGACGCGGACGCGGACGCGGACTTCGATCTCGTCTTCGAGCCGGAAGGGATTCGATGCCGCCGCCAGCTTGCGCTCGATTTCCCGGCGGGTACCGTCGAAGAGGATCGCCTGCACCTGGAACGCCTGCTCGCCGGTTGCCTCGCGCTCGATCAACGTGAAGCCGACGTGCTTCTTGTGCTGGGCCCGGTTGAAGCCGCTGATCTCTCCGACGAGCCAGATCGCCTGGGGAAACGCCGTCTCTAAAACCGCCTTCACCTCGCGGTTCAGCCGGCCGACCGTCCAGTTGGGGGCGTCGGCCTCCGAGGATTCCCCGGCTTGCCGCAGGGTCTTCGTGCCGCCGCGATCGGCGTAACGGATCCGGGCCTCGTCGTCGAACGAGAACCCTTCGGGTCGCAACAGGTCGACCAAAAGGACGACGTCGTCTTCGGGGACCGACCACGTCTTGTCGGCGGTCTGAAAGCGACGGCGGGGAAGCGACTTCACGAGCTCGACGAGGCGGCGGTCGAAGGGGAACCTGACCCGGAACGACCCCGCGCCGTCGTGGGCGACCTCGCGACTCACGCCTTGGGGCTCGCGCCGATCGACTTCGCCGCTTCGACGATCCGCGCCGCGGCGTCGTCGATCTCGGCGGTGGTCGTCGGCCGTCCGGTCGTGAGCCGCAACGTCGCCCTGGCGATCTCGGCCTTGACCCCCATGGCGAGCAGCACCTTCGACGGGTCGGTCTTCCCCGAATGGCACGCCGCGCCGGAGCCCGTGGCGACACCGTTCATCCGGACGAGGAGCTCGCTCGCGTCCAAACCGGGGAACGCGGCGTAGAGCGTGTTCGGCAACCGCTTCGCTTCGGCCCCGTGGACGATGAGCGCCGGGAACGCCTCGCGCAGCTTCTGCTCCAGACGGTCGCGCATCGCCTGCGCGTGCTCGCGCCGGGCATCGATCTCGCGCTCCGCCAAGGCGCACGCGACGCCCAACGCCGCGGACAGGGCGACGTTTTCGGTGCCGGACCGGCGGTCCTGCTGGTGGCCTGCGCCCCTCAGGAGCGGCGTAAACGGCGTTCCCCGCCTCAGATAGAGCGCCCCGACCCCCTGCGGCGCGTACAGCTTGTGGCCGGCGATCGAGAGCAGGTCGACGTCCAGCTCACGCACGTTCACGCGGATCTTTCCGACCGATTGCGCCGCGTCGGTATGCATCAACACGCCTTTGGCGTGCGCGGCGCGGGCCGCCGCGGCGACCGGCTGCATGACGCCGGTCTCGTTGTTCGCGTGCATCACCGAGACGAGCACGGTGTCGGGGCGGATCGCCGACTCGATCGCGCGCGCGTCGATCGCGCCGTTCTGGTCGACCGGGACGCGCGTCACGCCCCAGCCGCGCCTTTCGAGGGTCCGGCACACCTGCTCGACCGATGCGTGCTCGATGGCGGTCGTGACGAGATGCCGTCCGCGATCCGCGAGCGCAAGGGCGACGCCCTCGATCGCCGCGTTGTTCGATTCGGTCCCGCCGCTCGTGAAGACGATCTCGTCGGTCTCGGCCCCGATCGAATCGGCAACCTCGGCACGCGCGGCCTCGATCACGCGCCGCGCGGCGAGGCCGTAGGCGTGCGTCGAGAGCGCGTTGCCGTGGACGTCGCGGAAGACCGCGGTCATCGCTTCGAGCACCTCGGGCGCGATGGGTGTCGAGGCGTTGTAGTCGAGATAGATCGGCTGCGACATGGATGACCCCAGCGATGAAGCCGGTATTATCGCGCAGGAGGACCCCCATGAGCGATCCCGTCGTCGTGTCGTCCCGCAGCGTCCACGACGGACGCATCGTCAAGCTTTTCCTCGAGGAGGTCCGCCTCCCGAACGGGAACACCGTCACTTTGGAGATCATCCGGCACCCGGGCGCGGCGGCCGTGGTCCCCGTGGATCACGACGGGAACGCGATCCTCGTAAGGCAATACCGGCACGCGACCGGGTCCTACCTTCTCGAGGTCCCCGCGGGGAAGCTCGACCATCCCGGCGAATCGCCCGAGGACTGCGCGCTGCGAGAGGTTGCGGAAGAGACCGGCTATCGGGCAGGGCGGCTCGTCCCCCTGGGTTGGATCTGGACGACGCCGGGATTTACGGACGAGAAGATCTGGCTCTACCTCGCGCTCGACCTTTCGCCGACGCGCCCGGATCTCCAGCCCGACGAAGTGCTGACCGTGGAGAAACTCCCGCTCGATTTGGCCGCGCGACGCGCGCTTGACGGAGAAATCGTCGACGGGAAGTCGGTTTGCGCGTTGTTGAGAGCCAGCGCCGCGCTCGTTTCGGGGAATCGGTAGGTCGTTCCGGCCGGACGTCCGGTCACCCGGAATCCCACCATCTCGAGACGGCCGTCGTCGTCGCGACGGAAGTGGGCTTCCGTTCGCGTCGGTGGGTCCTCGGGCACGCTGCGACGCGCGGCCAGCATCCCCAGGCAATCGCCGTTGACCCAGACCTCGAAAATCGAGGTTGTTGGGGTGTACGCGGTCACGACGTGAAGCACGATCACGCCGGCCTCGTAGTCGTGGCTGCCTACGCGAAACGGCTGCGGCACGTTGAAACGGATCTGCGTCTCCGAGGCTGCCGCTGCCGGCCCCAGCATCAGGGCAACCAGGCCGAGCCCCAACATCGCCGAACCCGCCCTGACCATCGCTCTCGTGCTCTTCATGACGCCTCCCTCCTCGTGGTCTCGTGAACCGGAGCGTCGTGCGCCCCCGAGAGGGGAACAGCAATGCATATGCCAAATTTAAAAACTGCATATATGTAATTCACTCCGACAATTGAACCTTTTTTGATTTTCCTCCCGTCCTCCTAACTCTCGTGGACAGGCGGCTTGCGTGGGTCCGCCGCTGATGACGTCGGACCAGCGCGGTGTCCGATCGCGCGCGAATGCCGAGGACGCCGCGACTGCCGTAATCGACGACCGACACATGTGTCGCCCGTCGCGACAACTGGCGGCATGGAGTAGGGGACACTCTCCTTTTCTTCGTGCAAAGCGGTATCCGGGGAGCTTTGTACGAAAAAAGGAGAGTGTCCCCTACAACAGGTGGGGCAGGATGTCGCGGAGGTCGCGCGAGTGGACGACCGCCGAGGCAGATGCCGCGAGCTCGGCGCTCTTGGGATTGAATGCGACCGAGCAGCCGGCAAGGCGCGCTGCCGCCAAGTCGTTCGCGTGATCGCCGACGAACGCGCAGCGGTTGAGCGGAATGTCCTCGCGCGCCGCGATCGAGCGGAGCGCGACGCCTTTCCCGTCCATGTCGAACGGGGTCGCGTGCCAGTGCGCAATACGTCCGTCGACGTCGAAGACGATGCGGTTCGTGTAGACCTCGTCGAACGGATGGCCGGGGAAAAGCGTGTCGAGCAGCAGATCCAACGTCCCTGAGATGACCGCCAGGCGGGCGCCATGGGATTTCAGCTCACTCAGGGTTTCCCGCGCCCCTTCCACCAAGGTCAGCTCAGAGAAGCTCGCGGTGATCGTGTCGCGTGTCGCCCCGGCGTCGCGCCATGACGCGATGTCGAGGGCGACCCACTCCGCGTAGGAGAGCTTCCCGCTCTTGTACAGATCCCAGCGCAGGACATTCTGATCGTCGCTTCCCGTGAACCGATGGTTCAAGACCTCCCACACCGTCTTGTCCTCGGGGTGGTGGACGAGCGTGCCGTCCACGTCGAATGCCACGAGGTCGAAGCGACGGGTCACCCGCGCACCGGCTCGAGCCGGGCGACGACGCTCTTGAACGCCGGCGTTCCCGACTCGGGGTCGACGCGGCGCGGGACCACCGCGTTCGCTTCCGGGTAGTACATCGCGAGGTTGCCAGGGGGGATGTCGATGAACGCGGCGGCGACGCGCATCCTTCCGATGCCCGTGACCACATCAACGAGGTCGTTCTCGCGAAGGCCGAGCGCGGCAGCGTCGGTCTCGGCCATCATCACGACGTCGCGCCGCGTGACGCCGCGGTACAGATCCTCGTCTTCGTAGACGACGGTGTTGAACTGGCCTTCGCTGCGGAGCGTCATCAGCCGGAACTCGCCGGGGCCGGGGCGGAACGAGGGGAGCGCCGTGACCTGCGCGCGGGCCTTTCCGGAGGGGGTGGCGAATGCCGGCGCGTGGAAGGTGCGCCCTGGAATCTGGAACTCCGCCTTCGTCGCGCCGATCGAAGCGATGGGCGCGTAGCCCGGGACGACGGCGGCCATGGCCCGCCGCACCGCGTCGTGGCTTTTCATCGTTTCGAACGGGAAGGGACCGGGGGGGAGCAGGCGCGCCGCGAGCGCGCAGACGACATCGACCTCGCTCCGGATCTCGTTCCCGGGCGCGGTCTCGCCTCCGTCCGACAGGCGGACGAAGTTGAACATGCTCTCTTGGGTGGTCGCCTGCTTCTCTTCGTCGCGGGCGAGCACCGGAAGCACGACGTGGTAACGGCCGCGGCCGTGCACGTGCCCTTCATTCAGTTTCGTCGCGATCGCACACGTGGTGTCGATGCGCTGGAGCGCCTGCGCGGCCCAACGCCTCTCGGGATTCGAGGCGAAGAGGTTCCCGCCCAGAAAGACACCGACGCGTATCTTCCCGGCGAAAGCCGCCTCCATGCACCGAAACGTGTCGAGCCCCGGTGTCGACGCGGGAGGAATCCCGTAGACCTCCTCCATCTTCTTGGCGAACGCCTCCTTCAACGCGGGAGCGAATCCGACGGAGCCGACGCCCTGCACGTTGCTGTGGCCCCGGATCGGAAGAAGCCCGCACCCGGGGCGCCCGAGAAAACCGCGCGCGAGCGCGAGGTTCACCAATGCGACGACGTTTTGCACGCCGTGCTCGTGGTGCGTGAGCCCCATCGCCCAAAGCAAGACACCGCGGCGGGCCGTAAGCAGTGCCGTCACCGCGCGGTCGATGTCCGCCCTCATGAGCCCGCTTTCGGCTACTAGCGTCTCCCACGGGGTGGCGCGCGCGTCCGCTTCGACGGCGTCCCAGCCCTCGACGTGATCGCGCACGAAGGGGCGGTCGATGCCGTCGCGCTCGACGATTCCCTTGAGGAGCGCCTTGCAGCACGCGATGTCCGCGCCGACGTGCGGCTGCAGGTAGATGTCGGAAACGTCCGAGCCGAACAGGAGCGACCCCGGCCGCGACGGGATTTTGAAACGGACGAGCCCCAGCTCCTTAACGGGGTTGATGACGATCACGGTGCCGCCGCGCTCTCTGATCTCGACGAGCTTGACGATCAAGCGCGGATGGTTCGACGAGGGGTTTGCCCCCGCGACGATTGCCAGGTCGGCCTTGTCGAGATCGTCGAGCACGAGCGTCGAGGTTCCACTCCCGAGGATGCGCGAAAGCGCCACGCCTGAGGCCTGGTGGCAGTAGAACGAGCAGTTGTGGATGTTCGCGGTCCCATACGCACGGGCCAAGGTCTGCATCAGGAACGCCGCCTCGTTCGATGAGCGTCCCGAGCCGTAGAAAAAGGTCGCCTCGCGCGGCGAGGCGGCAAGGTCCGCCGCAACGCCGTCTAACGCTTCGTCCCACCCGATGCGGCGGAAGTGCGTGTCGCCCTCTCGCCAAGCGATCGGGAAGGCGAGACGACCGGCGGCCTCCATCTGGAGCGACGACCAGGATTCCAGCTCCTTGATCGAGTGCTCGCGAAAGAACGCGTCGCCGATCGGCGACTGCATGTCACCGGCCTGGGCCTGCAGGGACTTTTTGCAGACCTCGGGGAACGAGCCGACCTCGTTGACCATGCCGCCGCGTTGGCCACCCATTCCGTACGCGCACGTCTTGCAGGCGTTTTTCGAGCGCATCCGCTTGTAGAGCTTGTAGACACCTCCCGCCTCTCGTCCCTTCTTGAACGTGTAGGCAAGTGCGGCGAAGCCGCCCGCCGCGGAGACACGGGGCTTGGGCACGCGATCCTCGTGACGTCAGTTAGTCAGGTAAGCGTACAAGTTTACCGTCACCGTCTTGTCGCTGGTGTTGTAGAAGTAGCTTCGGTAGCGGGGAAAGCCGATCGGAACCCGGTTCGCGGTCGACGCGAAGTACGGCGACGCCGCGGAGACCCCCGCGACGTTGACCTCGACGGCGAACTGCATCAACCCCTTCTCCTCGAACGCGTGCACGATCGCTTCCTCGTCGGGGAGCAGGAAGACGCCCACGGTGCCCGACCGGAAGATCTCCCCCTTGATCTGTCCCTGAAGGCCCAGCACCATGGCGGTGAACCCGTCGGTTTCGACGATGCCTCCTTGGATCAGGCGCACCGTCTCTTTCGGGTTGACCGGCGACACGACGACGTCGCGGAGCGCGGCCATCTTGGCTTGCTTGACCGGTCCTTCGACGGTGACCGCGCCGCTGACGTTGAAGATCTTGGGGAAGTTGGTGACGAAGACGCTGCGGACCTCCTGCGCGAGTGCCGTTCCCGGCGGCGAGAGTACGAATGCCGCCGCGCCTGCGATCACCAGTGCGACCAGGACGAGTTTTTTCATGGTGGAGATCTCCCACCTGCAAAGGTACCCGGAGTGAGTCGATCGCGCTCTCGCCGATTGCCCGCGTCGTTCTACCGTCGTCCCGCGCTCACCGTGGCCCGCGACCTGCTCGGCCGGACGCTCTGCCGCGCGCTGGACGACGGGACCATCCTGCGCGGCCGGCTGGTCGAGGTCGAGGCGTACGACGGACCCTCCGATCGCGCGAGCCATGCTTATCGCGGACTAACCAGGCGCAATCGATGGATGTTCGAGCCCGGCGGACTTGCTTACGTCTACCTGGTCTACGGGATGCACCACTGCCTCAACATCGTGACGGGGGAGGCTGGGTACCCGGCGGCGATCCTCCTTCGCGCGACGGAGTCGCCGAGCGGCGCCACGGCGTCGGGACCCGGGCGCCTGACGCGCGCCTTCCAGGTCGACCGTGCGTTGGATGGCGCGTCTTTCCTGTCGGGACCGTTGTGGCTGGAGACAGGGGAGCCCGTGCCCGACCGCGCCGTCCAAAGGACGCGCCGCATCGGCGTCGATTACGCCGGCCCATGGGCTTCGCGACGCTACCGGTTCGTCATCGCCGGGCATCCCGCCGTTTCCAGACGATAGGGGACAGTCCCCTATCGTCTGGAACCGGTTTGTCACCGGACGAGCGGTACGTTACGCCGCATGTCGATCGTCCTCGACCAGATCACGAAGCGGATCGAACGCCACGCTATCGTCAACCAGGTCTCGCTCGAGATCGGGGACGGCGAGCTGCTGGTCCTATTGGGTCCGAGCGGCAGCGGCAAGAGCACGATCCTCAGGATGATCGCCGGCCTCACGCCGTGCGATCACGGTCGCGTGATTCTCCATGGCCGTGACGTCACAAAGCTCCCGCCGCAGAAGCGCGGCGTGGGCATCGTCTTCCAGAACTACGCCCTCTTCCGCCACATGAACGTCGCCGAGAACATCGAGTTCGCCCTCAAGATCCGCGGCGCCCCCAAGGAAGAGCGCCGCCGCCGCCGCGACGAGCTGCTCGAGCTCGTCGACCTCGCCGGGCTCGGGAAGCGCATGCCCGGTCAGCTCTCGGGCGGCCAGCAGCAGCGGGTCGCTCTGGCCCGCGCGTTGGCGCATCGCCCCGAGGTCCTGTTGCTCGACGAGCCGTTCGGCGCGCTCGACGCGAAGATAAGAGTCGATCTGCGGCGCGCCGTGCACCGCATCCAGCGCGAGCTGGGAGTCGCCGCGATCTTCGTCACCCACGACCAAGAAGAGGCGTTCGAGGTCGCCGACCGGATCGGCGTCCTCCACGAAGGGCGCCTCTTAGAGGTCGGGCCGCCGCACGAGCTGTACGCCCGCCCGCGCACCGAGTTCGTCGCGCGCTTCCTGGGCGCGGCGAATCTCATCGTCGGCATCAACGAGCCCCATGGGGTTCGCATCGGCCCCTGCCTGTTCCCCTTGAAGACGAAAGGAGGCGAACGCGAGGACGCCGGCCGCGTGCAGGTCCTCTTCCGCCCGGAGGACGTCGCGGTCAAGGACGCTCCCGAAGCGTTGGAATGGCCGCTGCTCGGGAAAGCCATCGTGGAGCAGAACGCCTTCTACGGGTCCATCGAGAGGCTGCGACTACGGCTTCCGGAATTGCAAGGGGTGCGGACGATCGAGCCGCCTCCGGTCTTCGGGGAGGAAGGAATCGTCGTCGAGGCCAGCCGCTCGCAGCATCAGGCGCGCCGTTACCCGCTGGCCCGAGGCGACGCGGCCTGGGTGGGATTGCGCCGCATTCACGCGCTCCCGCACCCAGGGCTTCGTCTGCTCGCCATCGCAGGTGGCGACGCCGGCGATGGATCCGCGATCGCGCATGCCGTCCGCCTGGCCGAACGGGCCGACGCGCGCCTCACGGTTCTCGTGGGAGACGGCGCGGCGAGTGTTGCCGGTGTCGAGACGCGGCGGCTGGTCGGGACGCTCGACGAGGCCGTCGCGCGGGAGGCCGAGCGGGATCCCGTCGATCTCGTCATCTTCTCGCCGTCCCGGGAGGATGCGCCGCTCGTCGTCTCGCGGGCGATGCGCGCCAGCGAGCACCACGTGCTCGTCGCGCGCGAGGGTGTCGCCCCTTTCGAGCGGGCGCTTCTTTGCGTGGCCGGCGGAGAGCAGGGAAAGGTGGACATCCTGTTCGCCGGCCGGTTGTTGCGGCACGTCGGCGCCGAGGTGACGCTGATGATGGTCGTTCCAGGCGAAGGCGATGACGCGGTCGCCGACGCGAAAGCCGAGCGCTTCGTCGCGGCAGGGGCCAAGACCCTCAACACTTCGGGGATCAAGGCGAAAACCGCGCTCCGGCACGGCGACGTCGCGGCGCGGATCGAAGAGGAAGCGGCGAACGGCGCCTACGGACTGATCGTCGTCGGCTCCCCACCGATCCGTGCCGATGCAACGGCGCCGATCGGAGGTCCCGTCGGTCGACTCCTCTCCGCACCGTCCACGCCGTCCGTTCTCGTCATTCGTTCCGCGCCCTGAGCGCGTGTTGCGGAGGAGCGTCATGAGTCGGTGGTTTCGAGCTCGTCCGGCCGTAGCCGCCGTCATGACGGCGGCCGCCCTCGCCGTCTCCCTCGCCTCCGCCAAGAGCGTCTCGATGCTGAACGTGTCGTACGACCCGACGCGCGAGCTCTACAAAGAGTTCAACGCGGCGTTTGCCGCGGTCTGGAAGGCGAAGACCGGAGACGTTCTCAAGGTGCAGCAATCCCACGGGGGGTCGGGAAAGCAGGCGCGCGCGGTCGTCGACGGGCTCGAGGCGGACGTCGTCACGTTGGCGTTGGCCTACGACGTGGACGCGCTCGCGGTGTCGGGGCTCATGGCCGCCAATTGGCAGAAGCGCCTGCCGGACAACAGCTGCCCCTACACGTCGACGATCGTCTTTCTCGTGCGCAAAGGAAACCCGAAGGGAATCAAGGACTGGGACGATCTCGCGAAGCCCGGGGTGCAGGTGATCACCCCCAACCCCAAGACCTCGGGCGGTGCGCGGTGGAACTACCTGGCCGCCTGGGGCTTCGCGCTCTCGAAGTATGGGAAAGAGCCCGCGACGGCGAAGGAGTTCGTCGCCCGCTTGTACAAGAACGTGCCCGTCCTCGATACCGGAGCGCGCGGGTCGACGGTGACGTTCGTCGAGCGGGGCATCGGCGACGTGCTGATCGCTTGGGAAAACGAGGCGCTCCTCGCGGTGAGGGAATTCGGCAAGGACAAGTTCGAGCTCGTGGCGCCGCAGCGGTCGATCCTCGCAGAGCCGCCCGTCGCGGTCGTGGACAAGGTCGCCACCAAGCGCGGCACGAAGGAGCTGGCGAGCGCTTACCTGACGTATCTCTACTCGGTCCCCGGGCAGGAAATCGCTGCCAGGCATTTCTACCGGCCGCGCAACGCGGAGGTGGCGAAGCGGTACGCGCAGCAATTCCCGGAGATCGAGCTGTTCACCGTCGATGCGGTCTTCGGCGGTTGGGACAAGGCGCAGAAGGTTCACTTCGCGGACGGCGGAGTGTTCGATCAGATCTTCGGAGCAGGTCGTTGACCGCCGCCGACCGGCGCGTGCTCCCGGGATTCAAGCCGGCGCTTTCGCTCACGGTCGGGTACGTGTCCTTGCTGATTCTCATCCCCTTGGCGACGCTGGTATTGAAATCGGCGTCCTTGGGCCCCGCGGCGTTCTGGGCGGCGGTCTCGTCGCCTCGCGCGTTGGCGGCGTACCGTCTGAGCATCGGGGCGGCGCTCGCAGGAGGGACGATCAACGCGCTGTTCGGCGTGATCGTCGCGTGGGTGCTCGTCCGCTACGAGTTCCCCGGGAAGCGGATCGTCGATGCCTTGGTCGACCTTCCCTTCGCGCTCCCGACGGCCGTCGCCGGGATCGCGCTCACCTCGCTGTACGCGGAGAACGGCTGGATCGGAAAGCAGCTGGCTCCGCACGGGATCAAGGTCGCCTATACACCGTTGGGCATCGTCGTCGCACTGACGTTCATCGGCCTGCCGTTCGTCGTGCGCACCGTGCAGCCGGTCCTTCAGGACTTGGAGCCCGAGATCGAGGACGCGGCGGCCGTTCTCGGGGCCGGGAGGATGGCGACGCTGCTTCGCGTCGTGCTCCCGGGTGTGTTGCCGGCGCTTGCGACCGGCTTTGCGCTTTCGTTCGCCCGGGGTCTCGGGGAGTACGGCTCCGTGGTCTTCATCGCAGGCAACATGCCGATGGTCTCGGAAATCACGCCGCTACTCATCATGATCAAGCTCGAGCAGTACGACTACGCGGGAGCGACGGCGATCGCGCTCGTGTTCCTGGTCGTGTCGTTCGCGATGCTGCTCGCGGTGAACGCGATGGCCCGCCGCGGCGCGGCGCGCCTGCGGAGGCGGTGAGACGCCATGAGCCTCCGCCCCACGCCACGCCCCGGGCACCGCGACGAGAGCCGCGTGGTCCGCGTCGTTCTCATCGGCGTCGCGATGTCGTTCCTCGTGCTCTTCCTCTTCATGCCTTTGGTCGCCGTCTTCGCCAAGGCGTTCGAGAAGGGCACGGCGGCCTATCTCGCGGCGATCGTCGAGCCCCAGGCCTCGGCTGCGATCCGTCTGACGCTGACCGTCGCAGCGATCGTCGTTCCGATCAACGTCGTCTTCGGCATCGCCGCAGCGTGGGCGCTCGCCAAGTTCGACTTCCCCGGGCGGGGGGTGTTGGTGACGATCATCGACGCACCGTTCGCGGTGTCTCCCGTCGTCTCCGGCATGGTTTTCGTGCTGCTCTTCGGCGCGAACGGTGTCGTCGGCCCCTGGCTGATCGCCCACGACATCAAGATCATCTTCGCCCTGCCCGGCATGGTGTTGGCGACCCTCCTCGTGACCTCCCCGTTCGTCGCCCGCGAGCTGCTCCCGCTGATGGAGAGCCAGGGGAACGACGAGGAGGAGGCAGCGCTCACGTTGGGCGGGTCGGGCTGGAGGACGTTCTTCCACATCAGCCTTCCCAAGATCCGTTGGGGGCTGCTGTACGGAGTGGTGCTCTGCAACGCGCGCGCGATGGGGGAATTCGGCGCGGTCTCGGTCGTGTCCGGCCACATCTCTGGCCTGACGAACACGATTCCGCTGCACGTCGAGATCCTTTACAACGAGTACCAGTTTTCCGCGGCGTTCGCGGTCGCCTCGCTCCTCTCGCTGTTGGCGCTCCTAACCCTTGCCATCAAGGCCGTCGTCGAGCGCCGCGTCCACCCTCACTCAGGCGGCTGATAACATGACGCGATGCGGCGGTCGAGCCTCAGCTTCGTCCTGATCGCGCTCAACGTCTCGCTCGCGATGGTCGCGGTCGCGGGGCTGGCCGGCGCGGCGGCGGCGCTGCTTCGCCGATTCACCGACGAGCAGGCTTTGGAGCGCGTGCGCCTTGCCTCGGTCGTCGCGGAGCGCGGCATCGCGGTCCAGGGCGAAGCGCTGGCGGCCATGACGCAATTGCTCGCGGAGCAATCGACTTCGGCGGACTTGCTCGTTGCGCGCCGCTTCGGCGAGGCGTCTTCGTATCTCGAACGATTCGGTTCGTCCGGCGGACTGGCTGCGGCAGCCGTTCTGCACGGCGGGCGTCTTGTCGCGACCGCCGGGCCCGCGTTCGATTGGATCGAGATCGCGCGTGGTGCGCAGGCGCCGGCGTGGAGTGTGGCCGCGCCGGCGTCCGGAGGGCTCCAGTTGACCTCCGCCGCAACGCTAAG
Organism: uncultured Acidobacteriota bacterium; assembly: GCA_964619965.1. Taxonomy (GTDB): domain Bacteria; phylum Acidobacteriota; class Polarisedimenticolia; order Polarisedimenticolales; family DASRJG01; genus DASRJG01. The sequence goes on from CAZUGP010000011.1 coordinate 20,844, forward strand.
GACGGACCCGACGTACGTCGTCGCCGCCGCCAAGATCTTGGACGCGGGGTTCGCCCGGCGCCTGAGCGAGGAGATCGGGGCGACCGTGACGATCGTGGACGCGGCGCGTGGGATCGGCGAGCTCGGCGATCCGAAGTTACCGCTGCGCGCGCGCCTGCTGCACGAGGCGGGACCCGAGGCGAAAAGACTCGACGAGCTCGCGGTCTACGCGACCGTGTCGGCGCTGCGCGGCTCCGACGGCCGCGTCGCCGGCTTTCTCGAAACAGAGATCCCGACGGCTCCCGCGCGGGAAGCACGCCTGCGCCTGGTGCGGCGGCTCTCGCTTTTGGCCTTGGCGATCGGCGGCCTGGCAGCTCTCTACTCCGTGGTCGTCGCGCGGCGCATCGCCGCCCCGCTCGAGCGCCTGACCGAGTCTGCGGATCGCATCGGCGGCGGCGACCTCGCCACCCCGGTGGGCACGGCGGGCTGGGCCGAGATCGGACGACTCGCGGCGTCGATGGAGGAGATGCGGCGCAGCCTGAGGCGGTTGACCGTGGACCTCGAGGCGCAAAAGGCCGAAGCCCGGGCGATGGTCAACGGAATCGTGGAAGGGGTCTACGTCGTGGACGGCGAGCGCCGCGTCGTCCAGATGAACCCGCAGGCGGCCACGCTTCTTTCCACCAGCCCCGATGAAGCGATCGGAAAGTTCTGTGGCGATGTGTTGAACCCGGAGCTCTTAGGCAACACCCGGCCGTGCGAGGAGAACTGTCCGATCCTTCACGCCCGCTTCCGCGGGGAGGCGCGAGCGACGGAGCGCATCGTTCTGAAAGACGGCCGGAGGCGCACGGTCGTCGTGACGAGCTCGATGTCGGGGGGCGACCGACAGTTCCAGCTGCTGCGCGACGAGACCGAGGTCGAGGCGGCGCGCCGCCTGAGGGACGCGGTGCTCGCCAACATCTCGCACGAGTTCAAGACGCCGCTCGCGGCGCAGCTGGCCTCGCTAGAGGTGCTCGTCGACCGCCTCGCGGATCTCGGTCCCGATGAGACCCGCAGGCTGATCGTCTCGCTGCAGCGCGGCGCGCTGCGCCTAGCGCAGCTGATCGACAATCTCCTGGAGAGCGTCCGCATCGAGGCGGGACGCGTCGTGCTGCGCCGGCAATCGGTTCACTTGGACGAGGTCGTCGAAGAGGCCGTCGAGCTGGTCCGTCCTCTCGCCGATCAACGGGGCCAGTCGATCGACGTCCAGCTTCCGCATCCTCTTCCCGCGGTGTCGGGGGACGGGCCGCGGCTCGTCCAGGTTTTCGTGAACCTTCTCGCCAACGCCGGGAAGTTCGCGCCGGACCATACGACGATTCGCGTGGGCGGGGACGTCGCCGCGGGTTTTGTGACTCTTTTCGTCGAAGACGAAGGACCCGGCTGGAGCGAGGATGTCGAGCCGCAGCTGTTCGAGCCGTTCGTGCGCTCGACGGGGGACGAGCCGGAATCCTCGGGGGTCGGCCTGGGGCTGTACATCGCGAAGTCGATCGTCGAGAGGCACGGCGGAGTGATCCTCGCGCGCTCCGGGAGCGGCCGAACGCGTGTCGCGGTCAAGCTTCCGGTCGAGGGGAACGCGTGAAGATCCTGATCGTCGACGACGACCGCGAGCTGCGCGAGTTGATCGGGTTCGTGCTGCGCAACGCGGGATACCGGATCGTCGAAGTGGGCGACGGCCTGGAAGCGTTGCGTCAACACGCGGCCGAGACGCCCGACCTCGTGATCCTGGACGTCAACCTCCCGGGCATCGACGGATTCGAGGTCTGCCGCCGGATCCGCGTCGACTCCGACACGCCCGTGATGATGCTCACCGTGCGCGGCGAGGAAGCGGATCAGGTGAGGGGGCTCGACCTCGGTGCCGACGACTACCTTGCGAAACCGTTCAGCCCGCGCACGTTGCTTGCGCGCGTGAGGGCCCTTCTTCGGCGCGGAGCGCCGGAGCGTCCGGCGCCTTTGGGTGCAGGGCCGGTCGTGCTCGATCCCGATCTCCAGACGGTCACGGTCGGGGACGCAAAGCCTGTGCGCTTGACGAACCTCGAGTTCCGCTTACTACAGTTGATGGTGGCCACGCCGAATCGCACGGTGCCGCCGGAACGCCTGCTGCGCCACGTTTGGGGGCATCGCTCCATCGGCGACCGACAGGTCCTGAAGCAGCTCGTCCACCGCGTCCGTCAGAAGGTCGAGGCCGATCCCGCCGAGCCGCGATATCTGAAGACCGTGTCCGGCGTCGGCTACCGCCTGGAGGTGGACTAGGAAGAGGGGACACTCCCCTTTTTTCTGCCAACGCTCCCCGGATGCCGCGTTGTCAGAAAAATAGGGGAGTGTCCCCTCTTCCTAGTCCACTTCGAGGACGTTGCCGCTCCTGAGCATCCAAAGCTCCGCTCGGACGCGTTGCCCCGGCATGGCGCGACGCACCGTGCGGAGGTACACCCGCAGCTGTCCGCCGTGGCGCGCGATCGCGCCGTCGTCCGAAGCGTCGGTCTTGTAGTCCGCGAGGACGATGGCGCCGTCGCGGTCTCGGTAGAGAAGGTCGATGGCGCCCTGCCACCGCGCGCCGTCCTCGGAGAGCAGCATCGGAACTTCGCGGCCGAGAATCTCGAGCGCATCCATGTGCGCGGCGAGCGGCGATCGGGCGAACGCGCGCAGTATGGACTCAGCCTCGGCGAGCGGCTCGCCGACGTCCGGGGTGTTCAAACCGGCGAGCCTCGCGTGGACGATCCTCCCTACCGCGCGCGCGACCGAGGGCGCCAGCGCCCCTTCGATTGCGGACGGCGCCGTACCGTCGTCGCCTGATTCGCTCGGCGAACGGAACGGAGGAGCGGCCAGTGAGAGAACCGCCGCGGCCGCAGCCTCGAAGCGTAAGACGGCGTCAGGGGCGCCGACGGCCGGCGCTGAACCGGCCGACCGGTGACGGGTCACTTCGGCGAGGATCCGGTGGGTGACGCCCGCGCTCCACGACGCCAGCGCGTCGTTCCACCCTGGATTGCGACTCCCGCCTGAAAAGACGAACAGCCGGTCGCGCGCGCGCGTCAGCGCCACGTAGAGGAGACGCACGTCTTCCGCCTCGTCGTGACGCGCGTCGTCGAGCGATGCGGCGATCGCGACACCGTTTGCGAACCTGGGGCCTTCGAGTCTCACGAACTCGCCGAGGGAATGACGCGCCATTCGGGCTTTGAACCGCGTCAGGCCGCGGTTCGATCGCCCTGCGGCGGTGTCCGCCAAGATCACCACCCGCGCCTCGAGACCTTTCGCGCTATGGATCGTCATCACGCGCACGGCGTCCCGGCCGGCGTCGGCAAGCGGGGAGTCGCCTTCGTCGTCGGATTCGAAGCCCTCCTCGAGAGCGTGAAGCGTTTCGAGGAGCGTCCTTCGCCCATCGCGCGAAAGCTCGCTCGCGGCGAGGCAGAGCTTCTCGAGATTGGCGACGCGTTGCGCGGCCTCGAACGCCAACCCCGAAAGCGCGACGAGCCCGGAAGCCTCGAGCACATGCCTGACCGCGGCGTCGACCGGGAGCAGCAGGACCTCGGATCGAATCTTCGCGAGCCGCTCGTCCGCTGCGGCGAGGTTGGGGAGGGACGCTTCGGCGTCTGCGGCGCCCGCTGCGAGCTCGGTGTCGGGTACGCCTCCGGCGGGAGAGCGCCGATAGGCGAGCAGCGCGACGTGGTCCTCCGGGTCGGCGACCGCGCGCAGCACCGCCATCCCCTGCACGATCTCGGGCCGCTCGAAGAAGTTGCGTCCACCGCTGACCACGAACGGAACGGCGGCCTCGCGCAGCGCGCGCAGGTAGGGCGCGAGCCCGGAAAAGCCCCGGAAGAGGACGAGCACGTCGTCGTACCGCCAACGGCGCTCGGGGCCGGCGATGGCGGCCACCTCCGCCGCGAGAGCCAGGCCCTCGGCACGCCGCCTCTTCCCGGCCGAGGCGTCCGATCCCACGCTCGTCGTCCAGACCTCGACTGCTGGGGAGCCGTCGTCCTCGCGCTCCGCCTCGATCGGTTCGTAGGGCGGCAGGTAATCCGACGCCCGCCACAGCGGCGAGCCCGGCTCCGCGAACAGAGCGTTCACCGGGTGAACGACGGCCGGGACGGACCGGAAGTTCGACGTCAACGACAGCGCTGCGCCTCCCTGGTCGAGTACGTGTCCGATCGCGCGCTGATAGGCGGCGTAATCGGCCCCGCGGAAACGGTAGATCGACTGCTTCGCGTCGCCCACGATGAAGAGGCGTCCTTGAGCAAGTCGCGTCTCGTAGGCGTCCGAGGCGTGCAAGCCGTCCCGCTCGGCGAGGAAGAACACGATCTCGTACTGGATCGGGTCGGTGTCCTGGAACTCGTCGACAAGGATCATCTTGAAGCGGCGCTTCAACGTGTCGCGCACGGCCCGATCGTCCCGAAGGAGATCGCGCGCGCGGACGAGGAGCCCGTCGAAGTCGACGATCCCCGACCGCGTCTGCCGTTCGCGAAGGCGCCGCGCGAATGGGCGAACGGCCTCGAACAGGTCTGCCTCGGTCCGCTCGTCGAAAACGAGCAAACCCCGCACGAAAGGAAGCGCCCTCTCCTCGAGCGCCTCGAGCGCGTCGGCGTCCGCCTTCGGGACCTTCGCCGTGCGGACCTTCGGCATCGCCTCGTCGAGTCGCGAGGACGCCTCGATCGCGCTCCTCGCGGCCGAGGCCCCTTCTGTCGCAAAGACGCGGAGGGCTCGCTCCGCTTCGTCGAGCCACTCACGGGGGGCCTTGGTCAGTCCGGGGGTCGCATCCACGGCTCTGCGGATCGCATCCGCGACGCGTGCCGCTTCACCGCCGATCGCGGCCGAAAGATCGAAGGCCGGAAGCTCTCCTCGAAGCGCGACGTCTGAGATCGAGCCGCCGGCAAGTACCCGCGCGATCTCCGCGAGCTTCGTCAGGTTGAACGATCGGAGCACGCGCGCCCAGAGTTCCCCGCGCCGTCCCGCGGGGCCCAGCTCGTTCTCGATGAAGGGCGTCCACTCCTCCTCCGCGAGCCGCCACCCCGCCAGGCCCCGGTCGGCGGAAAATCCGGGGGGAAGACCGGACGCCAGCGGATGCGCCCTCAGGATCTCCGCGCAGAGGCCGTGAATCGTCGTCACCGTCGCCCGGTCGAGCTTGGCCTCGGCGTCGTCCGCCCGCGCGGCGATCGTCGCGAGATCCGCGACCGAGCTTTCCGTCAACCAGGCGAACGCGTTTTTCGCGGACGACGGCTCGGTGCCGGAAGAGCCGCCGCGCGCGAGCGCCGCGAGCTCGGAGAGCCCCGCGGCCAGACGGTGTCGCAACTCGCCCGCGGCCTTGTCGGTGAACGTAATCGCCGCGATCGCGGAAAGCGGCGCTTTGCCCGCCCCAATCGCGGTCAGGACGCGTTCGACCAGGAGGGTCGTCTTTCCGGTCCCAGCGCCGGCCGAGACGACGAGACTCGTCGCGAAGTCGGTGGCCGCGCGCGCGCGCGCCGCGTGGTCCCGCGGGAGGCGTCGCGCTGCTCTCATCGCGAGGTCTCCTCGCGGACGGCCGCGAGCGAGGGCAACTTGCCCGTCTTGCTCCAGCAATCCCGCGCATCCTGGATGTCCGCGGCGTGGTCCTCCCGGTACTCCGTGGGCGGGTGACCACGCCGGCAAGCCGAGCGATAGTCGCACCACTCGCAATGAGGCCCTGGACGGAGCGGGAAGCGCCCGGCGTCGGCGAGCGCGACAACGACGCGCAATGTCTCCAGAAAGCCGTTGCGCTGTTCGTCGGATTTGAACGACTCGAAGCGAATGACGTCGACGTCGGGGTGCGGGCCCACGCCGAGCAATTCCACCGGGAGGGCCGAGAGCAACGCGTAAATCGGAACCTGCAGCGCAGTCCCCGACAGCATCGCTCCGGCGTGCACCCGGTCCTTGAGATTGCGACCGGTCTTGTAGTCACCAACAAGCCCGCCGTCTCTGCCCCGCATCACGCGATCAAAGCGGGCGCGAACGATGAGACCCTCAGGGCCACCCGGAATCGGCCCCCTCACGTCGTGCTCGAGCGCTTCGGGGACGAGCCCCCCGTTCGCCAATCGTCGAAGGTCGGCATCGAGAAAGGCGTCGAGCGTCGTCAGCCAGGCCTGGCTCTCGATGCGGTTGAGCACCGGGAGGCGCGCTGCGCGCGCCGCTTCGTCCTCTCCGGCGGAGGCGTTCCATGCATCGCGGAGAATGGCGCGGGCACGGAGGATGCGGGCGCCGACGTCGTCGCCATCCCATCCTCCTTCGTCGCGAAGGCGTGCATAGACCTCGCGAAGCACGTCGTGAACCCGCGACCCGACCGCCGCGGCGTCGGCCTCGAAAGGAGTCGGCGGTGTGCGCGGAGCCTCGACGCGAACCACGTGGCGGAAGAAGTACTGGAGCGGACAGCGACTCAACGTCTCGAGCGCAGTTGCGCTCACGTCTCCTCGCCGAGCGGTGCCACCGATGCGGCCGTCGTACCGGCCGGTGGTCGGCGCGAAGGTCTCGGTGGTCGCAACGAGCGCGACGCCCGCCGCCAGCTCAGGGCGGCGCATGGCGATCGCGGCACCGGCTTCCGCGCCGTTTTCGGAGGCCAGCGCGGCAAGCAGAGTCTCGTCGCGACGGTCGAGCAGACCGGGCGAACGGGCCCAGCCCTCGAGCCGGGAGCGTGGATGGGTTGGAATCGCCCGCGCCTCGTGCTCGATGTCCATCGTGTCCGGCCCAAGATTCGCGAACCGCGCGATTTCCCGAAGCGACAGTGACGGCACGAGAGGCCGAGCGGACTCGTCGGCGCGGCGCCAGGACACGTTGATGCGATCGCGCGTAGCTCCCAGCAGCATCGCGAGGAGAAGGCGCTCCTCACCGTCGCGCTCTCCGGCGATCGGAAGCGGGCGGCCCGTGGCCTCGCGAAGGAGCCGTCGCGAAGCATCGCTAAGGAACGGGTCTTCACGGGCGACGCGGGGGAAGATCCCCGAGTTCATGCCGAGAAGGTTGAGGCTCGCAAACGTCAGCCCGCGTGCTTGCATCGCATCAAGGATGCGCACGCCCCCGCCGTCGGCCCCCTCGGGACGGAGAGTTGCGACGTCGGCGCGCGCATCGAGCCATGCGAGCGCCTCCCCGCGAGAGACAACCCGGCCGTCTCCCAGGGTCGTCTCGATCTCGCGCATCGCCTGGAAGAGGCTCCCCAGCTTGTCGTCGGCCGTCGATTCGCGCGCGATCGCCTCGAATTCGTCGGCATGGCCCCGAAAACTGCTCGAGCCGTGGGCGTTGCTGGAGGCGATCTCGCGCAGAGCCGCCGCGGCTTGGGGATCGCGCCGGAGCGGGCGGGAATATGACGTGTGCCATTGCGTCCATCCCGCGTCGAGCAGCGCATCCAGTGCCGCCGCATAAGGACCGAACGATCGAACGATGATGGCAACCTCGTCGGGCGGCGTTCCGGACACGACGGCGGCGAGCGCTTCGTACGCGGCGGTCTGGAGCTCGGCTCGCGCCCCTTGCGCGTGAAAGACGGTCAGAGGAGCCGGCGCGACCATGCGTTCGATCGGCGTGAACGGCATGCGCGACGCGGCGATACCGCGTGCGCGATCCACGCCGAACGTGCCGCTTCCGTCGTGGGGGTCGGCCGGAAGAAGGAACGTCATCTCGCGCCCGCGATCGAGCGCGCGAACGAGATCCACCCGAACTCCGATGAGGTCGTACGCGCCATGGTGCACGATCGCGGAGAAGCGCGCGGCAAACGGGACGGCCAACGAAGTGGCGGCGCGCGCCAAGCCTGCGTCGTCAATCGCGTTGCCTCGATCCGCGAGATCGTCCAGCGCGTCGGACCATCGAGCGTACAGGGCCGCGGTTTGCGCCTCGAGGCCGGAGAGTGTCGCGGTCACGACCGCCGGGTCGATGCCCGCCTCGCGAAGGTCGGTCAGCGATTCGCGCAGCGCCGTTGCGGCCCCCGGGTGGTCGCGCACGAAGTCGCGAAGCGTACTTGGGGCCGCTCGGTGCAGGAGTCTCGCGAAGAGCGTGTCGAGCAGGTCGTCCTCTAGGACGTGCGGACGCCGCGCGCCCGCCTGCTCGATCACGCGCTCCGCCAGGGCCCGATGGTGCAGCACGGAAACACCGAGGATCGAGCCGAAGCGCGCAACCAGCCGGTGCATCACGTGCTCCGCGAGGCGGCGGGTCGGCACCACGATCAGGACGGGGGCCAAAGGGTCGGAGATCTTCGTCGCCGCGACACGGTCGAGCAGCTCCGCTTCCAGGGCCTGGGGCGAAGCGTGGGCGACGACCTTCACGAGGGACCTTTCGACCGAAACGGTTCGGCGAAGCATAATCCACACCCAAGAAGCGCCTTACCGTTCGAGTTCGCGAAGCGCTGCCCGCGATCGCCGCACATGCGATGGATTAAGGGGACGCTCACCTTTTTCTCAAAAAACGGTATCCGAGGAGCTCTGTGAGAAAAAGGTGAGCGTCCCCTAGATCACCGCGTAGGCGACGGCGGGATGGAGCTGCGACCAGGCGTAGAACAGGCCGAACGCCAGGCCGAGCCCGCCGGCAACGATTCGAATGGAGCGATTGAGCCTCGGCCGCGATGCGGTCGCGGTGAACGGAAGGCTGATCAGGAGGCTCGTCAGCGCCATGCCGCCGATCGATCCGATGCCGAACGCTGCAAGGTAGGCGAGACCCAGGGTCATCGAGCGCGTCTGCGTCAATACGAGAAGGGTGAGTGCGGCCGAGCCGGCCAGGCCGTGCATGATGCCTACAAGGAGCGGCTTGAAGCCGACCGGTCTCGCGTGTCCAGGATCGGACAACAGATGCTGCGCCTCCGAGCCGTGAAAATGCAGATGGGTGTGGGTGTGTCCACCATGGGTGTGCGGATGTCGATGAAAGTCCGTTCGACCCCGGAGCGCGCGCGTCAGAGCGAGGCCGCCGAGGGCGATGATCATGAGGGCGACGCCGAATTCGAGTAGTCGCGATGTCTGCTCGGAGATCGCCAACCGCGCTCCGAGGACCAGAATCCCCGCGGCGAGAATCGAGATCGTGTGTCCCGCTCCCCAAAGGACACCGGTTCGAAGCGCCCGGCGCGCTCCTCCCTGCTCGCTGACCATGCTCGAGACCGCTGCGATGTGGTCGGCCTCGGTCGCGTGTCGCAAGCCGAAGACGAGGCCGAGCCCGAGGATCCCCAGCATGTCTCCTCAACTGCGTGCCGACGGTCGCGGCGCGCGTGCTGTCGTCAGAGCGCACATCATAGCCTGCCTGTGAGTCGGTCGAACTCCCTAACCGAACAGGTCGTTGAGCTCATCGAACGGAACCGCGTCCGCAAGGGCGTCGAACGAGCCCGTCGCCGCAATGCTGCGCGCGGCGCGAATGAACGCACCCCACGCGACGCGCGACAGCGCGGAGCCGACGGACACGCGACGAACACCAAGGTCTGCGAGCCGCGAGACCGAGAGCGCGGGGTGGGGCCGGGACACCAAGACGTTGACCGCCTTCGGTGCGACCGCCTTCACGATCGCCGCGATCTCATCCGGCTCCGTGACGCCTGGCGCGTAAAGACAGTCGGCGCCCGCATCGGCGTAGGAAGTGAGTCGATCGAGCGCCGTTCGCAGCGGGGTTGCGTCCCCGACAAGCCAGGCTTCACAACGTCCCGTCAGGACCACCGGGAACCCCGAGGCATCGATCGCCCGGCGCGCGGCACGGATGCGCTCCACGGCCAGCGGAGCCTCGTAGAGCGGTGCGACGGCGCTTCCCGTTCCGTCCTCGATCGACAGCCCGGCAGCCCCTGTCGCGACGCAGAGCGCGACGTTCGCAGCGACGCCCTCCGGTTCGTCCGCGTACCCCGCCAGGAAATCCGCGTTCACCGGCAGCGGTGTCGCCCCGACCACATCGCGAATGTGCGCGAGCATGACGTCCATCGGCACAGCCGAAACCGTATCCGGCGATCCGCGCGAGAAGGCGACGCCGGCAGACGTCGTAGCGAGTGCCTTGAACCCGAGGTGTCGGAGATACACCGCCGTTCCCGCGTCCCAGGGGTTGGGTAGCACGAAGCACCCCGAGGCGTGCATGACGCGGAAGGTGGTGATGGCGGACATGCGAGAATCTTACGCCCCGTGGCGTGCGGCGCTTCGACAATGGCGCTTTTGGCCACGAGCGACGGGCAAAGGGTGTACGAACGATGTAGATTTGTTGAGGTCGCGCGCTTCGCCTACTGGTTTCGGAGCTTTCGGAGCTTTCGGAGCTCGCCGTGAGCGTCATTAGCCTGATCGTAAGCGTCGCGCTGCTCGTCGCGCTGGAATCCGCCGTTCCCGCACCGCCCACCGCGGAGGCGCCCAAAGCCGAGATCCTGGGCCTCTGGAAGGGCAGGTCGATCTGCACCAAGGTCGAGGCCAACGAGTTCTGCCGGGACGAGACCGTCGTCTACAATTTCGTGGACGTCCCGGAGCAGCCGGCCACGGTTGCGTTGAAAGCCGCGCAGGTCCTCAGTGGCACCGTGAAACCGATGTACTCGCTCTACTTCACCTACCGGCCCGACGAAGGCCGCTGGACGTGCGCGTTCGAGCGACCGAGCGTCCGTGGAGTGTGGGCGTATGTCATCCACGGGGACGAGATGACGGGCACAGCGACCCTGTTGCCGAGCCTTCAGGTCGTGCGCAACGTCACAGCAAAGCGCATCTCCAGGGACCAGGTGCAGGGGCCCTGAGCGGTCAGCGACCGTTTTCCGAGCTCGGAAACGCCGCACGAGTGATCGCGGACGCGGCTCATCGCGCGTCGCGCGGAACGTTGGCCGCGATGGCGACTCTTCTTTCCGGAATCGTTGTCGGGGAGCTCGGGTTCCTCCGCTTCGCGCAGGAGGCGGCTTCTGCAAACAACACGCTGATGCTCGAAATCGCGGCGCGCCAGTCGTCGGGCACGATGGGCGGGCAGGACATCACGGTCGCCGCGCCGGTCGCACTCACGATGTTGTCGTCGCTCGCCTTCGCTATCGGCACGCCGCTGGGGTGGTTTTCGACCTACCTCGTATTGACGGGCGTCGTGCGCTGCGTCGCCGCCGGGGTCGGCGAACGGCACGGCGACCCGATCGTAGGGCTGGCACGCCGGCTCGTGGTGCGCTGGCGCCGGCGGCGTCAGGAGGCGCGCCTGGAAGCGGCCCACGTCGCGCTCGCGGGGCCCGAGGTGGCGGATCGCGTGCTCCGCGCGGAACGTTTCGGAATCACCGGCGCGGACCTCGTCGTCGTCGCTTCACGCCCCAAGCCGGAATGGACGCCGGGCACGGTCTTGGACTGCGGCGATCGCTGGCTCTGCGTGGGGGAGGCCATCCAGCGGTCGCTCCCCGTCGGTTTGCGAACCCTCTACCCTTTGGTCGACATGCCGGCGTCGGCGGTCTTTCGCAAGGTCGTGCGCTACGAGCTGCCTCCTGATGTCGAGTAGACTCCGCCGGCACCGGGAGATGATCGGATGCGCCGTCTCAGCGTTCGCAGGCCGTCCTGGATTGGGGCCGTTCTCCTCGCCGCCGCCGCGACGCGTCCGGGTGCGGCATCGTGCGGATCCGCAAGCTGCTTCCTCGTGACCCACTCCGAGGAGGGCGTCGAGACCGCCGGAGCGTTTCAGATCGACCTTTCGTTTCGCTACGTGGACCAGACCAAGAGGCTCGACGGAACGCACACCGCAAGCGAGGTGCTCGTCCCGAAGATCAACTTCGAGGACGAGACCGTCGAGCCCGATCATCATCGCGAGATCGGCACCCGGAACACGATGCTGCAGCTCGACCTGGCCTACGGCATCACCTCGCGCGTCAGCGTGTTCGGCGTGCTGCCCCTCGTCGTGAACAAGGACCACGAGCACTTCGACGACGCCGGAACGCCGGAAGAGACCTTTACCAACGCCGACGGCACGCGCGGTTTCGGCGACGTGGCCGTCGGCGCGCGGTACGCCCTGCTCGTCAAGGCGAACGACCTCCTCATGGGGAGCGTCTCCGCCAAGGTCCCCACCGGGGCGTATCGGCTGCTCGACAGCGAAGGTGCGGTCGCCGAGCCGACGATTCAGCCGGGGACCGGATCGTACGACGGGCTGATCGCCCTCTACTACGTGCGCCACCAGTTCCCGAAGCCTCTCGAGTGGTTCGTCTCGGGATCGTGGCGGATCAATGGGCGCAACCCACTCGAATACCGGATCGGCGACGAGACCGTCGCGACAGCCGGGGTGAGCTACGCGGCCGGGCAGCGTTGGGTGTATTCGCTGCAGCTGAACGCGCGCCACGCCGGCCGCGACGACTACCGCGGCGTCGGCGTGTCCTCCACGGGATCCGACTCTTTCTCGCTCTCCCCCGGAGTCCGCCTTCGCACGGGAGACCGGCTCGAGCTGTACGGCTACGTCCAGATCCCCGTCTACCAGAACGTCAACGAGGCGCAGCTGGCCCCACGAGCCGGCTTCGTCGTCGGGTTCACGAAGAGCTTCTAGAGCAGGTGAGGCTGCGGCGTCGTGCGCTACGATTCACGCATGGCGCTCTTCACCGAGGCCCAAAAGGCTCAGTTGCGGGACCGCGGAATCTCCGAGGACGAAGCCCAACGCCAGCTTGCGCTCATCGCCGCGCCGGTCGCGTTTGCCGATCTCGTCCGGCCCTGCCGTCTGGACGATGGGATCGAATCGATTCCCGTCGAGCGGCAGGAGGCGCTGATCCTCGTTCACGAGGAGGCGGCACGTCAGGGGCGCTGCTCGAAATTCGTCCCGGCGTCGGGCGCGGCGACCCGCATGTTCCAGGACGTGCTCACGGGGAGCGGCGTCGGCGCCCTGCTCGAAGGCATCGACCGGTTCGCCTTCGCCGACGCGGTGCGTGCGGAGCTCGCGTTTCGAGGCTACGACTTGGACGTGTTGCGCGGCGCCGGGAGCGGCGCCGAGGTCGTCGATGCCTTGGTCGGCGGCGACGGACTCGGGTACGCGACCATTCCGAAGGGGCTCGTTCCGTTTCATCGTTATGCGAACGGCGCCAGGACCGCCTTCGAGGAGCACCTCGTCGAGGCCGCGGGCTACGTGCGCGACGCGTCCGGCATCTGCCGGGTTCGGCTGACCGTTTCGCCCGAGCACCTTCATGGTTTCCGTCTGCTCGCGGAGCGCGTCGTACCCGCCTACGAGCGCTCTCTATCGGCTCGATTCGAGCTGCAGTTCTCGGTGCAGAAAGCTTCGACCGACACGATCGCTGGAACGTCTTCCGGAGGACCGTTCATCGCCGCCGACGGCGGGGTCGTGCTGCGTCCGTCCGGGCACGGCGCGCTTCTGGAGAATCTCGCCGAGTTCGGGGGCGACATCATCTTCATCAAGAATATCGACAACGTGCAGACCGACGCCCGGCGCGGCGATACGTTGCGATGGAAAAAGATCCTCGGCGGGCGTTTCGTCGAGCTGCAGCGCGAGGTGTTCCTCCACATCGCGCGCCTGCGCGCACAACCGGTGAACCCGGCGTTCGCCGCCGAGGCGGAGGCGTTGGCGCGCAAGACGCTGGGGATCGATGCGCAGGGCGCGTCACTCTTGCGCCTTCTCGAGCGCCCGCTGCGCGTGTGCGGCGTCGTGCGGAACACGGGGGAGCCCGGCGGCGGCCCCTATTGGGTCCGGGGGCGGACAGGGCGGATCACGCGCCAGATCGTCGAGCCGGTGCAAGTCGATCTGAATGCGGAGCCCCAGCGCGCCGCGGTTCGCGACGCGACCCACTTCAATCCAGTCGATCTCGTCTGCGGCCTGCTCGACGTGGGCGGCGCCCCGTTCGACTTGCGTGCGTTCGTGGACGCGCGCGCCGGCATCGTCGCGAAGAAGAGCGAAAAAGGACGCGATCTGTTGGCCCTCGAGCGGCCCGGTCTATGGAACGGCGCGATGGCCGAGTGGATCACGGTCTTCGTGGAGGTGCCGATTGAGACCTTCACGCCGGTGAAGACCGTGGGAGACCTTCTGCGTCCCGAACACCAGTAGGGGAGTACCCCCTAGGACCCACCCGATCCGGCGCGCGCCGAGGCGAGCGCATCCTGGATCGCATCGCCCAACGCGGCCATCGAAAACGGCTTGTAGAGCAGAGGGCGGAGGCCGAGCTCCCGGGCGCGCTCCTCGCTCATGACGTGTCCGTACCCCGTCGCCATCACGATCGGCATGTCGGGTCGCGCCTTGAGAATCCTCTCGGCGAGATCGGCGCCGCTCATCCCCGGCATCGTCAGATCGGTGAGCATGACGTCGAAGTCGAGGGGACGCGAGAGGAAGTCGGACAACGCCTCCAAGGGAGAAACGTGCGCGGTGACGCGATAGCCCAAGGTCATCAGCTGGTCGCGCAAGAGCTCGACTAAAGCGGGCTCGTCGTCGACGCACAGCACGTGCTCGCCCTGCCCTTCGATCGTCGTGGGCCGAGGCCGCGCGCCCGAAGGTTCGTGCTCCGCGAGGGCGGGGAAGTAGATTCGAAACGCGGTGCCCTCGCCCACGCGGCTTTCGACGAGGATCGCTCCTTCGTGGGCCTTCACGATCCCGTGCACGACCGATAGGCCGAGCCCCGTGCCTTCGCCCGGCCCCTTCGTGGTGAAAAATGGATCGAAGATCCGCTCCAGGACCTCCGGCGGCATCCCGCACCCCGAGTCCTCGATCACGAGGCGCACGAATCGGCCGGTTCGCAGCCCGACGTCGGACGCGGCCGCTTGGTCCAGCTCGACCGCGGAGCATCGAACGCGGAGCCGTCCCGTCCCGCCCGCCATCGCGGCCGCGGCGTTGGCGGCGAGGTTCATGACCACCTGGTGAATCTGCGTCGCATCGGCCAAGACCGGCGGGACGTCCGAATCGACTTGCGCATCGATCTCGATCGTCGCCGGGATCGCCGCGCGCAGCAACTTGAGCGCCTCGTCGATGGCCGGCCCTAACGACATCGTCGTGCGCGTGTGCTCCTGGCGCCGGCTGAACGTGAGAATCTGCGAGACGAGGTCCTTGGCGCGCGCGCCGGCCTTCGCGATTTCGGCGAGCCGCTCCTCGACGCCCGCTTGGCCGCGAACCTGCCCCCGCAGCAGCTCCGCGTACCCGAGGATGGCGGTGAGAATATTGTTGAAGTCGTGCGCGATGCCGCCGGCCAGCGTGCCGATCGCCTCCATCTTCTGCGACTGACGGAGCTGCTGTTCCAGGCGCTCTCTATGCACCTCGGCGCTCTTTCTCTCCGTAATGTCGCGGATCGTCGCGACCACCTCGTCGGGGCCGCTCCGCACGATCCGGGCCTCGAAGCGGCGCGTGCCGCTATCCGCCGCGAGGGCGTACTCCAAGGGAACGACGCCTCCCGTGTCGACGGCGCGCTCGATCGCCGACTTCATCGCGACGCGCACTTCCTCCGGAATCGTCGCCGTCATGAGGTTCGAACCGATGATCCGGTCCGAGGGGAGGAGGGTGTCGCCGTGCGGCGCCGAGAAATCTAGAAAAGTCCCGTCGCGGTGGAGGCGGAAGACGACGTCGGGAATCGCGTTGAGCAGCGCGCGCTGGCGGGAATCCGCCTTGCGCAGGGCCTCGTTGGCGTCCCGCAGCTGGACCGTGCGCTCGACGACCCGCGCCTCGAGCTGCTCCGAGAGACTGCGGATCTGGGATTCGACCGTCTTCCGGTCCGTGATGTCCTCGGCGAGGCCGACGATACGATAGATCTCGCCTTTCGCGTCGCGCAACGGGAACGCGCGGTCCCTGATCCAGCGCTCGGCGCCGTCGGGTCGCAGGATCCGGTATTCCTCGTCGTACGTCCCCTCGGCCTGCTTCGTCAGCGCGGCGTGGATCACTCGATCACGGTCGTCCGGGTGGATGGCCGCCAGCCAGTTGCGCGGGTTGACGTAGAGCTCGGAACAAGGCCGTCCCCAGATCTTCTCGTAGGCCGGGCTGACGTAGATCATCCGATTCTTGTCGGGCGGCGTGATCCAGAAGACCTCGTCGATCGATTCAGCGATCTGCCGGAAGCGCTCTTCGCTCTCGTGGCTGGCGGTCTCGGCGCGCTTGCGCTCAGCGATGTCCCTCAGGATGATCTGGATCGCCGGGCCGGCAGGGTCCGGATAGAGCGTCGCCGCCACCTCGAGGTCGAGCGCCTCCCCGTCGAAGCGAACGTAGCGTCGCTCCTGGAACATCGTGGGGCGCTCTCCGTCGAGGACCTCGTCCATACGACTCTTGACCACTCGTCGCTCGTCGGGGTGAACGAAGTCGAGGGCGGAGCGGCCGAGGACGTTCGACTCGTCGCCCAGGCCCAGCAAGCGCACGCCGGCCGGGTTCACGAAGACCACAACGCCCGCCTGGACGATCAGCACGGCGTCGGGCGAAAGGTCGACCAGGCGGCGGTACCGGTCCTCGCTCTGCCTGAGCGCGTCGTCGCTTCGCCGGCGGCCCTCGCTCCGATGGTCGGACATGATCTGGAGATCCTACACCCGGAGCATGAGACCTCAAGCTTCGGCGGCCCGCTCCAGCTCGTCGAGGAGGGCGTCCAAGTCGGGGACGACGACCTCACGGGGTCCGAAATGGGCCACCCCGTCGGTCGCAAAGCTCCGGATGAGGCGCGAAAGGCTCTCCGGCCGGGTCCCCAGCATCGCCGCCAGGTCCCGTCGGGACAGCGGAAGCTCGATCGTCAAACGCCCCTCATCGTCGGCGCTGGCGCTGCGGTCCTTGAGAACCAGGAGGAGATGCGCCGCCCGCGCCCGCAGCGGGAGGGAGAGCGCCCTCACCCGCTCGGCTTCGGAGAGGTCGACATCGTCGGAGAGCCGCTTCAGGAACGCGAGCCCCACCGAGGGGCTCTTGTGGATGAGCGTCTTCACGGCGGCGCGGTCGATGAAGCAGATCCGGCACGCCGTCAGCGCCTCGGCCGTCGTCGTGTAGCCACGGCCGCCGAAGTAGGCGAGGTATCCCAGTGTCGCGCCGGGACCGACGAGCCCGACGACGACCTCGTCGCCGGTCGGGCCGGTCCGTCGGAGCTTGACCGATCCGAACTCGATGCAGTGGATTCCGAGGCAGGCGTTGCCTTCGTAAAACACGACTTGACCCGGCTCGTAGACGTTGCACGTCTTGGCAGCCTCGAGCAGGTCCAGGTCGTCGCCTTGAAGCGACGACCACTCGTTGCGGCGGCGGCTCTGGCAACCGAAGCACGACGGGGTGTTCAGAACGCGAAGTCTCTTGGACACCGTTCCATTGTTCACGGCGGATTGACATTTATCAAGCACGGTACGCGGAACGAGCAAGGCGCCACGCGCTCCGAATACCTAACCTCCGCGAGCGATGAAAACGCGCGCCATGCTGGCCTCCCTTCCCGAAGCGGGGCGGATCACCGTTCACGCGGGACAGGTCCTGCTCTATCCGCGCCACACTCCGCCGGGGCTGTTCGTCGTCCTCGCGGGCGTGTTGCGTCGCTTCGCCGAGGGCACCGTGCCCGAGGCGGGATGCGGCGACCTGCTGGACTCCGCTTCGGGCGTGTTCGCCGTGCCGGCACCGGACGAGGTCGGCGAGCCGGTCGGAGCCGGCGTCGTTGCGCAGACCGACGTCGAGCTGCTGTTCGTGCCGCGAAGCGTCGTTCTCCGGGGCGAGGCGGTCTCGCGGGCACTGGCCGCCTCGGGAGTCGTTCCCGTCCCGCTACGGGAAAGCGTCAAGAGACGGGAGCAGTCCCTAGCGGCAAGGAGAGCGCGATGAGCGTTGCGATGGAGAGGTTCCGATACGACGACGCGATCGTGCGCCGGTTCTTGCTCGCGACATTCGTCTGGGGGTTCGTGGGGATGCTGGTCGGACTGATCGTGGCGCTCCAACTCGCGAATCCCGCGTTCAACCTGGGTCTTCCCTTTACGTCCTTCGGGCGCCTCCGGCCGCTGCATACGAACGCGGTGATCTTCGCGTTCGCGGGGAACGCGATCTTCACCGGAATCTACTACTCCTCGCAGCGATTGCTGAAGGCGCGGATGTTCTCCGATCTCTTGAGCCGGCTCCATTTCTGGGGATGGCAGCTCATCATCGTCTCGGCGGCCGTGACGCTTCCCCTGGGGCTGACGACATCGAAGGAATACGCCGAGCTCGAATGGCCGATCGACATCGCGATCGCGCTGGTGTGGGTGATCTTCGCCGTCAACGTCTTCGGGACGATCGCGAAGCGGCGCGAGCGGCACCTGTACGTTGCGATCTGGTTCTACATCGCGACGCTGATCGCCATCGCGATGCTCCACATCTTCAATAGCCTCGAGGTCATCGCCGGACCGTTCAAGAGCTACTCGATCTACGCCGGTGTTCAGGACGCCTTCATGCAGTGGTGGTACGGACACAACGCGGTCGCCTTCTTTCTGACGACGCCTTTTCTCGGCCTCATGTACTACTTCCTTCCCAAAGCGGCGGAGCGACCCGTCTACTCGTACAAGCTCTCGATTCTCCACTTCTGGACCCTCGTGTTCATCTACATCTGGGCCGGGCCTCACCACCTGCACTACACCGCGCTCCCCGCCTGGGCGTCCACCCTGGGCATGCTGTTCTCGGTGATGCTCTGGATGCCGTCGTGGGGCGGGATGATCAACGGACTGCTGACGCTCCGAGGGGCCTGGAACAAGGTCGCGGAGGACGCGGTCCTCAAGTTCTTCGTCGTGGCCATCACGTTTTACGGAATGTCGACGTTTGAAGGACCGCTGATGTCGGTCAAGTCGGTCAATGTGCTCTCGCACTACACCGATTGGACGATCGCGCACGTGCACGCCGGCGCGCTCGGCTGGGTCGGGTTCATGTCATTCGGGATGATCTACTGGCTGATGCCGCGCCTCTTCCAGACGCCGCTCTGGTCGAAGACGTTGATGGACCTCCACTTCTGGATCGCGACGATCGGCATCCTCCTCTACATCGTCGCGATCTACGCGGCGGGGCTCACCCAGGGGCTCATGTGGCGCGCCTTCGACGACACCGGGCGCCTCGCCTATCCGGATTTTGTCGAGACGACCCTCAGGTTGATCCCGATGTACTGGGTGCGGGTGGTCGGCGGCGGGCTCTACCTCGGCGGCACCGCGCTTTGTGGCGTCAATCTGATGATGACCTGGAGGCGCCGCCCGGCGATCTACGACGAGCCGGTGTACGAGCTCGCGGCTTTGGACCGCGGCTTCGTCGAGCCCACCCCCGAGCCGACCGAGCTCGAGCGGAAGCGGGCGCCGGTGACCGCCACCGGGATCGCGCTCGACAGGTTCCTGAAAGCGGCGTGGCACCGGCGATGGGAGGGGCTTCCGCTCACCTTCACGGTCTGGGTCGTGATCGCGTGCATTACGGCGTCGTTGTTCGAGATCATCCCGATGTTCCTCGTCCGAGGGAACGTGCCGACGATCGCGACCGTCAAGCCGTACACGCCGCTGGAGCTGGCCGGCCGGGACGTCTACATCGCCGAGGGGTGCAACAACTGCCATTCGCAGATGATCCGTCCGATCCGCGCCGAGACGGTGCGCTACGGAGAGTACAGCAAGCCCGGCGAGTTCGTGTACGACCACCCGTTCCTCTGGGGCTCGCGCCGCATCGGGCCGGATCTCCAGCGCGTGGGCGGCAAGTACCCGAGTCTCTGGCACGTGCGGCATTTCGAGAATCCGCGCTCGGTCACCCCGCAGTCGATCATGCCGTCTTATGCCTTTCTGCTCGCCAGCCCCCTCGACTTCGACTCCATCCCGAGGCACGTCGAGGCCCAGCAGATGATCGGCGTGCCGTACACCGACGTCGACATCAGGAACGCCAAGCTCGCCGC
>CAZUGP010000012.1:0-12773 GCA_964619965.1 uncultured Acidobacteriota bacterium
GCCGTGAAGCTGCTGATGGACATCGGCATCAACATCGTCCTCGCGGTCTCGTTGAACCTTGTGAACGGCTTCACCGGACAGTTCTCGATCGGCCACGCGGGGTTCATGGCTGTGGGGGGCTACGTCGCCGGCGCCATCACCTACTACGGATCCATGCTCCTTTGGAGCGGGCCTCAGGTGCAGCCCGGTTGGCTGTCCGGCGGTGACGTCCTCTTCGTCTGTGGATGCCTTGCCGGCGCCCTAGTCGCCGCAGCGACCGGGTACATCGTGGGCCTTCCGTCGTTGCGCCTTCGCGGCGACTACCTCGCGATCGTGACCCTGGGATTCGGCGAGATCCTGCGCGTGATGTTGCAGCGCACCGGGGACGTGATCACGTCGGTGGACGACGTCAGAAAGGCGTCGATACCGACGCTCGCGACGAGCCTGGGCGGCTCGCTCGGCTTCTCGGGACTCCCCTACTACACGGACCTCTTCTGGGTGTACCTGTTCGTCACGATCACGGTCGTCGTCGCCTTGCACCTCAAGTTCTCGAGCTACGGCCGCGCCTTCCTCTCGATCCGCGAGAACGAGCTCGCGGCCGAAGCGGTCGGGATCAACACGACGAAGCTGAAGGTGAGGGCTTTCGTGTTGGCCGCGGCCTTCGCGGGAATCGCCGGCGGCCTGTTCGCTCACGAAGTGGGGACCTCGCTGAACCCGCGCGAGCTCGGGTTCCAGAAGTCGTTCGACATCGTGATCATGGTCGTGTTGGGCGGCATGGGCTCCGTCTCGGGCGCCGTGCTCGCTGCGATCGTTCTCACCCTCCTCCCCGAGGCCCTTCGCGGGTTCTCGGAGTTCCGGATGCCGATCTACGCGCTGGCGCTCATCATGATGATGATCCTGCGCCCGCAAGGGATCTTGGGACTCAAGGAGATCTGGGAGTTTTCGTGGTTCGGGAAGCGCAAGCCCACGAAGACGGAGACGTCCCCATGAGCGCGCTCCTTGCGGTCAAGGGAACGGCGATCGCGTTCGGCGGGCTCAAGGCCGTGCAGGATTTCAACCTCGAGATTCCGCGGGGGGCGCTCTACGGTCTGATCGGACCGAACGGCGCGGGAAAGACGACCGTGTTCAACCTGTTGACCGGAGTCTACCGGCCCGACGCCGGGTCGATCCGCCTCGACGGACGCGACCTCATCGGGCTGAAGCCCCATCAGATCGCGCTCGCCGGGATGTCCCGGACGTTCCAGAACATCCGCCTCTTCCCCGACCTGTCGGTCCTGGACAACGTGCGGATCGCCTGCCACCTGCGGGGCACGCACGCGCTCGTCCCGACGATCCTGCGCCTGCCGAAACAACAGGCTCAAGAGAAGGCCATTCTCGATCGATCGAGGCGCCTTCTCGCGCTGTTCGCACTCGACGACCGTCGCGACGAGGAAGCCCGATCGCTCCCCTACGGCGACCAGCGCCGGCTGGAGATCGCACGCGCGCTCGCGACGGAGCCGAAGGTCGTCCTGCTCGACGAGCCGGCCGCGGGGATGAACCCGAAAGAAACGCACGCCCTCGCAAAGCTGATTCGCCGCCTGAGGGACGAGTTCAGCATGACGATCCTCCTCATCGAGCACGACATGGCGCTCGTGATGGACATCTGCGATCGGATCACCGTGCTCGACTACGGCGTCACGATCGCCTCGGGAGTACCGGAGGAGGTTCAGAGGAACCCCAAGGTCATCGAGGCGTATCTGGGCGAACCGATGGAGACGGCGACGTAGAGATGGCGCTCCTTACAATCGACAACCTCTCCGTTCACTACGGCGCGATCCAGGCGCTTCACGGTGTCTCGATCGCCGTCGAGCCGGGCGAGATCGTCACGCTGATCGGAGCGAACGGCGCCGGAAAGTCGACGACCCTGCGCGCGGTCAGCGGGCTCTGCAGAGCGACGAGCGGCGCGATCACGTTCGACGGGAAAAACCTGACAGGTCTCGCTCCGCACAAAATCCTGCGTCTCGGTTTGGCCCAGGTTCCCGAGGGTCGAGGGATCTTCCCGAATCTGACGGTCGATGAGAACCTCGACCTCGGCGCGTTCGCGCGCACGGACCGTAAGGACGTCCAGGACGATCGCGAGCGCGCATTTGAGTTGTTCCCGCGGCTGAAGGAGCGTCTCGATCAGCGAGCCGGGACGCTCTCGGGGGGCGAGCAGCAGATGCTGGCGATTGCGCGCGCGCTCCTCGCCCGCCCGCGCCTTCTGCTCCTGGACGAGCCATCGCTCGGCCTCGCCCCGCAGCTCGTGCAGACGATTTTCAAGATCATCCGGGAGATCAACGCGTCGGGAACGACGATCTTCCTCGTCGAGCAGAATGCCCACATGGCGCTGCGAGTCGCGCACCGCGCCTACGTCCTCGAAGTCGGAAGCGTGGTCATGCAAGGGGACGCCAAGCAATTGGCGGCAAGCGACGAAGTCCGCAAGGCCTATCTAGGCATCGCTTGAGGGCGCCATCCATGAAGAACTCGAATCATCCCCCGTCGACACCCGGCGCCTCTGGCGCCGACCGCTTCTTCGACAAGCTGGTATCCGCGCTTCCGTACTCGGCCCTCTTCGTCGTCGCGGCCTTCGCGCTTCGTCGCGTCGACGACTTCGACACCTTCTGGCACCTCGCGTCCGGACGTTGGATTGCGCAGCACCACGCGATTCCCCACACGGACGTGCTGTCGTTCACCGTTCCGCAGAACGAATGGATCAATCTGCAGTGGCTCTACGACCTGCTGCTCTACGCGGTCTGGGACGCCGTCGGCCCGAGCGGGCTCGTGATCCTGTCGGCGGCCTGCTTCATCGCCACCTTTGCGCTGATGGCTCGCCATCTCGCCCGATACGTGGGCCCCGTGGCTTCCGCACTTCTGTTGATCTGGGTCGCGGCCACCGTCAACGAGCGGTTCCTGATTCGCCCCGAGATGGCGTCGTTTCCCCTTCTGGCAGCCGTGCAGCTCGTGCTGGCCGACGGGCGCCGAAACCCTCGGCGACTGCGTTGGCTCGTCCCGCTGATGATCCTCTGGGTCAACATGCACTCGCTGTTCATCGTGGGCGTGGCGGCCATCGCTTGTGCCATCGGCGGAGCGTTCCTGGCCGAAGCGCCGTTTCTTCCGGCGAACTGGCGTCACGACAGCGCGTGGCCTGCCGCTTCGCGTCGCGCCTTGCAGCGATGGGGCGCTGCGGCAGTGGCCGCCACGCTCGTCAACCCCTACCTGATTCGCGCTCTACTATTTCCGCTCGAGCTGATGAAGCGGATCGACGGCTCGAGCGGAGTCTACCAAACCATCGGCGAGTTTCGCCGGCCGTTCTCCGGCTACTTCCAGACCTTTGCGCTGGGCTCCTACCAGGCTTTCCTGATCACGTTCATCGGGCTCGCGGTGATCGCCGGGCTGCTGCGCGCGGAGGCCCGGCGCAAGGCGGCGGACCCCGATGCCGAACAGGAGAAACGGTTCGATGTCGCGGCCCTGGCATTTGCAGGGGCTCTCGCCTGGCTGTCGCTTCTCGCAAGACGCAACATCGGGATCTTCGCGATCGGCGCCGTGCCCTTCGCGGGTGCTTGCCTCGGCATCGTCGTCGCGCAGCTGCCGAAGTCGTGGACGGCGAGATCGGGCACCGCGGTGCGCGCGGCCGCCGTGCTGGTCCTCGCGTTGGCCATGACCGTCGGCAGTTTAGGCGCCAGCAACCGCTGGTACGCGATGACGGGCGAGCAACACGAGTTCGGGCTCGGTGTCTTCGAATCCAACTTCCAGACGCGCGCAACGCAGTTCTTCCGCGAGCAGAATCTCCCCGGGCCCACGTACAACGACATGACGACGGGCGGCTACCTGACCTGGGACGATCCGAGCGGCAAGGGCGTCTATTTGGACGGGCGGCTCGAGGTGTACGACACCCCGTTCTTCTCGGCCTATTTGAAAAACGCCGGCGACTTTGCGGCCTGGAAGCGGGACGCCGACGCCCGTGGAATCCAGAGCGCGACCATCTACTACGGTTGGGGAATCGACTACGACCTCATCCGCGCGTGGGACGCATCGGGCGAGTGGATGCTCGTGTACTACGACGAAACGGTCGTGATCTACGTCAGGGCCGCCGGGCACGGCGACGTGATCACCGCGGCGCGCGATGCCTTCGCGAAAACGTGGCGCGAGAGAAACGACGAGGCCCTGCTCGCGCCGCTGCAGAGCTACGGCTGGCAGTGGAGCATCGACCGCACCAACGGCCTGATCGCCTACGCGACCCTGCTCGAGGTCTTCGGCGACTTCGAGGAGGCGGCGAAGTGGTTCGAGAGGGCGATCAAGATCGGGCTCCCGCCGAAAAACGAGATCTCGGCCCGGCAACAAGCCGCTCAGTGTCTGGTCCCGTCCGAACAGTTCGCGCGGGCCCGCGCGCACCTAGAGCGCGCGCTCGAGATCGATCCCGATAGCGAAGCCACGCGCGGCATGCTTCGGACGCTGGATGAGATCTGGCGCGAATAGGCAACAGCATGACGACACCGGCGAACACCGTCCTTCTCACGTTCCTCGCGCTCGCGGGCGCCGAGGCGCGCCGGCCGCTTGGATTAGCAGTCGTGGGCGGCCTGCTGTTCTCCCAAATGCTCACGCTGTTCGTCACCCCCGTGGTTTACACCTACATGGACGGGCTCGAAGGGTGGGCACGACGGCCCTTCTCGGGGGCAGGCGGCGAGGAGTCCACCGCTCGCGCCGTTTCGGGCCCGTAGGCGCCCCTTCAGCCTGGCGGGAACCTATATTGGGGCTCGCATGCGCAATCCCACCCTGGTCGTCGCATCGTGCCTCATCGCTCGCACTCTGCTCGCCGCAGCCGGAACCCCGGGCGTCGAGTTGCGCTTCGCCACGGGCGTATTCCAGCCCGGCGCGGCGTCGCCGGTTTTCCCCTCGTGGTTCCATGAGGCACCGCTTTCAACCAGCGAGAACGGGGGCCGCTACCTGACGGCCGTCATGCATGGGCCGCTCGGGAAGCAGGAGCGGGTGCAACTCGAATCGCTGGGTGTCGAGATCCTGGGCTACGTGCCCGTGCACGGGTATCGCCTCCGCATGGCGCCGGATTCCGAATCCGCCTTGCGGCGGCTCCCCTTCGTCAAGTGGCTGGGAGCGGTGCCCGCCCATCTCAAGATCGAGCCCGAGCTCGCCGCAACGGCCCCGTCGACTGCGGGCGCGACACGGATCCTCGTGGTGCTGACCGCGGGAGAGTCGCAGCGGCGTGTCGTCCACGCACTCTTAGGCCTCGCGGCGATCGCCACGCCGTCGGGGAAGGACGGCGCGTGGCGTGTCGTTGCGAGCGTTCCGGCGGATCGTCTCGCCGCGGTGCTTTCGGACGTTGCGTCGCTCCCCGAAGTCGAGGCGGTCGAGCCCGCGCGCCGGTTCCGCCCGATGAACCAAGACGCGGTTTGGGTCCATCAGTCGTTCGTAGGGCCGTCGCCACAGCAAACCCCCGTATTTGCCCACGGGATCTTCGGGTGCGGCGAAATCGCGGCCATCGCCGACACGGCGCAAGACTCCGATCTTTGCTACTTCAGGGACACCGTCAACGGAGCGCCTCCGGTTGCGACGTGCGGCCTAGCACCTTGTCCCGTGGCAGCGGCTGCGTCGAACCGGCGCAAGGACATCCTGTACTACAACTGGTCCGGTGGTCCCCTGGGGGAAGAGGACACCTGCCCCGCAACGATCACGGGATCGAACGGTCACGGCACGCACACGTCGGGCTCGATCGCGGGCGACACGACGCCATACGTCGACTGCGCAGGCCATTCAACGCCGGGCCGCAACGGCGGCGACGGCGCGGCGCCGGGCGCCAAGCTGGTCGTTCAGGAGATGGGCGACGGCTTCGAGTATCTGAACGACCTCGGCGGGACGCTGTGGAATCTGACCGACGTCGCCTTTCAGAACGGCGCACGCATCCACTCGAACTCCTGGGGCGGAGCGTGCTACGACCCACTCGGAAATTGCGTTCCGGGCTGCACCATGCCGTACGACTCGTACGCGCGCGACGCCGACCTCGCGATGTGGAGCCACCCCGACCTGCTCGTCGTCGTCTCCGCCGGGAACGGCGGAGCCTCGACCTGCGCGCCGCCGGTCCTCGTCGGAACGCCCGCCAACGCCAAGAGCGTGCTCACCGTCGGCTCCGTCGAGCACGGCATCAACGCGTCGGCACCGTCGTATTTCACGAGCGCGGGGCCCGTCGAGGACGGTCGCCTCGGCGCGGCCGTGGCGGCGCAGGGCGAAACGACGGTGTCCGCCGCCTCCGACGCGAATCTCGCAAGCAACAACTGCGCGAGCTGCTCGCTCGACGGCACGTCGATGTCCGCTCCCACCGCCGCCGGCCTCGCGGCGCTCGTCCGGGAGTACTACGTCACGGGGTTTCTGGCTGCCGGAACCCGCAATCCCGCGCAGGGGTTCTCGCCATCGGGGGCCCTCGTGAAGGCCACGCTGATCGATGGCGCGGTCGCACTCGGGGCACAGGCGCCGGGCCCGGATTTCGACACCGGCTTCGGCCGCATCCAACTCGACAGGACGCTCGCCTTCGCCGGAGGGAGCTTTCAACTTCGCGTCGACGATCACCGCGAAGGGTTGTCAACCGGAAGCGTGGTCCAGCATGCCTACGACGTCACCGCCGGAACGCCGTTTCGTGCGACGCTCGCCTGGAGCGACTACCCGGGCGCGCTGAATGCCGCTGTCACGCGCGTCAACGAGCTCAAGCTCGAGGTCGTCGACCCCTCGGGGATGGTCTGGTTCCAGAGTCTGGACACCGGCAGCGGTCTCCCGTTCGCCACGTCGAATTCCGGGAACTTGCACGACACACGCAACGTCGAGGAGCGCCTGGTGTTCGAGGCCCCGACGGCGGGGCGCTACATCGTCCGCGTCCGAGGCGTCGACGTGCCGTTGGGGCCGCAGCCATTCGCGCTCGTCGTCCGCGGCGCGCTCGCAGACTGTCCCGCCCCTGCGGCGCCCACGACCCCGACGCTCACCACCCCGGCCGACCACCAGGTGCAGGTGTCGTGGCCGCAGGTACCCGGCGCCGTCTCGTACAACGTTTACCGGAGCTTCGGCGCGTGCCCCGGCTCGTCCTTCGTTCCCGTCGCGACGGTCACGTCGTCGTCGTACCTCGACACGACGGTGTCGGGCGGCGCGACGTACAGCTATTACGTCGCGGCAACCTCGGATCTCGCCTCGGCCTGCGAGTCCGAGCGCTCGCCGTGCGCTGCCGTGCAACCCACGGGCGACTGCGCTCTCGTCCCATCGTTTCACGGCGTGCAGACCGCGGAGAGCGCGGGCCTCTCGGGGTGCACCGTGGACCTCGCGTGGAATGCGGCCAGTCCCTACTGCGTGGGCGACGTCCGCTACAACGTCTACCGCGGCACGACGAGTGGATTCGTGCCGAGCCCGGCGAACCGAATCGCGCGCTGCGTCGTCGGCACGACGTTCACCGACGCCGTGGATCTGGTGTCCGGCGCGCCGCGCTGGTACGTCGTTCGCGCCGAAGACGCGGCGACCGGCCACGGCGGACCGTGCCGCGGCGGCAACGAGGAGACCAACACGACCGCGGTCGTGGCGGCTTCCGACGGACCTCCGGTGATCGGCACGTGGAGCGACGACGCCGGCGACACGGGGATCGCAAAGATGTCGGCTGGCGCGCCCTGGATCGTGGCCGGCTCGGGGGGGCACGCGGGTCCTGCCGTCTACACGGCGACGAGCAGCGGAGGCGTCTGCGCGGACGCGACGACGCCCGCGCTCACGCTCGCCGATCCGGGACAGGGACCGCAGCTGACGTTCTGGACCAAGCACGATCTCGAGTACGACCCGACGGGCGAGATTCTCTGGATCGGCGGCTCGCTCGGACAGGCGGAGATCGCGACCGGTCCTTCGTTCACCAATTGGACCCGCGTTCCGCTCAACCCGATCTATCCCGAGCCGGTCGAGGTGCCGTACAACGACTGCCCGACGACTGCGGCCCCGACGCGATATTTCACCGGAATCCACATGAGCTACACGAGCTACACTGCGTCTTTGGGCAACTGGGCCGGTGGCGACGTCAAGGTCCGCTTCCATCTCTCGGGCGATTACGTCTACCCCGGCGGGAATTGGTGGATCGACGACGTCGCGGTGACGGGCGCGATGGTCCCCGGTTCGTGCCAGACGATGGCTGCGGGCCCTCCGCCGATTCCCGATGACGGATTCGTCCCCGGGATGGCGATGCGTGCGTCGAGAAGCGGCGGAAACGTCGTCGTGACTTGGGATACGGCGCAATGCGTCGCGGCCGCTGTCAACATCTATCATGGCGCGATCGGCAGCTACGCGGCGTTCACGGGCGGCCACTGCGGCTTGCCCGCAACCGGCAGTGCGACGATCGTGCTCCCGGACAACGTATGGTTCCTCGTGGCGGCGACCGACGGCGGAGCGACCGATGGCAGCTACGCGCGCGCGGTGAACGGTGGCGAATTGAATTACGGCGGCGCCGCCGCTGCGTGCCCTGCAATCACGGCACACGTCACCAACAACGCTTGCCCCTGACGAAAAGGGGACAGTCCCCTTTTCCACGCGTGCTAACCTCGTCCGTTCGACCCGGTGCTCAGAACACGGAGAGGACCACGCCATGCCCGAATTCATCTTCACGATTAAGGATCTTCGCAAGACCGTCCCGCCGAAGCGGGAGATCCTGAAGGGGATCTGGCTATCGTTCTACTACGGCGCGAAAATCGGCGT
Organism: uncultured Acidobacteriota bacterium; assembly: GCA_964619965.1. Taxonomy (GTDB): domain Bacteria; phylum Acidobacteriota; class Polarisedimenticolia; order Polarisedimenticolales; family DASRJG01; genus DASRJG01. Next base: position 8,716 of record CAZUGP010000012.1, read on the forward strand.
ACTCGGCCACAACGGCGCCGGCAAGTCCTCGCTGCTCCGGATCATGGCGGGCCAGGATGATCAGTTCACCGGCGAGGCGTTCCCGGCCAAGAGCGCGACGGTCGGGTTCTTGGCACAGGAGCCCAAGCTCGACGACGGAAAGACCGTGCTGGGAAACGTCGAGGAGGGGGTCGCAAAGCAGAAGGCTATCGTCGACCGCTACAACGCCTTGATGGAGAATTACTCCGACGAAACGGCCGACGAGGCCGCCAAGCTCCAGGACCAGATCGATCACCAGAATCTCTGGGACCTCGACACGCATCTGGAAATCGCCATGGACGCGCTGCGCTGCCCGCCCGGCGACGCCGACGTGGCCACGCTCTCAGGCGGCGAGCGGCGCCGCGTGGCGCTGTGCCGCCTGCTCCTCCAGAAGCCCGACCTTTTGCTGCTCGACGAGCCGACGAACCACCTGGATGCCGAGTCGGTCGCGTGGCTCGAGCGGCACTTGAAGGAGTACCCGGGCACCGTCGTCGCGATCACGCACGACCGCTATTTTCTCGATAACGTCGCGGGGTGGATTCTGGAGCTCGACCGGGGTGCCGGGATTCCGTGGGAGGGGAACTACTCCTCGTGGCTCGACCAGAAGCAGCGCCGCCTGGCCCAGGAGGAAAAGGCCAGCAGTGCAAGGCAGAAGACGCTCGAGCACGAGCTCGAGTGGGTGCGTATGGCGCCCCGTGCTCGGCACGCCAAGAGCAAGGCGCGCATCACTGCATATGAAGACCTGCTCCGGCAGGATTCCGAGAGGCGCACCGACCAGCTCGAGGAGCTCTACCTCCCCGCGGGGCCGCGCTTGGGCGATCTCGTCGTAGAGGCTCAAGGGGTTCGCAAAGGCTACGGTGACAACCTTCTCATGGAGGACCTCTCGTTCAACCTGCCGCCGGGAGGGGTCGTCGGCGTGATCGGGCCCAACGGAGCGGGAAAGACGACGCTCTTCCGCATGATTGTCGGTCAGGAGAAGCCCGACGGCGGGACGCTGCGCGTCGGAGAGACCGTCGTCCTCTCCTACGTCGATCAGAGCCGCGACGTCTTGGACGGTGAGCAGAATGTCTGGCAGGCGATCTCTCAGGGGCTCGACATCATCGCGCTCGGAAAGCGGGAAATTCCCAGCCGGGCGTACGTGTCGTGGTTCAACTTCAAAGGGTCCGACCAGCAGAAGCTCGTACGGGACCTCTCGGGAGGCGAGCGCAACCGCGTGCACATGGCGCGCATGTTCAAAAGCGGCGGCAACGTGTTGTTGCTTGACGAGCCGACGAACGATTTGGACGTCGACACGCTGCGGACGCTCGAGGAGGCGATCCTCAATTTCGCCGGCTGCGCCGTCATCATCAGCCACGACCGGTGGTTTCTCGACCGGATCGCGACCCACATCCTCGCCTTCGAAGGGGACAGCCAGGTCGTGTGGTTCGAGGGGAACTACCAGGAGTACGAGGCCGACCGCAAGCGGCGGCTCGGCGCCGAGGCCGACCAGCCCCACCGCATCAAGTACCGCAAGCTGACGCGGTCGTAGTTGACACTCCCCTCGTCCGTCTAACCGGCCGGCTGATCCATCTTGGTCGCCGTGATCCAGGTCTTCCCGTCCTTCTCGCTCACGGTGCCGGTGGCAACGACGTTCTTCTCGCCCTTGCAGACGTGGCCGAACTCCTCGCTCAGCGTGTTCTTCGCGACGTAGTACTGAACGGTCTTCCCGTTCTCCTCGGCGACGATCACGTTTTGACATTCCTTCGCGTCGGCGTTCTGCAGCGAGCACTTGGCGCAAACGATCTTGCCGGTGACGGTCACCGTCTTCGCTTCGTCGCCGGCCAACGCAAATCCGGCGAGCGAGGCGACCGCCACGAGGGTCATGAGGAGACGAAAGATCTTCATGCGAGGCTCCTTCGGGCGGCCAAGACGCGCCGCCGGATTGTGGGTATTCGCGGCAAGTCTAGCGCTTCTCGGGGGATCGCGCGATTTTCATCCTGTCGCGATTTTCATCCTTGACGGCTTGGACCATCTGGGGCACTTTTCCACCGGGAACCCAATGCGCCACGCTTCGCTCCAAACCGTCCAGCACTTGATCGACAGGCTCGATGCCTCGGTCAAGATGGGCGAAGTCCACACGGTGACGAGCCATGTGAAAACCGCGCTGTGCGACCTCATCCGGGCGAACGACCTCGAGATTCCCGAGCGCTTCGTGAGGTCGCGCAAGGACCATTACGCGCGTCGCCTGCTTTTTCGTAATGACGAGCTCGGCTACACGGCCGTCGTCATGACCTGGGGGCCGGGGCAGACGACCGGCCTCCACGATCATGCCGGGATGTGGTGCGTCGAGGGCGTCGTCGCCGGGCAGATGAACGTCACACGCTTCGATCTCATTGGAACGGTCGGGGATCGCTTCCGGTTCACCCAGGTCGAAGAGGTCAAGGCCGGCGTCGGATCGTCGGGGGCCTTGATCCCGCCGTACGAGTACCACGTCCTCGCCAACGCTCTCCCCGATGAGGACTCGGTGACGATTCACATCTACGGGGGAGAGATGAACCGCTGCAGCATCTTCGAGCCGCAAGCCGACGGCTTGTGGGCGCGGTCCGTGAAATCGCTCGACTACGACGATTGATTCCACACGCCGCGTCTTGAAATCCACAACGCCGCTTTCGGTCCTCCCCGGTCTGGCCCTCGCGGTCACGGTCGCTCTGGCGGCGCGCTCTGCGCACGGCATGGTTCCGCCCGCAACCGGGAAACTGGTCGGCGAGGTGATCTTCGCCGTGCTCGCGGGCCTCGTCATCGGCAACGTGGCGAGGATTCCGAAGCTCGCGCAACCGGGGATCGCGTTCGCCTTCCAAACGCTGTTGCGCGCGGCGATCGTGCTGCTCGGTGCGACGTTTTCGTTTACGGCCGCGCTTTCGATCGGAGGCCGCGCGCTTTTGATGGTGGTTTTTCTCATGACGTTGGCGTTGACAACGGCGCACGCGCTCGGGCGGCTCGTCGGGGTCTCCTCGAGGCTGGCGACGTTGATCGGGGTCGGCACCGCCGTGTGCGGCAACACGGCGATTTCTGCGGTCGCACCCGTCATCGGCGCCAAAGACGAGGAGACGTCCTTCGCCATCGCCACCAATACGCTGTTCGGCACGCTCTCCGTCTTCGCTTACCCGCTGTTCGGCCATGCGCTCGGCATGTCCGACCCGGCGTTCGGGACGTGGGCCGGAACCGCCGTCAACGACACCTCGCAAGTCGTGGCGACCGGATTCGCGTTCTCCCCGGGCGCCGGCAACGTTGCGACCGTCGTGAAGCTGACCCGCAACACGTTGATGGGCGGCGTGATCGTTCTGGTGGGACTGCTCCACGCCGGCGGCGGCCGAGGAACCGCCGGATCGCTTCGGCAGCGTTTGAAACAATCCGTCCCGCCGTTTGTGATCGGATTCCTCGCGATGTGCCTCTTGAATACCCTGGGGTTCGTGGCTTCCGCATCGCAGCTTTTGGGACGCGATCTCACGGTGGACGCTCAGGCGGCCGCAAAGTTCCTCATTCTCGTCGCGCTCGCAGGCGTGGGATTGGGGACTCGATTCGACGCCATGCGGCGTATCGGTTTGCGCCCGTTCTGGGTCGGCCTCGCCACGGCGCTGGTCACGTCTCTGACCAGTTACGCCATGATCCACTTCTTCGGTCCTGCCGGAGGTCTCTAGAATCCTCGCCTCGGAGTTCGTGATGATTGTCGTCGCCCTTCTGATGCTGCTTGCGACGGTCGACGTCCAACCGGCGCCTGCGAGCTCCTCCGAGAATCGCTGGGCGGAGCCCACCCGCGGGATCCTCGCGCAGCACTGCGGTCAGTGCCATCTGCCGAATCTAAAGACGAGCGTGCCGCGAGCGCTTAACGTTTTCAATCTCATCGAGGAGCCGTGGTATGGCCGCCTGACGCACGATCAGCTCGATAGTCTTCTCCTTCGCATGCACTCGGTCAAAGAGCTTCCGGAGACCGATCGGTCGATCGTCGAGGCCTTCGTTCTTTGCGCCCGCGATCAAGTCTGTCCGCCCGCCGACCGGTGATG
>CAZUGP010000013.1:0-2608 GCA_964619965.1 uncultured Acidobacteriota bacterium
GGGGCGCCGTCGACGAGGTCCTTGGCCTCCTTCAGGCCGAGGCTTGTGACCTCTCGGACGACCTTGATGACGTTGATCTTGTTCTCGCCGATCTCCTTGAGAACGACCTCGAACTCGGTCTTCTCCTCGGCGACCGCGGCGGCGGGGCCCGCCGCAGCCGCGACGGCGACTGGGGCCGCGGCAGACACGCCCCACTTCTCCTCGAGCATCTTGACGAGCTGAGCGGCCTCCATGACCGAGAGGGTGCTCAGGTTGTCAGCAATCGACTGCAGGTCAGCCATGATCCGAATCCTCCGTGATTCCGTCGTTCCTCGGTGACGCCGGTGGGCCCGGCCAAGTTCCTACGCGGGTGCGGTCGGCGCTACAACGCGCCGCCCTCGAGTTGTTCCCGGCGGGCGTCGATCGCGCGCGCGACCTGCCCCGCGGGTGTGTTGAGCAGCCGGACGAGCTGGGTCGCCGGCGTATTGATGAGTGCCAAGAGTTGCGCGCGCAACTCCTGACGGCCCGGGAGCGTCGCCAGCTGCTTGATGCCCTCGACCCCGTAGACCTCCTGGGCATCGACGACGCACGCCACGAGCCGGAACTGGGGATTCTCCTTGGCGAATTCGGAAACGACCTTCGCCAACGCCACGGGATCCGTCGCATGCGCGGCGAGGCCGCAGGTTCCTTTCAGCCGGTCTGCGATCTTTCCCACCGCGGTTCCCGCGGATCCCCGGCTCGCGAGCCGGTTTTTCAGGACCATGTAGGTGCCGCCGGCGACGCGGATCTTGCGGCGCAGCTCGGTCGCCTGACCGGCCGTCAGTCCTTTGTAGTCTGCGAGGATCACGTGCGGCGTCTTGCCGAACCTCGCAGCCAGCGATTCCACGACGGTCGTTTTTTCAGTGCGATTCACGGTTCACCTCAAGCCACCGGGATCTCGGTCGACACCGGGTCGACCGCGATCGAGGGGCCCATCGTCGAGCAGAGATAGATGGACTCGACGTACTTGCCCTTCGCCGCCGGCGGCTTTGCGCGAAGCACGGCGTGAATGACCGCCAGGGCGTTGTCGGCCAGCTTCTGATCGTCGAAGGACATCTTGCCGACCGGGACATGGATGATCGCGGTCTTGTCGACGCGGAATTCGACCTTGCCGGCTTTGATCTCGCGAATCGCTTTCGTCACGTCGAAGGTCACCGTCCCCGTCTTGGGGTTGGGCATCAACCCGCGCGGGCCCAAGACCTTCCCGAGCTTGCCCACGTCTTTCATCATGTCGGGCGTCGCCACCACCGCGTCGAACTCCGTAAAGCCTTCCTGAATCAGCTTGACCAGGTCGGCCCCGCCGACGTGATCGGCGCCCGCCGCCGTGGCTTCCTTGAGCTTCTCTCCGGCGGCGATCACGGCGACGCGCTTGGTCTTCCCCGCGCCGTGCGGGAGTACCACGGTGCCGCGCACCATCTGGTCGGCGTGCTTCGGATCGACGCCCAACCGCATCGCGAGCTCGACGGTCTCGTCGAATTTCACGTAGACCGCCGAACGCATGGTCGCGACGGCCTCGGGAACCGTGTAGAAGCGCTTCGCGACCCGCTTGGCCGCCGCGCCGTACTTCTTGCCGTGCTTCGGCATGATCGAAACTCCTCGCGTCCGGTTCTAAACGACGTCGATGCCCATCGAGCGCGCACTGCCCTCGACGATCTTGATGGCGGCTTCGAGCGTGTCGCAGTTCAAGTCGGGGAGCTTCGTCTTCGCGATCTCCGAGACCTGAGCCTTGGTCACCTTGCCGACCTTGTTCTTGTTGGGAACAGCAGAGCCCTTTTCCACCTTGGCCGCCTTCGCCAAGAGCACGCTCGCGGGGGGCGTCTTCGTGATGAACGTGTACGAGCGATCCTGGTACACGGTGATCACCACCGGCGTCAGCAGCCCCTCGCCCTTGGCGGTGCGCGCGTTGAAGTTCTTGCAGAAATCCATGATGTTCACGCCGTGCTGGCCGAGCGCGGGCCCCACGGGCGGCGCCGGCGTCGCCTTCCCAGCCGTGATGTGCAACTTGATGTAGCCGGTGACCTTCTTCGCCATCTAGATCTTCTCCACTTGCTGAAACTCGAGCTCAACGGGTGTCGAGCGCCCGAAGATCGTGACCAAGACCTTCAGCGTCGAGCGGTCTTCGTTGACCTCCTCGACCTGCCCGGTGAAGTTGCTGAACGGGCCGTCGGTGATGCGCACCGCTTCGCCCGTGTTGAAATCGAGCTTGGGCTTCGGCTTGTCGACCGCGACCGCGACCTGGTTGATGATGCGGTCGACCTCGGCGTTGGTGAGCGGGACCGGCTTGTTGCCGGTCCCTACGAATCCCGTCACCTTCGGCGTGTTCTTCACGACGTGCCAGGCCGTATCGGACATCTCCATCTTGACGAGCACGTACCCGGGAAAGAACTTCCGCGTCGAGCGCGTCTTCTTACCGTCCTTGACCTCGACCACCTCTTCGGTCGGAATCAGGATGTCCTCGATGACCTCGCCCATACCCATGGCGTCGGCGCGCTGGCGAAGGCTCTCCTTCACCTTGCCCTCGAATCCCGAGTAGGTGTGGACGATGTACCACCGCTTCGCCATCGTGAGCTCCGACGCGCTCATTGTCCGA
>CAZUGP010000014.1:0-2807 GCA_964619965.1 uncultured Acidobacteriota bacterium
GCCCACGGCTGTGGATAAAGCGGGCTCCGCTACAGCGCCCTTTGATAGCGCGCTACGCCCGCTTTACCCACAACCTGCCAACCCAAAAGGGGACATTCTCACTTTGCGCAACAAGGGGACATTCTCACTTTGCGTTGACAGGGGCAAGTATTCAAAACCTCATCTTATGGGCAAGCATTAAGAAGCACGACGCGAAAAGTTGAAGTAAAAGCCCGTATCCACCAACTTCACAGGTGTCAGACTGGGCCTGCTCTTGCGCCCATTGTCGGCTGGCGCTTAACTTGAATGACTAGAGCATGATGCGCCAAAGTTGACAGACTTTGGCGATAACATCATGCTCCAGAATATTGATTTCGATCACGTTTATGATTTTGGATTGATTCAATCCAAAATCATCTTGATCTAAAGACTGTGAAGTCGTTTAGCGCGCAGCTTTCGGCAAAAAATCGCAGTCAATCGTTGATTGAATAGAGGCCCAGGTCGTGCAATTCAGATGCCCAGTTTGCAATTACTCTGGTTCCCTGTTCAAACCGGCTGGAACCATTAAGACCGGGAACGGCAGGAGAAAACTACGCACTTGTCCCAATTGCAATTCTGATGAGTGGTCGAGGCTTGTTTCGGCATGGATATTGGAAAAGGTGCGTCTGCCGCGACAGGCACGAATTCTCACGCTCAGTGCGCCGTTGGCCCTGCGTGCAGCACTTGTCAAGCTCAAGGGCGCCTCACTTGTTGACGCCGAAACCGCAGACTTTACGGGTGGTGCGTTTGCCCACGAAGCATTTGATATTGTCGTGATGGGCGAAAATTGGACCTATGAGTCGCGTGACATCTCGATTGCCATCAGGCTGCACCAAGCGCTGCGCGGCAAAGGATGGCTAGTTGCATTGCCACTAAGCGATGAGGATACCCAGCACAAATTGCAGCAACTGAACCAATTGGGATTTACAGCGATAATAGACCCGGGAATCCAACGGGAACCCTATGCGATCGATCCCCGTCAGCCATTTCTTGCGGCACAGAGGGTTCCGGCTCAGGAGGCGGATCAAAAACCACAACTGGCAATGCCCCATGACGAAAATCGTCTCATTTGGTATCGCGAAGAAGGCCCGGCGCCAGAGATACGACCAGCTCCCCTTGCCCGTGATTGGATGGACGCAACACCAGAAAAATTCGCTTACCGCTGCCTTCCCCTAAATATAGCTAACAGCCAGGGCTGGGAATTGTTAAATCAGCACGGGTTCACGGCAACTTGGAACGGCAGTGACGCATTTGATGCGGTCACGATCGTTCCCGATGAAAGCAATGCGCCGCCAGCGGCAATGAGCCATTTCGGATCGGGGATATTGACTTTCGGCGTCAAAGGATTGTTTCGAACACCTGAAGGAATCGATCTCTGCGCAACGGGCCCAATCAACAGGCCGAAGGCGGGGATTCAAGCATTGACCGGCATTATCGAAACTGACTGGTCTGAATTTGGCTTTACCATGAATTGGCTCTTCACCGACAAAGACCGCGCTGTGAGATTCGAGAACGGAGAGCCGTTCTGCACAATTTATCCGATACCACGGGGCCTTGCAGAATCGATGGATCCTGTCGTCATCCACGGAAAAGAAAGCTCCGAACTATGGCGAAAGCATATGGCTCACCGCATGAGTCGACTCGATTTCAACAACGCGCTTAAAGTCTCCAGCTCGCCAGCTCAAACAAAAGGCTGGCAGCGCTCATATTTCACCGGGCCGGAAGTTCAGCCCAAACCCGAGCATCGCACCAAAGCAAAGCTCAAGCGGTTTCGCGACTCCTAATTAGTTATTCAGGAATTTCCAGCGGCGGTGGTGGCGGTGGGCTTGGTGGCGATGGAGCCACAGCCTGGTCTTGCTTAACAAGCAATTTCATTATGTCGTTATTAGGATCATCTTCGCGGTGCCGCCGGATTAAGCTCTTTTCTTCTCCGCCAAAATAGAGCGTCACGCCAGCGTAGGCAGTGGCAAAATCATTATCGCCGATAGCGCCATTTGCGAACAGGGAAACCGGCAACCCCAGCCCATCAACCTGCCACTCAAAACCGGCTGCTGAACCGCCCCGGGATTGCCGGAGGCTCCAACTCCTGAGAAGGTGGAGCCACTATGAGCAAAACAACGAACAAGTTTTCAACTGAGGTGCGTGCCCGGGCGGTACGGATGGTGCTGGATCACGAAGGTGATTACCCGTCGCGCTGGTCGGCTGTGGTATCGGTTTCCGAGAAGATTGGCTGTGTGCCTCAAACCCTTCACGAGTGGGTGAGGAAGGCAGAGGTGGACAGCGGCAAGCGTGCCGGCGTTCCGACTGACATGGCAGACAAGCTGAAGGCTCTGGAACGGGAGAACCGCGAGCTTCGGCAGGCCAATGAGATCTTGCGCAAAGCGTCTGCGTATTTTGCCCAGGCGGAGCTCGACCGCCCGTTCAAAAGATGATCGCGTTCATTGACGATCATCGTGGATCCCATGGGGTCGAGCCGATCTGCAAGGTTTTGCCGATTGCCCCTTCCACCTATCATGACCATGTTGCCAAGCGGATGAATCCGGGGAAGCTTTCGGTTCGGGCCAAGCGGGACCTGGCTTTGAAGCCCGAGATCACTCGCGTCTTCAAGGAGAACTTCGAGGTTTATGGTGTTCGCAAAGTCTGGCGGCAGCTCAAACGCGAGAGTGTTGATGTTGCCCGCTGCACGGTTGCGCGCCTGATGCGGGAGATGGGCCTGCACGGCGTTATCCGGGGCAAGCCCTTGCGCACAACGATCAGTGACAAGGCAGCACCTTGCCCGCTGGATCACG